>NZ_JARAMH010000003.1:0-355746 GCF_029524215.1 Kocuria oceani | reverse complement strand
GTTCACGACGTCGTCGCGGAACTCCTTGGGATAGGGCTTGGGCATGGTGTACATCCTTCCATCGACGCCTCTCAGCGCCACAGATCAGGTGTCACCTATCGGTGCATCAGTCCCCCCCACACCCTCATGCATGGGGATCCAGCACCGGACACCGCTTCTGGGCAGTTGAGGCGCACAGCTGAGGAGGGCAGAAACCGCTGCCATCGGCTTCGGCACGCCAGTGGTGGGGTGGGCAGGCAGTAATCTCTTCAGATGGCTGCTGCGTTCCCCCGCGCAGTGGTGGCTGCCTTCGTCGGAAGACTCCTGTTGTGGATTCCACTTTGCGTTTCCTATCCATCCGCGCCCTGCACGACAGCGAGCTGCCCGCCCGCAGACGCGCGCTGCTGAATCAGCTGCCGCTGTCGATCACCACGGCCTTGGTGTATGCGGGCAGCGCGGTGTTCCACACTCCACTGCTGGCCAATCCCTTGGTGTGGTGGGCCGCCGGCTTGTTCGTCCTGCTGCTGCTGGCCTGTGTGGTCGTGCCGTGGGAGCGACTGCCCGCCCGAGCCGTCCTGGTGCTTCCCGTACTGGACTTCGTGCCCATCGGCCTCCTGCGAGAAGGGATGTACCCCGAGGTGACCGGCACCGTGATGATGCTGTTGTTCCCGGTGCTGTGGCTGGTGACTTCCGGGCTCGTCCCGTACGGAGCCGCCTTGCTGGGGGCTGCCATGACACTGGTCGTGGTGTGGGTTCCGGTATTTGCCTCCCCGGTTCCGGTGACCGGTGATGCGCTGACCGGCGCGCTGCCGGTTCCTCTCCTGGTCCTGGCCATCGGTGCCACGGTCCAGGAGATCACCCACCAGCTGCGCGTGAAAGAAACCCAGCTGCGCGAGGCCCTGGCCACCACCGCCCACCGCAAACGCCTGCTCTACACGGTGCTGGACTCCATCAACAGCCGCGTTTTGGCCGTGGACACCGACGGCCGCCCCCTGGTGACCAACTACGGGATGCTGGCCGACTACGCCGGGCAGCGGGTGGCCCACGGCGCTGCAGCCGAGGCGTCGCTGCCGGGGATGTACACCGAGTCCGGGCGGCCGCTGACCTCCGCCCAGCGACCCATCGCCCGTGCGCTGGCCGGGGAGTCCTTCACCGACCACCTGGTGCGCTACGGGGAGGCCCCGACTCAACGGGTGCTCTCCGTCTCGGCGCGCACCATGCACAACGACGAGCACCAGCCCGAAGGTGCGGTGCTGTCCTTCCACGACGTCACCGAGCTGGTCAATGCCCTCAACGCCCAGGAGGAGTTCGTCACCGGGGTCTCCCACGAGCTGCGCACCCCGCTGACCTCCATCCGCGGTTACACCGAGCTGCTCACCATGGATGAGACCCTGTCCGAGACCACCCGCAGCGGCCTGGGAGTCATCGAACGCAACACCGAGCAGCTGCAGAACCTGGTCGACGACCTCCTCGGTGCCGGCAACGGGGCCGCCACCTTGCACCCAGCACCCACCGACCTCGTCGCCCTGCTCACCGAGGCCACCGCCGCCGCGGCACCCCGGGCAGCATCGGGCGCGGTGACACTGCAGACCCAGGCCCCACAGACCCTGATCGCCCACTGCGACCCGGTGCGGATCGGTCAGGTCCTGGACAACCTGCTCTCCAACGCGATCAAGTACTCCCGCCCCCACAGCACCGTCCATGTCCTCGCCACCCACCACCAGGGCAGCGCCCGCGTCGAGGTCATCGACCACGGCATCGGCATGGGACCCGAGGACACCGGACGAATCTTCGAGCGTTTCTACCGCAGCGCCACCGCGAGGATGAGCACCATCCCCGGACTGGGCATCGGGCTGGCCCTGTGCCGGGAGATCATCGAGCAGCACGGCGGGACCATCACCTGCCGCAGCGTCCTGGGCGAAGGCACCACCATGACCATCACCGTGCCGATCAACCCACCTTCAGCCACGCCCGCCTCCGGTGGTGCCTCCACCACCGACCACGACCCGGCACCAAACATCCTGGTCTGATCCAGCCCGAGGCGTCCGCCGTCCACGCTGGGCAACCAGGAACGCAGCAGCACCGCCCCGACCGCCCAGTCCTGGTCACAGCGGGCAGGTCGCGCAGTGCTCGAACGGGAGTGAGGCACACCACCTGTGGTGTTACCCACGAACCTCCCTACCCGGGTCCTGGCCGTCGGTGCGCTGTCGACAATGGGGTGGCGGATCGTCCGCCCCTGTTGCGAAAGGCGCCGCCTCCCATGACCAGTCCGCTCTCGAAACCCCCTGCCGGCCCGGCCACACCCATCACCGAGCTGGTTGTCGGCGATCACATCCAGGCCTGGACCGCAACGACCCTGTACTGCTCCGGCATCGTGGAACTGCTCGACCCTGACCTGGGAGTGCTGTGGGTCCGCGAGGACCCCATCGGAGCCCGCCGACTCCTGGACACTGAGGAGCACCAGATCCACCACCACCGCGCACCCACCTCACCTCTGCCCTGACCCCCAGCGGCCCAGCCCAGGCGAAGGAGCGCTGCTCGGCGCAGATTCCCCCGTCCGAGGCACGCCACCGGCGGTGTCCCCCCCACCAGCTCTCGGCCGCCCCTCCCAGCACATCACCGCCACCGCGTTCCAACGGTCGGTGCCACGGCCATCCCCAGCCGCTACCCCGGCCGGGAGGTGCGGACCGGAACCACGATAGGAAGTTGCCTTTCGATCAAGAAACGGTAACGTTGACACATCATCCCATCCGTCCGGTCGAGGGCCGGCAGGGGTGAGGTGGCTCGTGCCGAGGGCTCCAGCCGGGGGGCTGGAGCCCGGTACCGAGGGAAATGGCCGTCGCCCCGGTGGGCAGCAAGCCTGTGCTATCAGGCCGGTCGCCGGGGGGCGACTGCAGTTCCCGCCGGGGTGGCGCCCGTTCCGCATCCGGTCGAACCGACCGCACTGATCGCCATGGCCGCGGTTCTCCCGGCCCCTCTGCTCTGGTCGTTCCAGAACGTCGCCTCCAAGGGCTCGGCCGGGGCCGTGCCCAGGTGCCGAGTTCGCCCACCCCCCTCAGGCCCCGCTTGCCCTCTGGCATCGAAGGAGAACGCCCGTGCACCAGGACCCGACCGACGCCACCGGGCCCGCCACCTTGCTGGACCCCGCAGCCAGGGCGGCGCTCTTCGCCGCCCTGCGCCCGGCTCTTGAGGCCCTCGCCGATGAGGCCGCCGCCGACCCCGGGCTTTCTGCCCCGGCCCGGCGCGTCCTGCGGGCCGTGACCCGCACCCACAGTCAGGACACGCTGACACTGACCGATCTCGCCACCCGCTCCTCCACCGCCAAGGCCCGCCTGCCAGCCACCCTCACCGAGCTGGAAACCACCGGCTACCTGGCCCACCTCGCCGCCATCGCCGCACACCTGGCTGCGAGCCTACCCAGCCCGCCCTCACCACCGGCAGGCAGCGCTGATCCTCAGGCATCCGGCCGAGCAGCCGCAGCCTAGGGCAGTCGCTTCGTCGACCTGTTCATCCCCGCAACCCCATTGGTTCACCCACCTGACCAGCGCAAATGCTACAGTTTTCATGAAAAAAGTAAGCCATCTTACTTTGCGGATGCAACACCCTTGGTGATTCAACGGTCGTGGCCTATGACCTCGACTGCGTAGGGCGGGGGCATCCACCGCATGACGCTGCGCTACGGCGGACGGGGGTCCGGCGGCAGCCACTTCAGGGGGATCACCTGCCATGATCGGACCACACCGACGCACCAGCTCGACCACTCCAAGTTCCCCGGGGTCACCAGTAGCCTCGGAAGTTTCCCGCCGCGACCAGCCCCTCCCGCGGCCGGGGACTTCTGCCGCGCCAGGCAAGCGCCGGCTGGTGGGCATCGATGCCGCCCGGGGGGTGGCGCTGCTCGGACTGGCCTCCATCCACATTTTGCCGGCCTGGGTTCCGGGCACCTTTCAGCCCACCGCGCAGTGGACGGTGTTCGCCGGCCGGTCGGCGGCGCTGTTCGCGCTGCTGGCCGGGGTGAGTCTGGCCTTCTCCTCCGGCGGGCGCAGCCCGCACACCGGGAAGGCCATGGCCGCCGCCCGGGCCGGAATCGCGGTGCGGGCGGTATTGATCACCGCGATCGGGCTGAGCATCAACACCGTGGCCCTGGGCGCGTTGGGCCAGGCTGTGCCGGCGGTGAACATCCTGGTCTACTACGGGGCGTTCTTCCTGCTGGCCATTCCCTTCTTGGCCTTCTCGCCCCCTGTACTGTTCGTCATCGCCGGAGTGAGTGCGCTGGTCACCCCGGTGCTGATGCAATTGGCACGCGAGGCCGCACCGGCGGCCACCACGGTCAATTCCGGATTTGGGGAGCTGGTGGCCCAGCCTGGAGCGAGTCTCGTCCAGTTGCTGCTGACCGGCACCTACCCGGCCCTGCCGTACCTGACCTATCTGCTGGTCGGGCTCGCCCTCGGGCGCCTGGACCTGGCCGATGTCCAGGTGCAGGTGCTGCTGGTGGTCTTCGGGGTGATCCTGGCCGTGGCCGCCTGGGCGACCTACTGGGTGCTGATCCTCCAGGCCGGGGGCTACGACCAGCTCATGGCCCACAGCCCGTCCCTGTCCGAGGATCAGATCGATGAGGTCATCGTCTTCGGCCCGGACCCGGCCCTGCCCACCACCACCTGGTGGTGGCTGGCCATCCCCGGTCCGCACACCAACACCCCCCTGGCCCTGCTGCACGGCCTCGGCGCCTCGATGGCCGTGCTCGGCGGGTTCCTGCTGCTGGCCCGCCGCCTGCAGGGCTGGTTGCTGCCCCTGAGCGCGATGGGCTCGATGACCCTGACCCTGTACACCACCCACCTGCTGGCCCTGTCGACCGAGGCGCACTACGACCAGCCCTACCTATGGTTCGCCCTGCACCTCCTCATCGCTGCCGCCTTCGCGCTGGTGTGGCAACAATTCCTCGGACAAGGCCCCCTGGAACGCCTCATCGCCCGCGCCGTGTCCACCACCCGCCGCCGGGTGCTGGCCACCCAGCACCGGACACCCTGACCCACCCGGGACCCGCGCCTCATCACAGCGCACAGCGCCCACCCGAGGCATTAGGCTCCCCTGCCCCGACGGCTCGGTGAGCAACACAGCAGAAAAGAGCGCAGAGAGCCGATGCCCCACCACCATCGTCGAGACACCACCTCCCAGGGGCAGAAAGACACCACGCCACCAACACCAGCGGCACCACCGGCGCTGTGCGTGATTTTGCTGCTCATCGGGCTGGGAGGGATGGTGCATGGGCTGAGCCACGGCCACTGGCTGCCCGCCGCCGGCAACGCAGCAATCATGGCCATCGCCGCCTGGGGACTTCGCCGCCCCCACCGCCACGCTCTCACCCTCCGACAGGTACTGCCCAGAACAACAGCGACAGATGCGCCCGAGCCCCCACAGACGAGCCCTTCCTCCATCGGCGCGAACCCCGCACCCCGCCCGGGCCCCGTGTTGCCGGCACCGCTGATCAACACCACCGGCACACTCGACCGGCAGCTTCCGGCTGTGGACTCCTTCACCCTCACCGGCCACCATCACGCAACCCCCACCGGTGCGACCGCCCACCTGACCCTCACCCTCCCCCCGGGTACGCACGCCTCCACCACCGCGGTGATCGACGCGCTGCTCACCGTCGGGCACCGCCTCCTCCACGACCAAGGGCTGGCCGACCACACCCTCCCGGACGTGGACGTCACGTCCGTGGACCGCACCGACACACCACCTCGCCATCACCTCGGCACCACGTTCACCGTGCACATCATCAACGACCTCGCCACCTGCACCTCCAGCATCACCACCAACCCTGGTCAACCACAGGTCAGCCCCCACCAAGTGCTCCTGATCGCCGCCACCCTCCTGGCCGGGGCCGACCACCTTCTGGACCGTTCACATCACCTGCCCCAGCACCACGTCGGACACACACCGCGCTGACGCACCCCACCCGACCCGGAAACCGGATCCGATAGGTCCCCCACCGGGCATCAGGCCTGTCACGCACCCCCAGTCCTCCTTCCCCACCAGGCTCCCTCCTCTCGCGTCCCGGTTCTCCGGTGACTGTCCTCCCGCTGTGTTCGGCCCCGAGCCCGGGAGTGCCCAAGAACACGGCACCACACATGCCCGGGCCGGACACCACGGGGATCGCTGCCACGAGGCCGGTTCACCCAGCACTGCAGGACACCCCTGTGCCAGGCGGACACATCGGGATCGCACACCAGATGACGATGCATGTCACCGGCCATCGCCGACACCACCCGGTTCGAGTGCTTATGCAAATACACTGATATGCATGGACCGGTGATAGGGCGGAGCCCCCTGCAAGACCCAACTCCTCCCCCGCACCGGATGGACCGCCCTCGAGGGCGGTCCATGGTCCTGGTGACCGCCTGCCCCGCGATGACGATCTCCTCCGATGGCTACACCGTGCCGCCGGGGTGGCCGGCTACTGCCTGACCCTTCCGCTCCACCCGATCCCGATCACGAGGCTGCCCGTCACGCACCGCACCCCTGGCCGCCGAGCACCACCCTGCGGGGTGGATCTCTGCTGCCCTCCTGAAAGGAACCCGCCATGCGCAAGCGTCCCCTCGCGGCCCTCACCTTGGCTGCCGCTCTTGCGTTCTCCCCCTCTCCCGCCTATGCCGCCCCGTCGCTGTCCGAGTACATGGACACGGTCGAGGGCAAGATGTGGGACAAACTCCAGGCCTGGCTGGAACTTTGGCACGCCGAACAGCACGCCGCTGCCCCTGCAGCACCACCCTCGGCGGCCCCGACCCCGGCGCCCTCGGCCACGCCCACCGCGACGCCGACAGTTCCGCCCTCGACCCCGGTGCCCGCAGTTCCGGCCGGTCACACGACCGGCGGCACCGGCGGCGCCTACACCGATCGTCAGACCGTGAGCTTCACCGGCGCCGGCAGGACCTCCCAGTACCACGTCTACGCCGGGCACATCGACCGGACGAAGCCGGTCAAGCTCCACGTCCACCTCCACGGCGACGGCGCCTACGAGTACATGTCCCCGACCTCCGCGGTGCCTCGGGCCTATCTGGCCGAGGCCAAGAAGGACAACGCCATCCTGGTGATCCCCAAGACCCCGAACGCGGACAACACCTGGTGGAAAGACCGCACCGCCTCCGACTGGCTGGCCGCCCTCGTGCAGGACTTCTACGCCAAGTACCCGATCGATCGCTCCGACGTCTGGTTCACCGGTTTCTCCGGCGGCTCCCAGGCCCTGTCCCAGCACTTCATCCCCAGCCACTACGGACTGATCCACGGCGGCGGTGCAGTACTCGTCGGTGGCGGTGGCGTCTACACGAACAACCTCACCCCAGCCGGGGCTGCACTGGGCAAGAACTTCGAAGTGCACTACGTAGCCGGCACGGCCGACACCGGCGGAACCGGCAGCAACAACAACGGCTTCAACGCCTACCGCGCCGCCACCACCAGCGCCCCGAAGTGGCGCACCGCCGGCTTCACCGACGTCACCCTCGACGAGATCACCGGAGCAACCCACAACAGCGTGGCAGCCCACGGGCCCCGCGCCGTCGACCAGTACCGCTAACCACTCACCAATCCACCACCCCGGCGGGGCCGCACCACAGTGCGGCCCCGCCCCACGCCACCGACGCAACCGACGCAACCGACGCAACCGACGCAACCGACGCAACCGACGCAACCGACGCAACCGACGCAACCGACGCAACCGACGCAACCGACGCAACCGAGGAAAATCTCAGTTCTGACCACCGAGACCCGGCCACAACACGTCATCGGCCGCGGCTCCCCTCCTATGTGAATTGCCGGTGCAGCAGCCCCACGAACTACTGTCCAGCCCAGAAAAGATGCCCAGGCGACTTGTCTCACAACCAAAGCGTCTCGAATCCCTTGGATTGCGAGAGGATCACCTCCGGCCCACGCGGACTGGGTCCGGACTGCAGGGCCGGACGCGTTACCGCAAGTGCCGCATGGTGGCCGGGCGCCCTCCCGTCAGCACGAGAGCAGCGCAAGGCGGGCCCGTCCGTCAGCGAGTCGTCCTGGCCGCGTGTGCGGCCCTCGGTGCAGGTCGCGCACCGGCCCGCGCAGCGCCCGGGCCGTGCGGCCCAGCATCTGCGCACAGACGTCGCTGGGACCCGGTCGCGAGGGAGACCGTCGACGTGGCGGCGTGGCACGCGCGACATCGATCGGTAGCGTGGATTGTATGCAGACGCACATAGATCATCAGGAGCAGGTGCGGGTCGCGGCCCTCCACGACCTCAAGATCTTGGACACGCCACGGGAGGAGCGCTACGACCGTGTCGTCCGCATCGCGCGGGAGGTCTTCCAGGTGGCGGCCGCCGCGGTCAACCTGATCGACACCGAGCGCCAGTTCACCAAGGCCGAAGCCGGGTTGCCGGGACTCGTGCACACCCCGCGCACCGATTCCCTGTGCAACCACACCGTCGCCCGTGACGCGCCGCTGATCGTGCCGGACGCGACCACCGAGGAGCTGTTCCGCGGTAATCCGTTCGTGACCACCGATCCGCCGGTGCGCTTCTACGCCGGTCAGCCGCTGCACGCCCCCGGTGGGGAGGCGGTGGGCTCGCTGTGCCTGGTCGACCATCACCCCCGGCAGCTCAGTGACCGGGAGCAGCGCCTGCTGGCCGAGCTGGCCGGGTGGGTGGAGCGCGAGCTCGCCGCCCAGGGAGAGCTCGACCGCGCCGAGCAGATCCAGCAGATGCTCATGCCCAAGACCGATCCGGCGCTGCCGGGGTGGGAGATCGCCGGGCGGTGCACCGCCGCGCAGTCGATCGGCGGTGACTTCTACGACTGGTTCCGCAACGGGGACCGGTTGCAGCTGACGCTGGCCGATGTGATGGGCAAGGGCATCCCGGCAGCGCTGCTCTCCGCCTCGGTGCGCGCGGTGCTGCGCGGGACCTTCCAGTACAACGAGCCGGCCCAGGCGATCGCCCGTGCCACCGGGGCCCTGGACCCGCTGCTGGAGGAGGCCGGAGCCTTCGTCACCGTGTTCACCGCCCGCCTGTCCTCCACGACCGGGGTGCTCGAGTACGTGGACGCCGGTCACGGCCTGGCCCTCGTGCTGGGGCCTGATGGTGCCCACAGGCGCCTGGAGACCTCAGGGCCTCCACTGGGCGCAGTGCCCGGGACGCAGTGGTGGATCCACACCACGGTGCTGGAGGCCGGCGAGACCCTGTTGGTGGTCTCCGACGGGTTCCTCGACTACTTCGCCGACATCGACGAGGCGATCGCGAGCGCCGCGGCGGCCAACGCCACGGCGGCCACGGCCGCCGAGCTGGTCGAGCGGTGCACCGGCTACGCCAGGTCCGCCGGTCTCGACGACGACTCCACGGTGCTCGCCCTGCGGCGTACGGTCTGAGCCCGGGTCAGAACCAGCACGGGGAGAGCGATCGCCGTGGGCTCGATGCAGGCGCTCTTCCGGACGGCCGCAACGAGCAGCTCCTCGGTCTCGTCCTTGGGCTTGCCGGCCCGGACGCGCGAGGGGCTGCGGCCCGTGGACCGGCTCAGCCAGCGGTCCTGCGGAGGGCCGACCGTCGTAGCGGCGACGGGAGGACTCAGAGCACCGACTGTCCTCCGTGTTCGCCACACACGTCGCGCACCGCGACGGCGCCGGTGCCGTGCCCGCCGCTCAGCACGAAGCAGCGGGGTGCCGGTTAGAGTCGGAGCACCCCCGTCGTCACCTCAGGAGCCTCGCACCGCATGACCCGCTGGACCACCGCCGCCAACACCCACGACCTCGGATCGGGCACCACCCTGGTCACCGGCCCGGGGTCGAACTGGCTGATCCTGCGCGACGGGACCTCCTACACGCTGATCGACTGCGGCTACCCCGGCGACCGGGACCTCGTGGAGGCCTCCATCGACGCCGCCGGCGCCACCGGTCTGCCCGAGGCCGTGGTCGTCACCCACGCCCACGGCGACCACATCGGCACCCTGGACCGCTACATCGCCGCCGGCGTCCCGGTGCACTGCGCGGCCGCCGAGGTCCCGAACCTCACCGGCACGGCCCGCGAGCAGATCGGCCCGAGGGAGTCCCTGCCCCGGGCGGTCACCTCCCTCGGCTGGGCGACGTGGTGCCTCCACGCCCTGCGTGCCGGCGGCCTGAAGGATGTCACCGTCGAGGGCACCGCGCTGACCCCGTTCAACCAGGCCACCGAGGTGCTGGACCTGCCCGGTTCCCCGCGGCCGGTGGCCACCTCGGGCCACACCTCCGGGCACACCGCCTACCTGGTCGGGGACACCGGGATCCTGGCCGCCGGGGACGCCGTGGTCACCGGGCACCGGACGACCACGGCGAGCGGGGTGCCGCACCTGTTGCCGGAGCCCTTCCACCACGACCTCGATGACGCCGGGACGGCGGCCCGCGCGCTGCTGTCGGGAGTGGACTTCGACGTCCTGGCCCCGGGCCACGGCCCGTACGTCCGCGTGCCCACCGGCCGGCGCCTCACGATCGACCGAAATGTGCGCGCCCGCACCGGTGGGCGGCGGGGCGCGGCAGGCGATCCTCGCCGCCGACCCCGCCGGGATCGATCCTCCCCAGGGGGGTCCTGACACCCCCGGGGTGTCACGGCTCGGCGATCTGTTGAGTGCCGGCACCGCCGGTCCTAGCCTGGAAGCCGCAGATCCGCTCCGCCGCGACCCAGGAGGAGAGTCGGCCATGCTGGAGACCACGGTGCAGTCCGGCACCAACATCGTCACGATCACCGCCGACGGCGGGGTCACCGCCGAGGACATGCAGCGCATGCGTGCGGTCCTCGACGAGGTCGTCCGCGAGCACGACAGCGTGCGGATGGTCGCCGTCCGGGACGACATCGACTTCGCCGACATCTCCCCGAGGGCGCTGTGGCTGGACCTGAAGTCCGCCGGCTACCTCAAGAAGCTCGAGCGCCTGGCGGTGGTCACCGACGTCGACTGGGAGGCGAAGCTGTCCGAGTGGACCACCGACCTCCTCCACGTCCCCACACGCCGGTTCCGCCTCGACGAGCGCACCGCGGCACTGGCCTGGATCAGCCAGCCCTGACCCACGCGGCCCCGTCACGACTCCACGATCCCGGTCGTCGACCCGTCCGGGCGGCAGGAAGTGCGGTCGGGACGTGCTGCACCCAGCATCGGGCTCGATCTGCCGCGCTGGACCACGCCATCAGCCCGGAGCCCGGCCTAGTGAACGTCTCGGGGCCCTGGTCCGCGTCCGGGCGCGGAGCACACCTGGCCGTGGCTGCTGCGGTCCGCGTCGGCTCGTCGGCCTGCCGCGAGGGGGACGAGACCCCCACGAGGGCACACTCGGCGTCCCACCACGGGGAGCACGCAGGCGTCCCGGTGCCCACGACCGCTCGAACCCTCACCCGCGCTCCCGGGCCGCCCGCAGGACTCGATGCCCCCTACAGGTCAGCTGCCGGTGCCGCTACGATCGCCCCATGTCCTCCCCCGGCATCGACGTCCGCCCCGCCACCGCCGACGACTACCCGGCCGCCGCCGAGCTCTACCGGCGGGTCGCCCGGGGCCGGGAGCTGTCCCGCGCGTGGTTCACGGCGTGGCGGGACACCACCACGGTCGCGGTCGCGCACGGGGACGTCGTCGGGCTGTGCCACGGCAACCACGCCTCGGCGACCTGGCAGAGCTTCGTCGTGGAGCCGGAGCCGGCGCTGGAGTGGCGGTGCAGCTACCTCGACACCCTCGTCGTGGCCCGTTCGCACCGCGGCCACGGCGTCGGGACGGCGCTGCTCGAGCAGTTCCTGGACGCCGCACGTGCGGCCGGCAGCACCTGGGTGGTGCTGCGGCCGGTGCCCGCCGATCCGCGGGAGGGCTTCGACGAGCTGCTGGCCTTCTACGGGGCGGCCGGCTTCGTGCCGCTGCGGCACCGGCTGACCCACGGGCTGACGAACGCCCTGGTGCTCGGCCGCGCCGTGGTCCCCCGCCCCGACCACGTCATCCGGCCGCTGGAGGTCGACGCCACGGTCCCCGGCGGCCGCTGATCGTGGTGCCTCTGCGGCGGCGCCGCAGTAGATTCGGAGGATGAGCATCGTCGTTCCCGCCGCCGCCGACCTCGTCGAGCCCGGCTCACCGGCCAGCATCGTGCTGTTCGTCCTGGTGAGCCTGGGCGTGATCGGCCTGGTCGTCACGATCCTCCTGCGCACCCGTCGTCAACAGCGTGACGTCCCGCCCCGTCCCCGCGGGGAGGACGGCGAGCCGGGCGCCGACGGCGACTGAGCCCCACCCGGAACGGAGTCGCCGTGCCCGACGACAGCACCGCCCTCGGTGATCTCCACGACGAGGCGGCGATCGAGGACGCGATCCTGCGCACCGAGGAGCTGCTCGCCCACGCGGTGGACCTGGGCTACGGCGCCGGGAACGCCCGCGACGACCGGGCGGAGCTGCAGCGGGCCCACCCCGGGTTCAGCCCCGAGCACCTGGCCCAGGCGCTGAGCTGGGGCCACCGCAGCGCGCGCTGAGCCCAGCCCCCGAGGAGTCCGGGTGGGTCGGCGCGGCACGCTCGACCGTGCCCCGGCGCCGTGTCAGACGAGATCGATGACGTCGGCGATCGAGTCCAGCACCCGCCCCGGGCGGTACGGATACCTAGTGACGTCCGCCGCACGGGTGGAGCCGCTGAGCACCAGGATGGTCTCGAGTCCGGCTTCGATGCCCGCGACGACGTCGGTGTCCATCCGGTCACCGATCATCACCGTGGTCTCGGAGTGGGCCTCGATCCGGTTCATCGCGCTGCGGAACATCATCGGATTGGGCTTGCCCACGAAGTACGGAACGGCGCCGGTGGCCCGGGTGATCAGGGCCGCGACCGCCCCGGTCGCCGGCAGCGGGCCCTCCGCCGAGGGACCCGTGGAGTCCGGGTTGGTCGCGATGAAGCGTGAGCCCGACTCGATCAGCCGGATCGCCTTGGTGATGGCCTCGAACGAGTACGTCCGGGTCTCCCCCAGGACCACGTAGTCGGGGCTGACATCGGTGAGGGTGTAGCCCACCTCGTACAGCGCGGTGGTCAGGCCCGCCTCACCGACCACGTACGCCGACCCACCCGGGACCTGGTCGGCGAGGAACCCCGCGGTGGCCAGCGCCGAGGTCCAGATCGACTCCTCGGGGACGGTCAGGCCGCTCTTCGCCAGCCGGGCCGCGAGGTCGCGGGGGGTGTAGATGGAGTTGTTGGTGAGCACCAGGAAGCGGCGCTCCCGGTCGACGAGTCTCTGCAGGAAGTCCGCAGCGCCGGGAAGGGCCTGGTCCTCGTGGACCAGCACCCCGTCCATGTCCGTCAACCAGCACTCCGGGTGGGACCGGTCCATCACCACACCTCGTCTCCAGGATCTCGCGGGCAACCTTCCACGATGCTACTGCCAGGACGGGCACCGGCGGCGGCCAGTAGCTCCTGCCGGCCCGTCCGAGGCATCGTGCGTCCCGCGCGGGCCACCGGCTCCCCCGACTTCCGCGCAGCAGGTGGCCCCTCGGTCCCTGTGTGCATCCGGCCACAAGGGACCACAGGATCGAGCGGTGCTGATCTCCGGTGCGCGGCAGGGACGGGTCCCGCTGTCCCGGGTGGGCCGGACGGCCGCTGGAGCCGGCCGGCTCCCCTCGTCCCGGCGCACGGGGCAGGCACGGGGCGGGGGCGTCACATCGGGCGCGCGTTCGCATTGGTGACCGACCGGTAGGAAGATGGGAACGTCTCGATCCCCCGCGCCGGCCACGCCCGATCCCCCGTGGCACCCGACCCCCTCCCCCCTGGAGCGACATGACCCACACCCTCCCCTCCCACTCTCGCGCCCGCTCCGCCGCGGCCTGGACCTCGGCGGCCATGGCCCTGGCCCTGATCACCGGATGCTCCAGTTCCGTGGCCGACCCCGGCGCAGACTCCGCCGCCATCGGGAGCACGACCACCACGCCCACGACCCCCAGCACCCCCGCCGAGACCGCCTCCGCTCCGACCGAGCCGACGGCGGCCACCGCATCGGCGGCTGCCTCCTCCGAGGCGCTGACCGCGCTGAACGGACTGACGGTCGCGGCCCGCGGCACCATGTCCGACTACGACCGCGAGGGACTGTTCGGCGGGTGGATCGACGCCGACGGCGACTGCGAGGACACCCGCCAGGAGATCCTCAACCGCGACCTCGACGACGTCGTCTCCGCCGACGGGTGCACCGTCGACTCCGGGGTCCTGGACCCGGACCCCTACACCGCCACCACCATCGACTTCGTGCGCGGCCCGGCCACCTCCTCCGACGTGCAGATCGACCATGTGGTCTCACTCGGCAACGCCTGGATCACGGGGGCCCGGAACCTGTCGGCGGACGAGCGGGTGGAGTTGGCCAACGACCCGCTGAACCTGCTGGCGGTGGACGGGCCGACCAACCAGGCGAAGTCCGACAAGGCCGCCGATGCGTGGCTGCCGCCGAACGTGGACTTCCGGTGCGAGTTCGTCGCCGTCCAGATCGCGGTGAAGGCCAAGTACGAGCTGTGGGTCACCGCCCCGGAGAAGACCGCGATGACCGAGGTGCTCGCCGGTTGCGCCGGCCAGGACCTCCCCACCGGCGCGGTCCTCGCCGACCTCGCCGCCACGGTCCCGGAGCCGGTCGTGGACGCACCCGAGCCGGAGCCCGCTGCGGCGGCACCCGCGCCGGTCGCCCCGGAGCCGGCCCCGGCGGCTCCGGCCCCGGTCGCTCATGCCCCGGTCGCTCCGGCCCCGGAGCCAGATCCGGTCCCGGCAGCACCGGCCGTCGGGTTCGCGAACTGCACGGAGGCCAGGGCCGCCGGTGCGACCCCGCTCCATGTCGGCTCCCCGGGCTACGCGCCCAAGCTGGACCGCGACGGCGACGGAGTGGCCTGCGAGGGCTGAGCACGGCTCCACCCGCACGAAGCCCCGCTGCTCCGCGGCCCGACAGGGACGGGGACGGCGGGGTTCCACCGTTCACCCGGCCGCCGCTCACGAGGACCGGGGAACGCCGGCCGCGGCTGCGGTCGACGTCGCCGGGGCCGTCCCGTCGGCTCCGGGTCCGGGGCACTGCGCACCCGGGCCGGGTCGCAACCACGGCAGCCCCGGTCACAGACCGGTCGCGTCTGGAACACCCGCGCGGTGCGTGCCATCATGCCCGCATGACGCACATGAGGAAGAACGTGACCGCTCCGGCTCGCCACCAGGCTCCTCTTGCCGAGGAGCTCCGTGTGCCCTTCTGGATCGTGCTCGCCGGGGTGGGTGCCGGCGCACTGTGGGCGCTGGCGGGCGTGGTCGTCGGCTCCTGGGTGCGCAGCCGCGGCCTCCGCGCACGCGGCGCGCACTGACCGGCTCCCTGCACGACGGCTCCCCGGCCGGAGCCGGTGGCCCGTCGCGCCCGTCGAACGCGGCGCCGCCGCGCACGCGGCGCCCACGAGGACCCGCCGAGGTCGCCCGGCAACCCCATGTCGTGCTGCCCGGGGAGGAGGCCGCGGTGCCGGTGAACACCGTGCACCGGTGGGCGAACCAGGGCTCGTCCACGGTGCGGGCCCTGGCGGAGATCACTCCGGCCAGCGAGGGGTTCGAGAGGGGGCTGCCGATCCTCTACGGGTTGGCCGGCGACGGGGTGTCCACCTCCCAGGGTGTGCCGCGCGACCCGCTGGTGGCGGCGTGGATCATGGAGCTCACCGACATGCGCCTGCCCGGAGTCTCCCGGGTGGTCACGGGCCGGTGATCCACGCGCTGCCCCGGCAGCCGGCGCCCGGGCTGCGGCAGCACAGCCCGCCACGTCGTCCGTCGCCGGGTGGTCCGGACCGGGGCGCGCCGCGCCGGTTTCCGGCTCTCAGCCACCGATAATGGTGTCCGGTGAGCACCACGGTCCCGCGCTCACCATCCCTTCCCCCATCGGCCTCTCCTTCCCCGGAGGTACCCCATGCCCGCTTCCCCCTGCTCGCGCCTCCACCCCGCAGGCGGCCCCCGATGATCCTGCCGGTCTTCGAGCCTGCCCTCCCCGTCCTGCTGGCCGCCACCGGATCCATCCTGGCCGTCGCCGGGCTGCTGATCATCGCCGGCCGCCGACGCCGCGGCTTCGTCGCCGTGGGCGCCTGCGTCCTGGTGGCCGGCGTGGCGATCATCTCCCCTTCCACCACCTCGCACACGGCCCGGGCCACGGTGACCGCCACCTCCGAGGCGATCACCGGGCTCACCGGTCGCGCCGATCCGGGACCTGACCCGGCGGACGGGGAGATCGTGGCCGTGGAGACACGGGCGGCTCCCTGAGAACCGCCGCGGCGCGGCACCGCCCGGGTCAGTGGTCCGTCCTCGTGCGCACGCTGCCCGGTGCGGGCCACGGACATGACAAAAGCCCCGTCGTCGGCAGGAGTTTCTTTCCTGTCGACGACGGGGCTTCCGTCCCGGGCCAGAACCGCCCGATTCCTGTGCGCGAGGGGGGACTTGAACCCCCACCCTCTAATACGAGGACTAGCACCTCAAGCTAGCGCGTCTGCCTATTCCGCCACCCGCGCGAGTGGATCCAGGAGGAACGTCGTACCGTTTCCGGCCGTCCTTTCCTGAACGCAACAGGAAATAATCTACCACAGGCCGGCCCGCAGTTCACATCGGGGCCGGCGGTGCCGAGGCCGCCCGAGCGGCTCACAGCACGGAGCGGTAGACCTCCACGGTCCGCTCGGCGATGGACTCCCAGGAGAAGTGCTGCTCGGCGCGACGGCGGCCGGCCGCGCCCATCTCGCGGGCCCGCGCCGGATCGGTGACCACGTCGGTGAGCGCGGCGGCGAAGTCGGCCACGAACTTCTCCGGGTCCAGGGGCGTGCCGGTGCCGTCCTGGACCTGCTCGAGCGGGACCAGCCGGCCGGTCTCGCCCTCGACGACGACCTCGGGGATGCCGCCCGTGGCCGAGGCGACCACGGCGGTGCCGCAGGCCATGGCCTCGAGGTTGACGATGCCCAGCGGCTCGTAGACCGAGGGGCAGGCGAAGGCCGTGGCCCCGGAGAGGATCTGCACGATCTCCCGGCGGGGCAGCATCTTCTCGATGAGCACCACGCCGGAGCGGGTGGCCTTGAGCTCGTCGATCAGCGCGTTGACCTCGGCCCCGAGCTCCGGGGTGTCGGCCGCGCCGGCGCACAGCACGAGCTGGACGTCGTCGGGCAGCTGGGCGGCGGCGCGCAGCAGGAAGGGCACGCCCTTCTGCCGGGTCACCCGGCCCACGAACGCCACCGACGGCCTGGCGGGATCGATGCCGTAGGACTCGAGGACGTCGGTGCCCTCGTCCGGGACCCACTGGCTGACGTCGATGCCGTTGTGCACGGTCCGCACGCGCTCGGGGTCGACCTCGGGGTAGGAGCGCAGGATGTCGTCGCGCATCCCGTCGGAGACGGCGATGATCGCGGCGGCGGCCTCGTAGGCGGTCTTCTCCACGAAGGAGGACACCGCGTAGCCGCCCCCGAGCTGCTCGGCCTTCCACGGGCGGAGGGGCTCGAGCGAGTGCGCGGAGAGCACGTGCGGGATCCCGTACATCAGCGACGCCAGGTGCCCGCCCATGTTGGCGTACCAGGTGTGCGAGTGGACCAGGTCCGCGCCGGCGATGTCGTCGATCATGGCGAGGTCGACGCCGAGGGTCTGGATCGCGGCGTTGGCGCCGCTGAGGTCAGCGGGCACCGGATAGGCCTGCACCTCCACGCCGTTGACCCGCGGCTCGCGCGGGGCACCGAAGCACCGCACCCTCAGGTCGACCAGCGGGGCCAGGACCCGCGAGAGCTCGGACACGTGGACTCCGGCGCCGCCGTAGATCTCGGGCGGGAACTCCTTGGACAAGATATCGACTCGCACGGTCCCGAGCGTACTGCAGGATCGCGGCGTTGCCACGGGTACGCCACCGTGGGACGCCGACATCCCCAGTTCTGATGACACATCGGCACGGCTGTGTCCGGGATCGCACGGCATTCCGCGTGTTAAGACACAATGAAGGCGCCTGTCGAGTGGTTCCGCACCGCGAGGCGGAGAGGTTGCGCCCGTTGCCGTCGAAGTCAGAGAGGTCCTCAATGCCCCACCGTAAGAAGGTACTCGCCATCGTCCTGGCCGGAGGCGAGGGCAAACGCCTCATGCCGCTGACCGAGGACCGCGCCAAGCCCGCGGTGCCCTTCGGGGGCAGCTACCGGCTCATCGACTTCGCCCTGTCCAACATTGTGAACTCGGGCTACCTGCAGGTCGTGGTGCTGACCCAGTACAAGTCCCACTCCCTGGACCAGCACGTCTCCCAGACCTGGCGGCTGTCCACCCAGCTGGGCAACTACGTGGCCACCGTGCCCGCGCAGCAGCGCCGCGGCAAGGACTGGTTCCTGGGGTCGGCCAACGCGATCTTCCAGTCGCTGAACCTCGTCGACGACGCCCGCCCGGACATCGTGGTGGTCGTCGGCGCGGACCACGTCTACCGGATGGACTTCTCCTCGATGGTCGACTTCCACGTGGAGTCGGGCGCCCGGGCCACGGTGGCCGGCGTGCGCCAGCCCATGGAGATGGTCACGTCCTTCGGGGTGATCGAGACCGACCCGCAGGACGTCACGAAGATCACCCGGTTCGTGGAGAAGCCGGAGAGCACCGCGCCCCTGCCGGACGACCCCAACGCCTTCCTGGCCTCGATGGGCAACTACGTCTTCGACACCGACGCCCTCGTCGAGGCGCTGC
This sequence comes from Kocuria oceani, assembly GCF_029524215.1. NCBI lineage: Bacteria > Bacillati > Actinomycetota > Actinomycetes > Micrococcales > Micrococcaceae > Kocuria > Kocuria oceani. Next base: position 337,115 of record NZ_JARAMH010000003.1, on the reverse strand, counting down.
GTGCGGACGAGGGCAAGGAGGACACCGCGCACGACATGGGCGGGGACATCATGCCGTGGTTCGCGGACCGGGGTGAGGCCGCCGTCTACGACTTCACGCACAACGACGTGCCCGGCTCCACGGACCGGGACCGCCAGTACTGGCGCGACGTCGGCACCCTGGACTCCTACTACGACTCGCACATGGACCTGATCCGGCCGCTGCCGGTCTTCAACCTCTACAACTACGCGTGGCCGATCTACACGCACGAGCTCCAGGCCCCGCCCGCCAAGCTCGTGCGCGGCCCGCACGGGGAGGGCGGCATGACCACCGACTCGATCCTCTCCGCCGGGGTGCTCGTCACCGGCGGCCGGGTCTCCGAGTCGGTGCTCTCCCCCAAGGTGCTGGTCAACAACGACGCCACGGTCAGCCAGTCGGTCCTGCTGCCCAACGTCCAGGTGGGCGAGGGCGCGGTGGTCGATCGGTGCATCCTGGACAAGAACGTCGTCGTGCCCCCCGGCGTGCAGGTGGGCGTGGACCGCGAGCTCGATCGCTCGCGGGGTCTGACGGTCACGGCGTCCGGGCTGACGGTGGCGCCGAAGAACTTCCGCTTCGAGCGGTAGCACCGACGACGCAGCCGCCCGCCCTCCCGGGGACGGGCGGCTGCGTCGTGCTCAGGCGGTCTGGGTGACCTCGACCGTGACGTCGAGCCCGGAGGTCCCGCCCCCGCCGGTGACCATGCCCTTGAGCGGGGTGACGTCGGTGTAGTCGCGGCCGCGGGCGACCGTGACGTGGAAGTCGGTCAGCCGGGTGTGGTTGGTCGGGTCGTAGGCGTACCACCGGTCGTTCCACCACTCGACCCAGGCGTGGGACTCCCCCGGCACGGTGCGTCCGATACCGGCCTCGTAGTCCGGGTGCAGATAGCCGGAGACGTAGCGGGCGGGGATCCCGATGTGCCGCATCATCCCGATGGCCACGTGCGCGAGGTCCTGGCAGACGCCCTTCGCCTCCCGCCAGGCGGCCTCCGCGTCGGTGTGCACCCCGGTGACGCCCGGGACGTACTGCATGTGCGTGGCGATCCCGGCGAAGATCGCCGCTGCCGCGGCGGCCGGATCCGCGGACTCCTTGCGGATCTCCTCGGCGACCCGCTCCAGCTCGGGCCCGATCCGCGTCAGCGGGGTCTGCGGGACGTGGTCGGACACCGCGTCCAGCACCTCGGGCACGGCCAGCTCCTCCCAGCTGAGGCCGTCGGCGGCCTCGTCCCCGGGACGGCGGTTGACCTCGACGGTGGCGGAGGAGCGGATCTCCAGGTGGCGGTGCCGGCCCTGGATGTCGAAGGCGGCCACCCGGGTGCCCCAGTAGTCCCGGTAGTTGCTGACCGTGGCGATGCCCGGGCTCAGTGTCAGCTCCGCCTCCAGGACGATCTGCTCGTCGTCGGTGATGGGCGTCATCCGGGCCTCGTTGTAGGACTTCGAGACGCTGTCGTTGTAGTCGTAGCGGGTGACGTGGTCGATCTTGAGCCGGGTCACAGCATGCCTCCGAACCAGGACGCCTCGAGGGCGTGCGAGAAGTACTTGGCGCCCACGGACTCCGACGCTCTCGCGCACGCGGCCTGGACGTTGTTCAGGTGCTCGGGCAGCACCGCGATGAGGTCCTCCGCGTGGTGGAACTCCAGGGCCGTGCGCGCCTCGCCGATGATCCGCCGGGCGTCGTCCTTGAACCCGACCCGCTGGATGCCCGGCTCCAGGTTCACGAGGATCTCCTCGGCCGTGGTGAGGGCGTGCAGGATGGAGCGCGGGAAGAGCCGGTCCAGCAGCAGGAACTGCGTGGCCGACTCGTCGCTGAACGTCCCGTAGCGGGTGCGCAGGAACGCCTCGTAGGCCCCGGCGCAGTGCAGGATCGACACCCAGGACATGCCCGAGGTGGACGTGGAGCGGGTCCACAGCAGTCGCGAGGTCATGTCCGCCCGCTCGATCGCGGCGCCGAGGGACAGGAACATCCACGACTCGTCGTGGGACATGGTCATCTGCACCTGCCCGCGCACGGTCGCCATCCGCTCGACGGTCCAGTGGCAGACGCGGAAGGTCCCGACCACGTCCCGGCGGTGCTGGCCCAGGCCGTAGTAGGTCGAGTTCAGCGACTCCCACATGGCCGAGGAGACGGTCTCCCGGGCACGGCGGGCGTTCTCCCGGGCCGCGTGCAGGGAGCCCGAGATCGAGGTCAGGCAGTCCCTGTTCCAGGCGAGCTCGTGGATCATCGACCGGACACTGTAGTCCCCGTCGGCGGGTTCCACGCCCATGACCGCCATGATGCGCCGCACCTCGGCCTCCTGCTCGCCCACGGGCAGCTGGGTGATGCGCTCGAGGTGGACGTCAAGGATCCGGGCGACGCCGTCGGCGCGCTCGACGTAGCGCCCGATCCAGAACAGGGACTCGGCGATCCGGCTCAGCATGAGGACTCCTTCCCGGGGCGGGTCGTGGGGGCGGCGGCCCGCCCCTGCTGCTGCTGCTGCTGCTGGCCGCCGTCCGCCTCGTCCTGCCAGGACGCGGACACCGGCCAGGTGTGCACCGAGGAGTCCACGTCCGGCGGCGGCGCCTGGCCCGGGTCGAGGTCCTGGGTCTGGGGCTGGCCCAGCACCCAGGTGTCCTTCGAGCCGCCGCCCTGGGAGGAGTTCACGATCAGCGACCCCTTCTGCATCGCCACGCGGGTCAGCCCGCCGGGCAGCACGTACACGTCCTCGCCGCTGTTCACCGCGAAGGGGCGCAGGTCCACGTGGCGGGGGCTGAACTCCCCGTCCGCGAACGTCGGCACGGTGGACAGCTGGAGCACGGGCTGGGCGATCCAGCCGCGCGGGTCGGCGAGCACCTTGGCCCGCAGCTCCTCGAGCTCGGCCGCGGTGGCCTGAGGGCCGATCACCAGGCCCTTGCCGCCGGAGCCGTCCACGGGCTTGACCACGAGCTCCTCCAGGTGGTCCAGGACGTAGGCGCGGGCCTCGTCCTCCTCCAGCCGGTAGGTGTCCACGTTGGGCAGCACCGGCTCCTCGTCGAGGTAGTAGCGGATCAGCTCGGGCACGTAGGAGTAGGTCAGCTTGTCGTCGGCCACGCCGTTGCCGATGGCGTTGGCGATGGTCACGTTGCCGGCCCGGGCCGCGTTGACGAGCCCGGAGCAGCCCAGCGCGGAGTCGGAGCGGAAGTGCAGGGGGTCCACGAAGTCGTCGTCGATGCGCTTGTAGATCACGTCCACGCGCTGCTCGCCGTCGGTCGTGCGCATGTAGACCTTGTCCCCGCGCACCACGAGGTCGCGGCCCTCCACGAGCTCCACGCCCATCAGCCCGGCCAGCAGGGTGTGCTCGAAGTAGGCGGAGTTGAACACGCCCGGGGTGAGCACCACGACCACCGGGTCCTCGGCCGCTTCGGGGGCGGTGGCGCGCAGCGCCCGGTAGAGGTGCCGGGGATAGGCCTCCACCGCACGGATGGGCTGGGACATGAACGCCTCGGGCAGGCCCTTGGCCATGGCGCGCCGGTTCTCGATCACGTAGGAGACCCCGGAGGGCACGCGCACGTTGTCCTCGAGCACCCGGAACACCCCCTGCTGGTCGCGCACCACGTCGATGCCCGCCACGTGGATCCGCACCCCGCCCGGCGGCCGGAAGCCCCACACCGCGCGGTGGAAGTGCGCGGAGGAGGTGATCAGCGCCCTCGGCACGATGCCGTCGGCGACCACCCGCTGCTCCCCGTAGACGTCGTCGAGGAAGCACTCCAGCGCCCGGACCCGCTGCTTCACGCCCCGCTCGATGACGTCCCACTCCTCGGCGGTGAGCACGCGCGGGACGATGTCCAGGGGGAAGGGCCGCTCCTCCCCGGCGAAGTCGAAGGTCACGCCGCGGTCGAGGAAGGACCGGGCCATCGAGTCGGCGCGCGTGTTGACGTCGCTGAGCGACAGCTCGCCCAGCACGCCGCCGACCTGCTCGTAGCCGGGCCGGGACCGCTGGTCCCCGGTGAACATCTCGTCGTAGGCCGCCGCGCCGGACATGTCGGCGGCATAGTGGTCGAACAGGTCGGGCATGTCGGGCGATCACACGCCTTTCGGGATCGTGGCGGTCTGTACCCGCAGTATGGACGCGCCGTATTTCGCAGTGGTAACCGGGATGCCGGACGTGCTTCCGATTCTGTCACGCACCGCACCGGGGGACCCGGCAGGACGTACCCCTACGATGGGATGGCGCGCCCGCCCGACGCGGACGCGCCGCCGCCCCGGACGCCGGGCGCGGCGGGCCCGAGCGGAGAGGAACCGATGGACGCCCCGGACCCCCAGCACCGCGTCACCGTGGTCGTGGCCACCCGCAACCGGCGGGAGGAGCTCGTCGAGCACCTGGGACGGCACGAGGGGCCCGTGATCGTCGTCGACAACGCCTCCACGGACGGCTCCGTCGAGGCGGTGCGCGCGGCGCACCCGCACGTGCAGGTCGTGCCCCTGCCGCGCAACGTCGGCGCGGTGGCCCGCACCGTGGGCGTGCGCCTGGCCCGCACCCCCTACGTGGCCTTCGCCGACGACGACTCCTGGTGGGCCCCCGGCGCGCTCGCCCGCGCGGCCGCCGTGTTCGACGCACATCCCCGGCTCGGCCTGCTCGCCGGGTCGATCGCCGTGGGACCCGAGGAGCGTCCCGACCCCCTCAACGCCGTGCTGGCGGCGTCCCCGCTGGGCATCCCCCCGGGGTGCCCGGGCCCCGCGCTGCTCGGTTTCGTGGGGTGCGGGTCGATCGTGCGCCGCTCGGCGTTCCTGGAGGTCGGCGGCTTCGACGACGTCGTGCGCTTCCCCGGCGAGGAGGAGCGCGTGGCCCTGGACCTCTTCGACGCCGGCTGGCGGCTGGCCTACGTCCCGGAGATCCGGGCCCACCACCACCCCTCCCCCCACCGGGAGACCAGCGACCGCCGCCGGACCGAGCTCGTGCGCAGCCGCGTGCTCACCGCGCTGATGCGCCGGCCCTGGCGCACCGTGGGCCGGGAGCTGCGGGATGGCCTGCGCGGCGGGCGCACGGGGCGCCGCGGCGTGCTGGGGGCCCTGCCCCGGGTCCCGGCCGCCCTGCGGGCCCGCCGCCGCATCTCCCCCGCCACCGAGGCCGCGCTGGCGCTGCTGCACGCCCCGGCCACCACCGACCCGCACCGCACCGACCCGACCGCCACCGATTCCACTGCCCCGGAGGACAGCCCGTGACCGAGACCGCCCCCACCCCCGCGACCGGCCCCGGCCCCGACGAGCGCGTGGCGGTGGTGATGATCACCTACAACCGCCGGGACGAGGCGCTGCTGGCGCTGGCGCGGCTGCGCGAGCTGCCCGAGCGCCCGCACGTGGTGGTGGTCGACAACGGCTCGCAGGACGGGACCGCCGACGCGATCCGCGAGCAGCACCCCTGGGCGGAGCTGGTGGCGAGCCCGGTGAACCTCGGCGCGGTGGGCCGCAACGTGGCCATGGAGCGGGTGCGGACCCCGTTCGTGGCCTTCTGCGACGACGACACCTGGTGGGAGCCGGGGTCCCTGCGCCGGGCCGCCGACGCGCTGGCGGCCCACCCGCGCCTGGGCGTGGTCACCGGCCGGATCCTGGTGGAGCCCGGCGCCCGGGAGGACGCGATCAACGCGGAGCTGCTGCACTCCCCCGTGCAGGGCCCCGACTGGCTGCCGGGCCCGGCGCTGGGCAGCTTCCTCGCAGGTGCCTCCGTGGTGCGCCGCACGGCCTTCCAGGAGGTCGGCGGCTTCAGCGAGCGGCTGTGGCTCGGCGGGGAGGAGGAGTTGCTGGCCGCGGACCTCGCGACCGCCGGCTGGGAGCTCGTGCACCTGCCCGACGTCGTGGTCCACCACCAGGCCTCGACGGTCCGGGACCCGCACCTGCGCCGCCGGCACGGGCTGCGCAACACGCTGTGGTTCATCTGGCTGCGCCGGCCGCTGGGGGCCGCGCTGCGCCGCACCCGCGACGTGGTCGGCGGCGCGCCGCGGGACCGGGTGACGGTCCTGGCCCTGCTCGACGCGCTGCGCGGGGCGCCCTGGGTGCTGCGCGAGCGACGCCCGCTCCCGGAGCGGGTGGAGCGGCGCTTCCTGGCCCTGGAGGACTCCCAGCGCAGCAGCGCCGCCCGCCGCTACGTCAGCTGAGCGCTGCGCCCGGCCCGGAGCGGTCCGGGCGCGCCTCAGCCGAGACCCGGGGCGGCGGAGACCGGGCGGGCGGCGGCGCTCTGCCGGAACCACTCGACCGTGCGCCCGAGGCCCTCGCTCCAGGGCACCTCCGGCGCCCAGCCGAGGACCTCCGTGGCCAGCGCGGTGTCGGGGCGGCGCACCTTGGGGTCGTCGACCGGGCGGTCGACGAACTCCACGGCCGAGGAGGACCCGGTGGCGGCGATGACGTCGCGGGCGATCTGCAGCACGGAGAGCTCGTGCGGGTTGCCGATGTTCATCGGTCCGCTGTGCCCGCTCCCGGCCAGGGCGAGGATGCCCCGCACCAAGTCGGAGACGTAGCAGACGGAGCGGGTCTGCTCGCCGTCGCCGGCGACGGTGAGCGGCTCCCCCGCGAGGGCCTGCCGGATGAAGGTGGGGATGGCCCGGCCGTCGAAGGGCCGCATCCGCGGGCCGAAGGTGTTGAAGATCCGCACGATCCCGGTGTCCACGCCGTGCTCGGCGCGGTAGGCGACCGTGAGGGCCTCGGCGAAGCGCTTGGCCTCGTCGTACACCCCGCGGGGGCCGACCGGGTTGACGTGGCCCCAGTAGCTCTCGGGCTGGGGGTGGACCTGCGGGTCGCCGTAGACCTCGGAGGTGGAGGCGAGCACGAACCGCGCGCCCTTGTCCTTGGCCAGGCCCAGGGCGTGGTGGGTGCCGATGGAGCCGACCTTGAGCGTGTGGATGGGCAGCTTGAGGTAGTCGATCGGGGAGGCCGGGGAGGCGAAGTGCAGGACCAGGTCCACGTCGCCGGGCACGTGCACGTAGTCGGTGACGTCGCACTGGACGAGCCGGAACCCCGGGTCGCCCACCAGGTGCTCGATGTTGGCCGCGGAGCCGGTCAGGAAGTTGTCCAGGCAGACCACCTCGACCTCCCGGCGGCGCAGCTCGGTGCACAGGTGGCTGCCGAGGAAGCCGGCGCCGCCGGTCACGACGGCGCGGCGGATCGGGCGGGTGGTCACGTCGGGCGTGGGGTTCACGGTGCTCCTCTGGATCGACAAGGGGTGGTGGGGCCGGCGCAGGCCGCGGCGCCGGCCGGTCTCAGGTGCGGGCGGCGGCGAGCTGGGAGCGGGCCGCGGCCAGGACCTCGTCCGGGGTGACGGCGGCGAGGCGCTCGTCGAGCTCCGCCGCGTGCGGGTCGCCCCAGGCGGGCGCGGACGGGTCGCCGTGCCACAGGACCGTGTGCAGCCCGGGGTCCACGGCCGGGCCCCACCACGCGGGCGGGGTCGGGCCGAAGAGCACGACGGAGGGCACGGCCAGGGCGGTGGCCACGTGGGCCACGCCGGTGTCCGTGCTCAGCACCGCGGCGCTCTCCCCGACGGCCGCGGCCAGCCCGGCCAGGTCCAGGGTGCCGCAGCGGTCCTCGGCGCCGTCCACGCCGTCCACCACGGCGGCGGCGAGCCCGGACTCGGCCGGGGAGCCGGTGACGACGACCCGGTGGCCGTCGGCGACGAGCGCCCGGGCGACCTCCCGCCAGCGCGGGGCGGGCCAGCGGCGGGAGCCGGAGGCGGCGCCCGGGTGGATGAGCACGGGGGCCCCAGCGGGTGCGGGGCGGTGGGGTCGCAGGAGCAGGTCCTCCGGGCCGCACGGGCCGCCGGCCTCGCTCACCAGCCGGCACCAGCGGTGCACCTCGTGCTCGTCCCGTCGCCAGGCCGGTCCGGTGTGCCCGGCCTCCGGGGCGGCGAACCCGACGAGCCGCTCGGGCCCGGAGGCCAGCAGCAGCTCGTGGCTGCGCGGGCCGCGCCCGTGCAGGTTCACGGCCACGTGCCCGCCGCGCACCGGCGGCAGCGGCACCAGCCCGGACTGGGGCAGCACTCCGTCGACCACGCCGAGCTCGGTCAGCCAGGAGCCCAGGGGCTCCGGGGCGGCGAGCACGATGCGGTGGTCGGGCAGCATCCGGCGCACGCCGCGCAGCGGGGCCACGGCGGTCAGCGAGTCCCCGAGGCCCAGGGCCCGCAGCACGAGCACGTCCCCGGTCCCGATGGTGGCCGGGTCCACGGTGCACCGCCCGGGCGCGGGAAGGCCCTGGACGGCGACCGGCTCAGCCCTCACGGCCGGCCCGCTGCAGGATGGCCGTGGTGGAGCGCCCCGAGAGGTAGGGCAGCACGGTGACCCGCCCGCCCCAGCCGCGCACGTCGGCGGCCTCGGGCAGCTGCTCGGGGGTGTAGTCCCCGCCCTTGACCCACACGTCGGGGCGGAGCAGGTTCAGGGCGGCGCGGGGGTCGTCCTCGTCGAAGAGCACGACCGCGTCGACGCTGCGCAGCGCGCTCAGCACCCGGGCGCGGTCGGCCTCGCCGACCACGGGCCGGCCCGGGCCCTTGAGCCGGCGCACGGAGTCGTCGGCGTTCAGCAGCACCACGAGGGCGTCGCCGAGGCGCCGCGCGGCGTCCAGGGAGGCGATGTGCCCGGCGTGCAGCACGTCGAAGCAGCCGCCGGTGGCGACCACGGTCCCGCCGCGCCCGCGCACCTCGCTCAGCAGCTCCTGCACCTCCCGGGGCAGCCGCTCGGCACCCGGGTGCAGGGCCGGCCGGGCGTGCACCCCCGCGGCGCGGCGGGTGCGGTAGGTGGCCGCGCCGCCGGCGGCGACCCACTGGCCCGCGGCCTCCACGGCGGTCTCCACGGCCGCGGTCACGTGGGCGCCGCCGCCCAGGGCCAGCGCCGCCGCGGAGGCGAACCGGTCCCCCGCGCCGCAGGGGTCGGTGTTCTGCACCGGCGCCGCCGGCACGAGCTCCACGCCCGTGGCCGTGGCCAGGTACGCCCCGTCCGCCCCGGCCGTGACGGCCACCGCACGGGCGGCCCAGTGCCGGCGCAGCCCGGCGGCGAGGTCCCGGGGCGTGCCCGGGGCGTCGAGGGCGGCCGCGGCCTCGGCGGCGTTGGGGGTGACGAGCGCGCAGCCCGGCACCGGGGCGCCTCCGCGCGGGTGCGGGTCCCACACGACCACGCCGGTCCGGGCGTGCTCCTCCAGCGCCGCGCGCACGGCGGGGTCGGTGCTGACGCCTCCCCCGTAGTCGGAGACCAGGACGGCGTCGGCCCCGGCCAGGACGGCGGCCACCTGCGCGGTCGTGACCCCCACCGGGGTGCCGGGTCCGCCCTCGTCCACGCGCACGAGGGTCTGGCCCGCGCTGCGGATCCGGGTCTTGGTGCGGGTCCCGCCCTCGTGGCCGAGCCGCTCCAGGCGGACCTCCCCGAGCGCGTCGGCCAGCTGCCGGCCGGCGTCGTCCTCGGCCACCGGCGCCAGCAGCGTCACCGTCACCCGGGCCGGGACGGCCCCGACCGCCGGGGGCTCCGCGCACAGCAGCGCGGCCAGGCCGGCCCCGCCCGGGCTGGCGAAGACGGCGTCCACGTCCACCACCGGGACCGGGGCGTCGGGGCTGAGCCGGGTCGAGGTCCCGGCCACGTCCCGGTCCAGCAGGGCGTCGCCGACCACCACGATGCGTGCCGCGCTCATGCGACCCCCGCCCGCACGGCGTCGCGCGCCGCGAGTTCCCCGGTCCGCTCGTCCCCGCTCGCGGGCTCCTCCGCGGCCGGGACCAGCCGGGCGTCGACGGCCGCGCACACGGCGTGCAGCAGCATCAGGTGCACCTCCTGGATCACCGAGGTGCTGGCGGCGGGCACCGTGAGGACCTCGTCGGCCCGCTCGGTCAGCGGGTTCGGGCCCGGGCCGGTGAGCGCCCAGACGTGCATCCCCTGCTCGCGCGCCCGCTCGGCGGCGGCCAGCACGTTGGGGCTGCGCCCGCTGGTGGAGAGCACGACCAGGACGTCCCCGGCCCGGCCGTGGGCGCCCACCTGCCGGGCGAAGACCTCCTGCGCGCCGTAGTCGTTGGCGATCGCGGTGAGGCTGGAGGTCTCGGCGGACAGGCACAGGGCCGAGAGCGGGCGGCGCTCGTCGACGAAGCGGCCCACGAGCTCGGCGGTGAAGTGCTGGGCCTCCGCGGCGCTGCCGCCGTTGCCGGCGGCGAGCACGCGCCCGCCGTCGGTCAGCAGCCCCGCCAGGCGGGCCCCCCAGCGGTCCACCACGTCGGCGTGCCGGGCGGCCTCGCGGGCCGCGACGGCGAGCTCGTGCGCGTGGGTCTCCAGCCACAGCTCGGTCCGGTCGCGCAGGGGCGGGTGCTCCCGCCGGTGGCGCTCGAGCACCCGGGCGTAGGAGCGCTCCGTCTCCTCCGCGACCCGCTCCCAGCCGAAGATCCGCTCGACGCGCTCGCGGCCGGCGCGGCCCATCCGGGCGGCCAGCTCGGGATCCTCCAGCAGGGCGCGCAGGGCGGCGGCGGTGCCGGCGACGTCGCGCGGGGGCACGTGCAGGCCCGTCACGCCGTCCTCCACGCTGTCGAGCAGCCCGCCCACGGCGGTGCCGACCACGGGGCGGGCGCAGGCCATCGCCTCGAGGGGGACCATCCCGAACGGCTCGTACCAGGGGGTGCAGGCCACGACGTCCGCGGTGGCCAGCAGGGCCGCGGCGTCGTCGTGGTCCACGCGCCCGAGCAGCTCCAGGCGGCCGTCCACGCCGAGCTCGCGGGCCAGCGCGCGCAGCCGCAGGGCCTCGGGGTCGCGGTCGAGGTCGGCGCGGTCCGGCCCGCCCGCCACGACGAGCTCGGCCTCGGGCAGCTCGGCCAGCGCCCGCACGACGACGTCGACGCCCTTGCGCTCCACCAGCCGGCCGAGGGCCACGATCCGGGGCCGGCGCCGGCCCGTGGGCGGCGGGGCGGGGACGAAGGCGTCCAGGTCCACCCCGCAGGGCACCACGTCGATCCGGGAGTCGTCCCCGCCCAGGGCGAGCAGCTCGGCTCGCTCGTCGCGGCAGGTGGCCAGGAGCAGGTCCGCGGCGGCGATGATCTCGTTCTCCACCGCGAGCCGGCCGGCCGGGCTGGTGTCCGCCGCGCCCTGGTGCCGGCGCTTGACGGCACCGAGGGCGTGGAAGGTCTGCACCACCGGGATCTGCAGGGCCTCGGCGGCGCGGCGGGCGGCGATCCCGGACATCCAGAAGTGCGCGTGCACGAGGTCGGGGGCGCCGGTGCGCGCCCAGTCCCGGGCGAGCCAGCGTCCGAACTCGTCCATGTACGGGGCGAGGTCGTCCTTGGGCAGCGGGCTCGGGGGCCCGGCCGGGACGTGCACCACGCGCGCGCCGGGGGCGAGCTCCACCACGTCGGGGAGCCGCACGGCGTCGCGCCGCGTGTAGACGACGACCTCGTGGCCGCGGCGCGCCAGGCCCGTGGCGAGGGCGGCCACGTAGACGTTCTGTCCCCCGGCGTCGACCCCGCCGAGGGCGGCCAGGGGGCTGGCGTGCTCGGACACCATTGCGATTCTCATGCAGTCACCTTCTCCAGGATGCGGTCCCAGTCCGCCAGGAAGCGGTCCAGGCCGTAGTGTCTCAGGGCGTGCTCGCGGGCGGCGGTGCCCGCGGCGGCCGCCGCGTCGGGGTCGTTCAGCCAGTGCCGGGCCTGCGCGGCGAGGGCCTCCAGGTCGTTGGAGAGCAGCCCCGCGCCCGGCGGCACGGCACGCGGCGCCTCGGTGGTCGAGAGCCCGAGCACCGGCATGCCGATGGTCATGGCCTCGAGCAGCGCCAGCCCCAGGCTCGTCCACCGGTAGGGGTGGAAGTAGGCCCGGTGCTCGCCGAGGGCCCCGTGCAGCTTCTCCTGAGGATAGTTCTCGTGCAGCCGCCCGGCCATGTGCGGCGCGTGCTCGGCCAGCTGGTCCATGCCCATCCCGTACACGTCCACGGGCAGCTCCCGGGCCAGGGCGGTCAGCAGGTCTGTGCCGGCGATCCGCCCGCGCCGGACGGGTTCGTTGACCACGGCCGCGAGGCTCGCGGTGCGTCCGGTGTAGAGCGGGCCGGGGTCGAGGACGCCGTGCTCCACGACCTCGGTGGGCGCCTGCCCGTTGTCCCACATCACCCGGTTGAAGTGCGTCACGTGCACCACCGGGATGTCGGAGCGCTCCGCCAGCGGGTGGCGGGTGGCCACGGCGGGCCCGCGGGGGGTGTCGTGCTCCACGTACACGGCCGGGAGGTCGGTCCCGGCCCGCCGCCCGGTCCAGCGCTCGAGCAGCTCGAGCTCGTGCGGGCGCTGGAGCACCACGACGTCGACGTCCGCGTCGGCCAGCTCGGCCGGGGCGAGCTCCACGGCGGAGGCGGGCCAGTCCCAGGTGCGGGCGCGGCCCCGGCCGTCGGGGCCGCGGTCCTCGACCACGGGCAGCAGGCAGGTGTGGCGGCCGTGGACGAACGAGGTCGTCCACGAGCCGTGGACGTGCCAGATCAGGACGCGCATCGGGGTCCTCCTTCCGGTGCGGGAACAGGGGCGGGGGCGCCCGCGGGACGGCGCACGAGGTCCTCGACGGCGGCCAGCACGGCCGCGGGCGGGACCTCGGACAGGCACGGGTGCCCGGGGACGGGGCAGTCGCGGGCCCGGGAGCCGCGGCAGGCCGCGGTCTGGTCCCCGAGCAGCACGACCGGCACCCCGTAGGGCGCCCACCGCTCGGGCGGGACCACCGGGGAGAAGAGGGACACCACCGGGGTGCCCACGGCGGCGGCGAGGTGGGCCGGGCCCGTGTTGCCGACGACGACGCAGGCCGCGGCGTCGAGCACGGCGGCCAGGCCCGCCAGGTCCGTGCGGCCGGCGAGGTCCAGCACGGCACCCTCGGGCACCGTGCGCAGCGCGGCCGCCCGGGTCGCCGCGGTGAGCTCGCGCTCCCCCGGCCCGCCGGTGAGGACCACGGTGTGCCCCGCGGCCGCGAGCCCCGCCGCGAGGGACCCGGCGTGCTCGGAGGTCAGACCGCGGGAGGGGACGGAGGCACCCGGGTGCAGCACCACGTGTCCCCCGTCCGGGACGGCGGTCGCGAGCTCCGGGGGCAGCGGGGGCAGCGGGCGGCGCACGGCCAGGCGCAGCTGGTCCCCGGCGGCCGGCGGCGCGCCGGCCGCGACGGCGAGCTCAACGGCCGCCTCGACCTCGTGCCCGCCGCCGGGCGGGTCGGCGCGGCGGTGCCGGACGTCGAGCAGGGACCCCGGGTAGTCCTCACTGGTCCCCACCACGCGGGGGATCCCGGCGAGGCGGGCCAGCAGGGCCATGGGCAGGGGGCTCTGGTGGAAGGACGTGAAGATCACGGCGAGGTCGTAGTCCCGCGCGGCGAGCTCCCCGACGAGGCCGAGGGTGACCTCCGGGTCCACCGGCGGGGGCCGGAACCCCGACCAGGGCGCGGCGTGCACGAGGACCTGCTCCACGTCCGGCAGCAGCCGCGCAGCGGCCGCCCCGGCGGGCGAGGCCAGCAGGTCCACCGGGCTTCCGGTCCGGGCCAGGGCCCGGACCGCGGGGCCGGTCAGCAGGACGTCCCCGTCCGAGTCGAGGCGGACGGCGAGGATGCGGCCCACGCTCAGCCCCGGGCCCCGGCCGGCACCGCCGGACGGCCGGTCGGGGCGCCGAGCACGGAGGCGACCGCCTCGGTCAGGGTGGCGGCCACCGCGGGCGCGGCGGCGACCTCCTCCTCGCGGGTCACGGGCGTGGGCACCAGCACGGAGCGGGCCCCGGCGGCCTGGGCGGCCTCGACATCGGCGCCGATGTCCCCGATCAGCACGCACTCGGCGGGCTGGACGCCCAGCTCCGCGGCGGCGGCGAGCACCATGCCGGGGCTCGGCTTGCGGCACGCGCAGCGGTCCTCGGGGGCGTGCGGGCACAGCTGCCAGGTGTCGAACGGGCCGAGCAGCTCGGCCACCCGGGCGTTGACGGCGTCGACCTGCGCGCGGGTGAGCAGGCCGCGGCCGATGCCCGACTGGTTGGAGACCACGCCCACGGCCAGCCCGGCCGCGCGCACGGCGGCCACGGCCTCCTCCGCGCCGGGCACGAGCTCCACCTTCTCCGGGTCGCCGTTGTAGGGCACGTCGTGCACGAGGGTGCCGTCCCGGTCGAAGAGCACCGCCCGCACCGGGACCGGCCAGGGGCCGGTCCCCCGGTGCCGCCACCGGCCGCGCAGCTTGTGCCGCACGGCGGCCACGGGGATCGCGGCGCTGGTGCGGGCCATGCGGCTGAGCTCGGGCAGGAACTCGGGGTCCCCGGGCCGCGGGCCCGAGCCCATGCGCAGCATCAGGAACCGGCCGGTGAGCCAGCCCCAGGCCGCGGCGCCGGCGCCGGCCGCAGTCAGCGCGGTGCGGGCGCCCGGGCCCCGGCCCAGGGCCGCGGCCCCGGCGGCCGCCGCGGCCCCGGCCGCGGTGACCCCCAGCGCGCCGACGGTGGCGGCGTGCCACGCGAAGCCGCCGCGGGGCGCCTGTGCCGCGGCGCGCCAGTCCGGTCCGTGCAGCCGGCGCATCAGGGCGTCGTCGGCGTTGCCGGCCTGCACGCGCAGGCTCACCAGGTCGTCGGCCGGGCGCACCGGGTGGGTGATCCGCCGTTCGCCGCGCACGAGCTGCCAGCCCGCCCGGCGCACGCGCAGGGCGAGGTCGGCGTCCTCGCGGTAGGCGCGCGGGAACCGCTCGTCGAAGCCGGCGACAGCCTCCAGGGCCGCCACGCGGTAGGCCATGTCGGCGGTGGCCCAGTCGGCGTCCTCGAGGGAGGCGGTGTTGCGCTCCCAGTCCGTGGGCCGGCGGGTGTCCGGCAGCGGGACGTCGATGCGGCCCTGGGTCGCGCCGGTCTCGGGCCCGCACGCGGCGAGGTCCTCGGCCAGCCGCTGCGCCCAGCCGGCAGGCAGCTCGACGTCGTCGTCGAGGAACGCGATCCACTCGGCGCCGGAGCGCCGGGCGGCGCGCCAGCCGCGGTTGCGGGCCGCGGCGGGTCCGCGCCCGTAGCCGCGCACGGTGCGCACGGTCCAGGCGACGGTGTCCGGGACGCTCAGCTGCAGGGGTGCCACGTCCCCGCGGCGGTCGTCGACCACGACGACCTCCAGCGGGCCGGGGTGACGGGCGTCGACGTCCTGGGCGGAGAGGGTGTCCAGCAGCCACTGCAGGGTGGGCCGGCCCACCGAGGGGATGACGACGGCGTAGGTGGCGGGCTCGGTGGACGCCGGCGTCATCGGGCCTCCTGGAAGAAGGAGGCGCGGCGGACCAGGTGCGGGCCCAGCACGAGCGCGGCCACGGGGGCCGAGCCGAAGAGCTCGAGGGCATCGCGGGGATCGTCGACCATGGGGCGGCCGGCGGTGTTGAGCGAGGTGTTCACGACGACGGGCACGCCCGTGCGCTCGTCGAAGGCCCGCAGCAGCGCCGCGATCCCGGCGTTGTCCTCGTCCGTGACGGTCTGGATGCGCGCGGTGCCGTCCACGTGGGTGACGGTGGGGATCCTCTCCCTCCACTGCGGGGCCACGTCGTGCACGAAGAGCATGAACGGGCTGGGCATCGGTCCGCCGCTGAAGATCTCGGCGGCGCGCTCCTCGAGGACCATGGGCGCCACGGGGCGGAACTGCTCCCGGCCCTTGACGTCGTTGAGCCGCTCGAGGTTCTCCTGGTGCATCGGGTTGGCGATCAGGGACCGGCGGCCCAGGGCGCGGGGTCCGAACTCGCTGCGGCCGTCGAACCAGGCGACGACCCCGTTGTCCGCGAGGACGTCGGCGACCTCCCCGGCGAGGTCCTCGGGTGTGGTGAAGGGCACCTGGGCGGTGCGCAGCCACTGCGCGAGCTCCTCGTCGGACCAGCTGCGCCCGAGGGCGGCGGTGGGCTGCGGCTCCCCGAGGTCACCGGCCTCCTGGGCCAGGTGCAGGGCGGCGCCGAGGGCGGTGCCGGAGTCCCCGGAGGCGGGCTGGACCCAGACCTCCTCGAAGGGGGTCTCCCGCCAGATGCGGGAGTTGGCCACGCAGTTCAGGGCGGTGCCGCCGGCCATGGTCAGCACGCGGTCGCCGGTCTGGCCGTGCAGCCACGTGGCGAGGTCCACCAGGACCTCCTCGACCACGGCCTGCACGGAGGCGGCGAGGTCGGCGTGGTCGCCGCCCCAGGTGCCGTCGTCGATCCGGCGTGGGGCGAAGCGGGTCCAGTCCGGGGCCTGGGCGGTGAACCCGCCGTCGCCGGTGGCGCGGACGATCTCGCGCAGCTCGGGCAGGAAGCGGGGCTCGCCGTAGGAGGCCAGGGCCATGACCTTGAACTCGTCGGAGGAGCGCAGGAAGCCGAGGTGGTCGGTGAGGGACTCGTAGAGCAGGCCCAGGGACTCCGGCAGGGCCTGGCGGTGCAGGATCTCCAGCTCGCCGTCGCGGTAGCGTCCGGCCAGGTGCGAGTGCGCCTCGCCGCGGCCGTCGACCACGAGCACGCTGCTGGTGCGGGAGGGGGCGGCCAGGCCCGCCGACGCCGCGTGCGCGACGTGGTGCTCGACGAAGCGGACCTTGTTCCGGTCCAGGCCGGGCAGGGCCTCGGCGAGAAAGCCCGGGGCCCGGCGGGCGTAGTCCACCCGCACCGGGTCGTACGGGTCGTCCGGCATCTCGGCGGCGATCGCCGGGTCGAAGGAGTAGCCGACGGCGTCCAGGTCCGCCGGGGTCAGCCCGGCCTCGGCGAGGCACCAGCGCATCGCCTGCTCGGGCAGCTCCCACGCGGAGAACGGCACGGGCCGCTTGCCGTGCTTGCGCCGGGAGAACCGCTCCTCCTCCGCCGCCGCCACCACTCTGCCGTCCACGACGAGAGCCGCCGCGGGGTCGTGAAAAATCGCGTTGATGCCCAGGTAGTTCATAGAGCGGAGTATTACACAGACTGATCAGGCGGCTGATCTTGGGGGCGTGTCACCGCTGGTGCGCGGGGGTTCCGGCCCGCTCGAGGAGCCTGTCGCCGGTCTCGGCGCCGAGTGGGCCGGCGGTGCCGGGGCGGGGCGTGCCGCCCAGCTCCCGGACGAGGTCGTGGAGCTGCTCGGCCCCGCTGGGGTCCTTCGCGGAGCGCGCCTGGGCGGCCTTCCGCCCGTCCTCCGACAGGCACCAGCGCAGCTGCTCCTCGAGCAGGTCGGCGCCGAGCTCCTCGGGCCCGACGACGGCCGGCCAGTCCCAGGCCCGTGCCTGGGCCGTGACCTTCCCGCCCCCGGCGACGGGGTCCACGGCCAGGACGGGGACCCCGGCCCGCAGGGCCAGGACGAGACCGTGCATGCGCATGGTCACGACGGCGTCGAGCCGGGCGATCACGGAGCCGACCTGCGCCGCGGTGGCGGGCAGCCGCCAGTCGCGCGGGTCCAGCCGGGTCTCCAGCGGCAGCCGGGCCGCGTCCAGCCCGCCCAGCCACGCCTCGAGCCCGGACCGCGTCGTCTCGTGCCGGCGGCGCGCACCGTACTCCTGCTGCCCGGAGGTGAGGTAGACGCCCAGCACGGGCACCGCCTGCGGCACCGGGCGGGCCGCCAGGTCCCGGTGCGCCCCGGCCCCGGGGCGGTCGCGGGCGATCACCCGGTGGAACCCGGCGGTCACCGGGTCGCCGGGGTCGAGCACGCTGACCCCCACCGCGATCCGGCGGCAGTGGGCGAAGCGCTCGTGCAGCTCGGCGATCGAGCGGCCGGTGGCCGGCCCGCAGACGAAGACGAGATCGGTGTACCGTCCGGGGTCGGCGTCGTCGAGGCGCAGCCCGCCGGACGGGCACATCACCGCGCTCCAGGCGACGTCGTGCGGGACGCCGGCCGCGCCGAGGGCGTCGGCGACGGCGTCCATGGCCAGGACGTCACCGGCCGTCGCCTCGCCGTGCAGGACGCTGGACCAACCGACCACGAGTGTGCGCATGGCCCCGAGGCTACCGGTCGGCGGCCCGGGGTCCGGCGCACCGCACCGCGTCCAGGTCCCCGGCCCGGGCACGGCCGCGCATCCCCCCTGGTGGCGGGCGGACCACCGGTCTAAGCTCGACCTCACGGGTCAAGCAGCCGGCCACGTCATCCCGTTGTGGAAGGAATCCTCCATGGACTCCCAGCTGACCGTCGTCCCGCGAATCGACCCGGTCGCCCGGTGCCGCACCGGTGCCGCCCCCGTCCCCGTCTCCCGGTCCGCCGGCGGCTTCGCTCCCGAGGCCGTGGCAGCATGAGCGGCCTCGACACGGTCCCGTCCCCGGCCGGCCCCGCCGCCGGGGGAACGTCCGGCTGCGACACGTGCCTGGGCCCGGACTGCGCCTTCCCCGCCGAGCTCTCCGCCCTGTCCCTGGTGGAGCTGCAGGTGCTGCACAGCCGGGTGGTGTGCCAGCTCGAGCACGAGTACCTGACCGCTCCGGACGGCCCGCACCCCGTCACCCAGGACCGGCACGACGAGCTCGTCGCCGAGCTCGAGGCCCGGGGCGGCTCCGCGCCGGCGGCCTGAGCCCGGCCGTCCACGACACCGCAGGGGCGGCCCGCGTCCGGCCGGCGGCATACCACTGGGCGAAGAAGACCACGAGCAGGGCCACGTCCACGGCGTCCCCGCCGTAGTACATGATCCGGGACCCCAGCTGCGCGTCGGCGGTCCCCACCCCGGCGGGCGGGTCCCCGTAGAGCCGCTTCGCCAGCACCGCGTGCACGGTGAGATACCCCACCAGCACCGCCGCGCGCAGCCGGAGGGATCCTCGGTGCGGGTCGGGGTCCACCCCGACGACGGCCGCGGTGAAGAGGTACCCGGCGAGCATGACGTGAGCGTGCACGGCGGCGTGCACCGGCGCAGAGGCGTGCATGGCGGCGTACAGGCCGGTGTCGTACAGCACCCAGAGGCCCCCGGCGTTCAGCGTTCCCGCCACCACCGGGTGGCTCAGCACCCGGACCGGACGGCTGCGCAGGAGCCGGGCCAGACACCGGGCGCCGGCCACCGGCAGCGCCCGCAGCGCCAGGGTCACGGGCGCGCCGAGTACGAGCAGCAGCGGCGCCGCCATCCCGAGCAGCAGGTGCACCACCATGTGGGCGGCGAAGCTGCCGTGGGCGGCGGCGGCCAGGGGGCCCAGCAGGGAAGCCCCCGCGCAGCCGAGTCCGGCGAACCACAAGACGGTCCGCCGGACCGGCCACGGACTGCGGTGCCGTGCCGCCCACAGCGCCGCGGCGTAGCCGGCCGCGCCCACCGCCAGGGCGAGCACGGCCACGGCCTCCACGGCGGCCCAATCCGCACCGCCGTGGTGCGGGCTCACCGGCCGGCCCGGGCGGACCGGGCGCGGTGGAGCACCCCCAGCCCCACCGCGAGCGCGAGCACGGCCGTCCCGATCCAGGTGACGTCGTAGAGCAGCAGGTCCACGTCGTAGCGGACCTGGTGGATCCGGAGCACCTTGTGCAGCACCACGCCGTCGAAGAGCTGGAAGGCACCCAGTCCGGCCAGCAGCGCCCCGGCCCAGCGTCCCCAGGACAGGGCCCCGCGCCGCCGCACGTCAGCGAGCAGGAAGAGCGAGCCGACCGTCACGAACCAGCCGAAGGCGTGGAAGAGGCCGTCCGAGAACAGCGCGACGCCGGTGGTGGACAGGTCGTAGAAGTGGTGCCAGTGCAGGAGGAGGTGGAACACGGCGAGGTCCACCACGGAGGCGGCGATGCCCGCGCCCAGCAGCGCGCCGGCGAGCACGGTGCGGCGGTCCTGCCCGGCGGGACCCGCCGGCTCGGGGGCGCGCCCGCTGCGGGCGGCGGGGGCGTCGGCCATGGGGGCCTCCTGGGGTCGAGGGCGGCGGTCGCCTCCAGCCTAGGCACCGTCAGCCTGCTGTCCAGGGCGGGGCGGCGGCCCGGATGGTTCAATGGCACCGTGCGCAACGACAACCTGACCCGCCGCGAGGCCGCCGAGCGCTCCGCGCTGATCACCGTGGAGGACTACGAGGTGGTGCTCGACCTCTCCGCCGCCGCCGACCCGGCCGAGGACTCGTTCGGGTCGGTGACCACGGTGCGCTTCCGCGCCGAGGAGGGTGCGCAGACGTTCCTGGACTTCATCGCGCACTCGGTGGAGTCGGTGGCGGTCAACGGCCTGGCCCTGGACCCGGACGACGTCGTGGAGGGCTCCCGGATCCGGCTGCCGTCGCTGGCGGCGGACAACGAGGTCACGGTGGCCGGCCGGGCCCGGTACTCCCGCTCGGGCGAGGGCATGCACCGCTTCGTGGACCCGTCCGACGGGCGGACCTATCTCTACACGCAGTACGAGCCGGCGGACGCCCGCCGGGTCTTCGCCGGTTTCGAGCAGCCCGACCTCAAGGCGTCGTTCCGGTTCACGGTCCTGGCCCCGGAGGGCTGGGAGGTCTCGTCCAACGGGGTGCGGATGGTGAGCTCCCCCGCCCCGGAGGCGGAGCGCGGCGGGGCGCTGCGGCACGAGTTCTCCGCCACCGAGCGGATCTCCACGTACATCACCACCGTCCTGGCCGGGCCCTACCACCGGATGGCGAGCGAGTGGCGGCACTCCTTCGAGGACGGCAGCCGGATGACCGTGCCGTTGGCCCTCTACTGCCGGGCCTCGCTGGCCGAGCACCTCGACGCCCGTGAGCTGTTCGACCTCACCCGGCAGGGGCTGACGTTCTTCACCGAGCTCTTCGACCACCCGTACCCGTTCGGGAAGTACGAGCAGGCGTTCGTGCCGGAGTACAACCTGGGGGCGATGGAGAACCCGGGGCTGGTGACGTTCACCGAGGAGTACCTGTTCCCGGACGGGGCGACCCGTGCCCAGTACCAGGGCCGGGCGAACACGCTGATGCACGAGATGTCCCACATGTGGTTCGGGGACCTGGTGAACATGAGCTGGTGGGACGACCTCTGGCTGAAGGAGTCCTTCGCGGAGTTCATGGGCGCCCACGCGTCGGTGCAGGCAACCGACTTCGAGGAGGCGTGGATCGCCTTCGCCTCCCGGCGCAAGGCCTGGGCGTACCAGCAGGACCAGCTCCCGACCACGCACCCGGTGGTCGCCGACATCCCGGACCTCGAGGCCGCCCGGCAGAACTTCGACGGCATCACCTACGCCAAGGGCGCGGCGGTGCTCAAGCAGCTCGTCGCGTTCGTGGGCTACGGCCCGTTCGTCGACGCGTGCCGCTCCTACTTCCGCCGCCACGCCTACGGGTCCACCACGCTGGAGGACTTCCTGGCGGTGCTCGAGGAGGCCTCCGGGCGGGACGTGCGCGGGTGGGCGGACTCCTGGCTGGCCACCTCCGGGGTCGGCACCCTGAGCCTGGACCTCGCCCGAGACGACGACGGGGCGGTGACCTTCGCCGCGCTGCTGCAGGAGCCCGGCCCCGGCGTGCTGCGCCCGCACCGGCTGCTGCTCGGCGGCTACGAGCGCGGGCCCGGGGACGTGCTCGTGCGCACCGGCACGGTCAGCGTGGACCTGCCCGCGGCGGCCTGTGTGGAGGTCCCGGAGCTCGTGGGCTCCACCGCCCCGCTGCTGGTGGTCAACGACGAGGACCTGACCTACGCCAAGACCCGCCTGGACCCGCTGTCGCTGACCACGGCGCTGAGCTCGCTGTCCTCCGTGGAGGACGCCATGGCCCGGGCCCAGCTGTGGTCGGGGCTGTGGAACGCCGCCCGCGACGCCGAGCTGGACCCCGGGGACTGGGTGGGGGCCGTCCTGGACCACGGGTTCGCCGAACCGCAGGCGGGGATGTTCGTCAACGCCGTGGAGCACGCCGTGCAGGCCGTGGAGCGCTACACCCCGCCGGCACGGCGGGACCGGCTGCGGGGGCGGCTGCTCGACGTCGCCGTGCGCGAGCTGCGCAGGGCGGACCCCGGCAGCGACCGCCAGCTCGCCCTCGCCCGGCAGACCGCGCGCCTGGCCCGGCGCGACCGCTCCCACGACGGCTGGCTGCGGGACCTGCTCACCGGGGCGGACGCCCTGCCGGGGCTGACGCTGGGCCCGGAGCTGCGCTGGGCGCTGTGGACGGCGCTGGTGGCCACCGCGCACGGCCCGGACCCGGAGCTGGAGGCCGCCGTGGAGCGGGAGCACGCCGCGGACCGCACCCGCACCGGGCAGATCGGGTGGGCCCGCACCCGCGCTGCCCGGCCCACCCCGAAGGCCAAGGCCGAGGCGTGGGAGGCGATCACCGGGGAGGGGTTGTCCAACGACCTGCTGACGGCCACGATCGCCGGGTTCCGGCTCGGCCCGGAGGAGCTCGTGGAGCCCTACCGGGAGCCCTACTTCGCCATGCTGGAGGAGGTCTGGGCGCGCCGGTCCATCGGGATGGCCACCCGCACGGTCGAGGGCCTCTACCCCTCGGACGCCGATCTGGAGCCGGGCCGCGACCCGCAGCACCACCCCGTGGTGGCGCGCACGGAGCTGTGGCTGAGCAACCACGCCGGGGCGCCGGCCGCGCTGCGCCGGATCCTGGCCGAGGAGCAGGACCACCTGCTGCGGGCCCTGCGCGCCCAGGCGGCGGCCCGCCCCTGACGGCGCGCTTCCGGGCGGCGTCGCCTCAGCCGGCGCGGCGGGCGGCCCGGCGCAGCACGCGCTCCACCGCGCGCTGGGCGTCCTCGTTGGACTTGAAGACCCGCCGGTCCAGGCTCTGGCCCAGGGACATCGACGAGTTGCCCAGCTGCAGCACGTTCACCTTGGAGTCGTTCGGTCGCGTGCGGCGCGGCTGGGGCTCCTGCGGGCCGGTCCGTGCGTCATAGGCCATGGTGGATCCTTTCCGTGACCTCTCCAGTGTAGGAGGCCACCGTCCCACTGAACAGAGCGCCGCGGGTCACGGCCCGCGCCGTCGCGCCCGGGCGGTGTAGCGGCCGCGGTCCACGGCCCGGCGCACCCACCAGGTGCGCACGACCAGCACGAGGGACAGCGTGTGCAGGAGCAGCAGCAGGGCCCAGTAGGCCCCGGCGGCCCCCGGGGTGAAGGGCACCGACGCCGCGCCGGCGAGCATGAGCATGACGAACGCCTCCAGGTTCAGGGCGTAGCGCAGCGGGCGCATCACGCGCACCGAGAGGTCGTGCTCGGGCTGCCGGTTGATCCAGGAGAGCAGCACCGCGACCACGGACATCACGATCGACGCCGCCGCGGACGGCACCTGCCAGCCCGGCCCCAGCACCCGGTCGGGCGCGGCCGCCACGACACCCACGAGCAGCAGGACCGCGGTGATCAGGCTCACCGCCACGGACGCGAACGCCGTAATCCCCTGCCGGGCCGGCAGGATCACCATCTCGCAGAAGGCGTCGTCGAAACGGGACGTGGGCCGCAGGGCCAGGTGGCCGCGGACGGCGCCGGGCCACCGCTGCACGATCCGGTCCTCGGCGAGGACGCGGTCCACCGCCCGGTCCGGGACCGTGCCGTCCCTGTCGTCCTCGGCGGAGAGGACCGTGAACTCGTGCAGCCGGACCTCCGCGGGCACCGTCAGCTCCAGGTGGAAGCTGCGGCAGGAGGCGAGGTCGTGCAGGCCCACCCGGCCGACCCAGGGCTTCCAGCAGTGCCGCAGCCGGTCCTGCGCCCGCGACCGGCGGCCGGCGGCGTACTGCTCGTCCATCGCGTACTTGAGCACGAGCCGCCGGCCCGCGAGCTCGGCGGGCAGCACGAAGGTCAGCAAGAACCCGCGCGCCAGCTGGTCGGCCACCGTGGTGAACAGGGCGAAGTCGCCGTCCCAGTTCTCGGCGTCCTCGGCCGAGAGCCGGCCCAGCGCGATCAGCTCGTGCACGACCGCGCGCAGGTGCTCGCAGTGGGCCCAGAACCGGTCGAGGGCGTCCTCCATGAGCAGCTCCGGCACGTGCACGATCGCGGGCACGTGCTGCTCGGCCAGCAGTGCGGCCTCGGCCAGCGGCAGCTGCTCCGGGATGAGTCCGCGCAGCAGCAGCTCGGCGAGCGCCCCGTTGTCCTCGGTGCCGAGCACGGGGGCGGGCTCCCCCTCGCAGACGGCGTCGAAGCTGCGCAGGGGCTGCTTGGCCTGGATGGTGACCGGCACCAGCAGCCGGCCGGCGGCGTCGGCCGGCCAGGGGTCGTGGGCGGCGAGGTCCACGTCGAGGGAGACCTTCCGCCGGGTGACGCCGTCGGGGCTCATCAGCACGGACTCCACGCGGCGGTGGATCCAGCCGGCGGGGCTGAGGAACAGCGTGCGGAGCACGTCGACGTCCACGGCCGTGCCGGCGGGCTCGGGCGGGGGGACCTGGCCCTGGGGCATCCGCGCCTCCTCTCCGGTCCCGGTCCGGCTCTCGTCCCGGGGCGGGCACCGGGGCCCACCCGGTGTCCTGATCAGCGTCCTCATCGGTGTCCGCACGGGACTCCTGATCGGGGATCATTGCACCAGTCGGCCCGGACACCGTAGGGGCCGGGGCTTGAACCGGCCGTTCCGGGAATCGTGAGAAGCTATTGACGACTTGCCGCCCCAGCTCCACCGAGGGAGACCATGACCGACTACGCGCTCAACGACCGCGGCTCTCTGGAGATCGTCACGGAGAACTTCTACGACACCGAGATCATGCGGGTGTTCGGCGGTCTGTCCTTCGGCAAGCTGCGGACCTGGACGGGCAACGCGGCGCTGGTGCCGGAGCCGGACAACCCCTTCGACCCGCACACGGTCTCGGTCCGGATCGGCCCCAACAAGATCGGCCACCTCGCCCAGCAGGACGCGCAGCGGTACTGGCCCTACCTGGCCCGGGTGATCGCCTCGGGCTTCACACCGGTGGCCCCGCTCAAGCTCGACGCCACCGTGCTGCGCCAGGACGGGCAGGCGGAGGTCGACGCGACGGCGCGGCTGTCCATCGCCGCCCCGGACCTGCTGTTCCCGCTCAACACGCCACCGACCCACGCCACCGTGCTGCCGCAGGGGCCCTCAATCAAGGTCCTGGACGAGCAGGAGTTCGCCGAGTACCTGCACAGCGTGGTGCCGCCCTCGGGCGAGGGCCGGGTGATGCTGACCCTGGAGGCCAACAAGGTCAAGAACCACCACGGGCAGGTCGTAGACACCGTGGACGTGCTCTACGAGCGCCGGCAGGTGGGACGGCTGTCGACCCAGATGTCCCAGCAGTTCATCCCGATCATCAACCACGCGTTCCAGCACGAGCTGCTCACCGCGGTGTGGGGCACGATCCGCGGCTCGGCCTTCGAGGTGTCGATGACCATCCAGGCCGCCCGCCCGGAAGAGATCCCGGCCGAGTGGTTCGAGCGGCTGCCCAACGACGTCCCCGAGCTGCTCCCGCCCACCGGCGGCCACCCGGTGCCGCACGCCTACGTCCCCGCGGAGGCCGACCGCTCCCGCAACGCCAAGAAGTGGCGCAAGGGCCTGACCGTGGCCGGTGCGGGGGCCGCCGGCGCCGAGCGCTCGGGGCCGGACGAGGACGTCTCCGCCCAGCGCTCCTCCGCCCGCCCCCGCGGCGGTGCCGCAGGGCGGGTCGGCGTGGCCGTGTGGGCGCTGCTGGCGGTGACCGTGCTGCTGGCCGGGGTCGGGGCGGTGTTCCTGGGGATCGAGCCGCTGGTCAGCGCGCTGTGCTTCATCGTGGCGGTGGCCACCGGCTTCATGTCCTTCTACCTGGCCCGGATGAGCACCGGAGTGGCCGGCCGATGATCAGCCGCCGCGAACGCTTCCTGCAGATCCTCGAGGTGCTCTCCAAGCACGGCTTCGGCTTCGCCCTCGGCGGGATCAAGGAGGAGTGGCGGGCGCCGCTGGCCCGGGTGCGCCTGATCGACCCGAACAAGCTCTACAGCCAGCCGGTGCACCTGCGGCAGGCCCTCGAGGAGCTCGGTCCCACCTTCGTGAAGCTGGGTCAGCTGGTCTCCACTCGACCGGACCTCCTGCCGCCGCGCTACGTGCAGGAGCTCACCCGGCTGCAGGACAACTCGCCGCCGGTGCCCCCGGAGCAGATCCGCGCGATGATCGAGTCCGAGCCGGACTCCGCCGCGGAGGAGATCCTCGCCCAGATCGACCCCACCCCGCTGGCCACCGGCTCGATCGGCCAGGCGCACGCGGCCGTCTACCACGGCGTCGACGTCGTCGTGAAGGTGCGCCGGCCGGGCGTCGTCGAGGAGGTCAACCGGGACCTGGAGATCCTCGCGGAGCTCGCCAAGCTGCTGTCCACCTACTGGCCGGCCGTGGAGCACTTCGACCTCGCGGGGCTCGCGGACGAGTTCGCGCAGTCCCTGCGGGACGAGCTGGACTACCTCACGGAGGCCCGCAACGCCCAGCGGATGGCGGAGAACTTCCGGGGCGACCCCCGGGTGCACATCCCGGAGATCTTCTGGGAGGCCTCCACCTCCCGGATCCTCACCATGGAGCGGGTGCGCGGGATCAAGATCAACGACTACCCCGCGCTCGAGGCCGCCGGGCTCGACCGGCACCTGCTGGCCGTGGACTCCACCGAGGCCATCTGCCGGATGATCTTCGAGCACGGCTTCTTCCACGCCGACCCGCACCCGGGCAACCTCTTCGTGGAGACCGGCGGGCGGATCGGCATCATCGACTTCGGCATGATGGGCACCCTCACCGACGAGTTCCGCGACCACCTGGTCACCCTCATGCTCGGGGTGGTGCAGCAGAACCCCCGGCGCGCGGCGGCCGGGCTGCTCGGCATGACGTCCCAGGAGGAGGACGTCAACAAGCGGGAGCTGGACCGCGACGTGGGGATCATGCTGCGCCGTTACGCCAACAAGCCGCTGCAGGAGGTGCGGGTGGGCCACCTCATGGGCGACCTCATCGGCCTGCTCCGCCGCTACCGGATGCACCTGCCGCGCGAGTCCGCCCTGTTCCTGCGGATGCTCGTCACGGCCGAGTCCGTGGGCACGGGCCTGGACCCGGACTTCGACCTGGTCACCGTCCTCACCCCCTACGCCCAGCGCTTCGTCCTGCACCGGCTCTCCCCCGAGGTGCTGGTCAAGCGGCTGCGGGACGTTGTGGAGGACGCCGTGCAGATGGGCGTGGAGGCCCCGGAGTACCTGCGCCGGCTGATCGTGGTCCTGGAACGGGGCGGCTTCGACGTCCACCTGCGCGCCGACGAGTTCGAGCCGCTGCTCAAGCGCGGGGAGAAGATCGGCCACCAGGTGGTCGCCGGGGCGGTGATCGCCGCGTCCATCAACGGGATGGCGCACATCCTCGCCTCGGACCCGGAGCGGTGGCGCCGCTACCACACGCCGCTCATCGCCGGCGGGGCGACCACCGTGGGCACTCTCACGGGCTACCTGGTGCTCTCCACCAACGTGCCCAAGGTCCGGCGCCTGGCGAGCACCCTGCGGGTCCGGCGCCGCTTCTGAGCCCCGCCGGCCCGGCCGCCCGCCCATCGGGCCGCGCCGGGCCCCCGGCGTCCCGCCCGGGCGCGCCCGAAGTGCCCGAAGTGCCCGAAGTGCCCCGGAGGTAGTCATACCGGGATAACGCCGCAGACCGGATCATGGCCGTGCGACCGGCGGACCGTGCCCGCACCACCCCGGACGGAGGGCGGGACGGCGCCGGCCCGGTCGCGGCCACCATCC
Organism: Kocuria oceani; assembly: GCF_029524215.1. NCBI lineage: Bacteria > Bacillati > Actinomycetota > Actinomycetes > Micrococcales > Micrococcaceae > Kocuria > Kocuria oceani. The sequence goes on along the minus strand of NZ_JARAMH010000003.1, from coordinate 309,738 downwards.
ACCGTGGCGGGAGCCCGTGCGACCGGCCGGTCCCGCCCCGCGTCGAGGAGCACACCATGACCACACGGGACCTTCCGCACGAGCGGACCGCCGCCGCCCCCGGCGGCATCTCACGCAGGAACCTCATCACGGCCGGCGCCGTGCTGGGCACAGGGGTGGCCCTGGGGTCCGCGCCGGCCGGCTCCGCCGCGCCCGTGACCACCACCGCCTGGTCGGGATGGGAGGACCTGGGCGGCGACTGCCGGTACGGCACCGGCGTGTCCTCCTGGGCACGGGGCCGGCTCGACACCTTCGTCGTCGGCACCGACGACGCGCTGTGGCACAAGTGGTACGAACGCGGCTGGAGCGAGTGGGAGAGCCTCGGCGGCCGGCTGAAGTCCAATCCCGCGGCCGTCTCCTGGGACCGGGACCGGATCGACTGCTTCGGCATCGGCCGCGACGACGCCCTGTGGCACAAGTGGTGGAACGGGCGCCGCTGGAGCGGCTGGGAGAGCCTCGGCGGGCGGTGCCGAGGCGGCGTGGGGGTCTCCTCCTGGGCGCGCGACCGGCTGGACTGCTTCGTGCTCGGCACGGACGACGCCCTGTGGCACAAGTGGTGGAACGGCCGCCGCTGGAGCGGCTGGGAGAGCCTGGGCGGCCGGCTGCGGTACATCCCCTCCGCGGTGTCCTGGGACCGGGACCGGATCGACTGCTTCGGAATCGGCCGCGACGACGCCCTGTGGCACAAGTGGTGGAACGGGCGCCGCTGGAGCGGCTGGGAGAGCCTCGGCGGCGTCTGCCGCGGCGGGACCGGCGCCTCGTCCTGGGCCAGGGGCCGGCTCGACTGCTTCGTGGTCGGCACCGACGACGCCGTGTGGCACAAGTGGTACGACCGCCGCTGGAGCGACTGGGAGAGCCTCGGCGGGCGGGTCAAGCACAACCCCTCGGCGGTCTCCTGGGCCCGCGACCGGGTCGACGTGTGCGCGATCGGCAGCGACGACCGCCTCTACCACAAGTGGTGGGACTGACCCCTCCCGAGCCCCCCGGCCCGGGCCCCGTCACCGGGGTCCGGGCCGGGGCGGTCGCACTCGTCGCCGGGCGCGACATGTCGTTGACTTCCCCGGGGCCGCGGCCCAGCATGACGGTGGGCGCACGGTGCGGACATCGTGCCTGGTCAGCCGGGGGGAGACAGCTCATGGGCGAGCGGGGGACGATCGCGCTGCGGCTGCTGGGGAGCTGGGACGCCACCGTGCGGGGCGCCCGGGTGCCGACGGGATCGCGGTAGCAGCGGCTGCTGGCGGCCCTGGCGATCCACGGCCCCCGGTCCCGGGCCTACCTCGCCGGGGTGCTGTGGCCGGAGGTCCCGGAGGACCACGCGCTGGGCAGTCTGCGGGCGGCCGTCTTCACGCTGTCCCGCCGCCTGCCGGGGGCGGTGGTGTGCCAGGGAGGCACCCTGGCGCTGGCCGAGACGGTGGACGTGGACCTGCACCACCTGCTCGAGCTGGTGCGGCGGCCGGTGGCCTCCTGGTCCGCGGCACGGGACGACGCGTGGGTTCTGGACCGCCCCGGGGTGCAGCTGCTGCCGGGCTGGTACGACGACTGGGTCCTCGCCGAGCAGGCGCGGCTGCAGGAGCTCTACGTCAACGCCGTGGAGGAGCGGGCCGAGTTCTGCCTGGCGCACGGAGACGTCCACCGCGCCCTGGCCCTGGCCCGCACCGTCCAGGACGCCGCTCCCCTGCGGGAGAGCGCCGTGTGCCTGCTGATCCGCGCGCACCGGGGCCTGGGCAACGAGACCGAGGCGCGGCGGACGTTCGAGGGCTTCCGCGCGCTCGTGGCGCGGGAGCTGGGCGAGCAGCCCTCCGACCGCGTCCGCGGGCTGCTCCAGCCGCTGCACGGGGCCTGACGCCCCGGCGCCCCGGGCACGGGGGTGCCCGGGGCGCCGTCCGCACCGGTCGGGTCGGACCAGGCCCGGGGGCCGTCCGCGCGGCTCAGCCGCGGGCTGCGGGCATCTCGATGTGCACGACCTTCACCTGGGTCATCTCGTCCAGCAGCTCCGGCCCGTAGCCGAAGCCCGCGCCGCTGGCCCGCCGCGGCTGCGCCGCACCGCCCGGGGCGCCGCCGAAGACGTTGTTGACCTTCAGCGTGCCGACGGGCAGCTCCGCCACGGCCTGCTGGGCATGGGCGATCCGACCGGTCAGGACGGTCGCGGCCAGCCCGTAGCGGTCGGCCGCCGCCAGCCGCAGGCCCTCCGCGAAGCTGTCCACGACCTGGACGGGGGCCACGGGCCCGAAGGTCTCCTCCGCCATGACGGTCATCCCCGGGACGCACTCGCCCAGCACCGTGGCGGGGTAGAAGGCGCCGGGTCCCTCGGGCACCCGCGCCCCTTCCAGCACGACGGCGCCCGCGGCGACGCTGTCGGCGACCTGGCGGTGGACCTCCTCCCGCATCCGCTCGTCGACCAGGGGCGCGAGCGCGCCCTCGGCGTTGCGCCGGCGCGCCAGCTCGGTGAGGGCCGCCAGGAACGGCTCCGCCACGGCGCGGTGGACGTAGATCCGCTCGACCGCCACGCAGATCTGCCCCACGTTGGCGAAGGCCCCGATGGCCGCCTGCTCCGCCGCCCAGACCGGGTCGACGTCGTCGTCGATCACGAGGGCGTCGTTGCCGCCGTTCTCGCGGATCACGTGGGCACCGGTCCCCACGGCGGCGCGGGCGATGGCCTCGCCGGTGGCGGTGGAACCGACGTGGGCCAGGACATCGACGCCGGGCAGCCCCGTGAGCAGCTCGCCGACGGCCGCCCCGCCGCTGACGGTGCCCAGCACGCCGGCGGGCAGGGCACCGGCGAGGATCTCCCCGAGCCGGGCGCCGACGTGCGGGCAGCGCTCGCTGGGCTTGTGCACCACGGTGTTGCCCGAGACCAGGGCGGCCCCGAGCAGGCCCGCGGCCACCGCGACGGGGTCGTTCCAGGGGGTCAGGGCGACGACGACGCCGCGCGGCTCGGCCACGGTGTAGTCCGCCGCCAGCACGTCCCCGCGCAGGCTGCGGCCCCGGTGCACGGGGCCGAGCTCGGCGTACTGGTAGAGGGTGCCGATCCCGGCCTCGACCCCGCCCAGGGCCTCCTCGAAGGGCTTGCCCGTCTCGCGGGTGTTGAGCTCGGCGAGCTCCCGGGCGTGCTCGGACAGGCGGTCCGCGGCCGCTCGCAGGGCCTTGCCGCGCTGTTCCGGGGCCGTTCGGGCCCAGTCCCGGGCGGCGGCGCGCGCGGCGGCGACCGTGGCGCGGACCTCGTCCTCGGTGGCCGCGGCCACGGTGCCCACCACGGACCCGTCCCGCGGGTCCAGCACGGTGAGCTCGGTGGTCGGGTCGGTGGTGGGTGCTGCGGTGGTCATGGATCTCCTGTTCCGTCGGGCGGACGCCCTCCGGCCGCGAAGGCGCCGGAGGGCCGGGGCTGTCCCGATGAGCATACTTACCGATGGCCCGGGACCGGTTACGGTAGCAGTGACCAGGCCGCCGCGTCCGCGGGGGCCTGCCCCTGTTCCGACGAGGAGCAGCACGTCCGCCCGCGGCGCCGTCCGCGGGCGGAGCAGTGCCCAGCAGAGAGGAAGTTGCATGAGTTTCCAGCCCACCAACCCCGGTCGCGTCCTGATCACCGGCGGTGCCTCCGGGCTCGGCGCCGCGGTGGCCGAGGCGGTCCGCGACAACGGCGGCACCCCCATCGTCCTGGACCGGGACATCAGCGCGCTGAACGGCGTGACCGCCTACCAGGTGGACGTCGCCGACACCGCCGCCGTCACCACGACGGTCCAGCGGGCCGTGCAGGAGGCCGGGGGGCTGGACGCGGTCGTCACCGCCGCCGGCATCGACCGCTGCGGCCGGCTCGAGGACGTGGAGACCGCCGAGTGGGAGAAGGTCGTCCAGGTCAACCTCTTCGGCACGGTCTCCACCGTGCGGGCGGCGCTGCCCGCACTGCGGGAGTCGCGCGGACGGGTGATCACGGTCGCCTCGACCCTGGCGCTGAAGGGCGTCTCGGACGCCACCGCCTACTGCGCGTCCAAGTTCGGGGTGCTCGGCTTCAGCCAGGCCCTGGCCGCCGAGCTCAAGGGCGAGGTGGGTGTCACCCAGCTCATCCCGGGCGGCATGAAGACCCGGTTCTTCGACGACCGCGACGAGCAGTACAAGCCCCAGGACGACTCCCAGCTCAACGACCCGGAGAACGTGGCGAACGCGGTCCTGTTCGCCCTCGCCCAGCCCGCCGGCTGCGAGATCCGCGAGCTGTTCATCGCCCACGCCGAGGAGGGCTCCTGGCCGTGACCCGCTGAGCCGAGGCGGTGGCCGCCGGGGGCGGGGCGAGCGGCCCCGTCCCCGGCGACCGCCGCGTCACCGCTGACGGGAGGACTGTTGTCCCCACAACCGGCCACAGCAACTACGGCGTGGCGGATGCATGCGCATCTAGAATGGAGGACATCCCGGTCCCGGCAGAAAGGCGCGATCCCACCGTGGACACTCCCCTCGTCACCGCGGTGGCCGGCGTGCCGCGCGTCGTGCGCTGCCTCGACGCCCACGGGCGCCCCGTGAGTCTGTCCGGACGCACCCTCAGCCGATCCTCCACCCAGCTGCAGGACCTGCTCCGCAGGGCCTACACGGGCGTTCGCGGCGACGCGCCCACCGAGGAGGTGACCGTGTCCTTCCTCGAGGAGCACGACGGAAGCCTGCAGCTGGAGTACCTGGTGGTGGACCGCACCCGGCCGCGCCGTGGGGTCCGCGGCCGGCGCCGCGCCCGGGAGCGCGCCCGGGACAGCCAGACCGCGCTGACGCAGGCGGCGCTCGTCGTGGCCGGCGCCGTGGACACCCTGGGCGTGCTCTCCTCCGCGACCGCCGTGCGCTGGACCGACAGCGACAACCCGGACTTCGCCGACGTCGTCCTCGACGGTGTGCGCACCGTGCGGGTGCCCGCCGCCGTGCGCACACTGCTCCGGGACGAGACCGCGCTGGAGCTGCTGCGGGGAGTGCTTGCCATGTTCCTGGACGACGACGTGGACCGGCTCGTGATCGGCAGGGACCCGGAGCTGCTGGGCCGCTACCACGAGACGGTCGTCGCCCGCTCCCCCGCCCTGCTGCGCTTCCTGGAGGGCGCCCCGCCGGTCGCCGGCGCGGAGCCGGAGCGCAGCTGACGGTCCGCCCCGACCGCCGCACCGTCCCGGCGCCCCTCGATCACCGCGCGCCCGCACACCGCCGACGGGGCCGGACCCGTCGGTCGTGCGCCCCGTGCCGAGGCGCCCGCCCCGGAGTGCCCCCGGGCCCGGCGCACCGGGTGTCGGAGCCGGAGCGCATACTGGGGCCGAGGCACGGCACGGGACGGGAGGACGCGCACGTGGGACTGATGGCGCCGCTGCAGGATCGGCTGCGGACCACCTTCGCGGGCCAGGCGGACGGCATCCCCGCGTGGGAGCTGGCGCTGGCCGACGGCGAGGACGCCGGCCACTTCCGGCCGGGCTCGGCGGTGTGGGCCGTCCACGGCTCCATGGCCACCATCCCGGCCGGAGTGCGCGCGCTGCTCACCCAGGCCCTCCACCCGGGCGCGCTGGCGGGCGTGGTGGAGCACTCCGACTACCGGCGGGACCCGCTGGGACGACTGGCCGGGACCATCCGCTGGATCTTCACCGTCACGTACGGGGACACCGCCGCCGCGCAGCGCGCCTCCGCCCACGTGCGGAGGCTGCACGAGAACGTGCGCGGGACCTACACCGGGGCCGACGGCCTCCGGCGGCCCTACTGCGCCAACGACCCCGACCTCGCCGAGTGGGTGCACCTGGCGTTCACGGACGCGTTCCTGCGCTGCCACCAGCGGTGGGGCGGTCCGATCCCGGGCGGACCGGACGCCTACGTGCGGGAGTGGGCGGTGGCCGGCCGGCTGATGGGCGTGGTGGACCCGCCGCGCTCCGAGGCCGGGCTCGAGGAGCGGATCCGGACGTTCGGCCCCCAGCTCGCCGGCGGGCCGCGGGTGGACGACGTCGTGGGCTTCCTGCGCCGCCCGCCCCTGGACCCTCTGCTGCTGCCGGGCTACCGGGCGCTCTTCGCCGCCGTCGCCGACTCCCTGCCCGAGGAGCGGCTGGCCCTGCTCGGCCTGCGCCGTCCCCGGTTGGGACCCGTGCCCCTGCCCACCCGGGGCGCGGCTGGTCTCACCCTCGCCGTCGTCGGGCGGGCCCTCGGCGAGACCGGGCCCAGCGAGGCCGCCGCCCGCCGGCGGCTCGCGCGGCTGGGCGTGCTCTGAAGGAACCGGTCAGCGGACATACCGGTAAGGTGGTGCGCCACAGCGCCTTCGCCTGGGGCAGGGCCGTTGCCGCGGAGCACCATCACCACGATCCGGAGAGCGCAGATGACGGAGAACGCGACGACCAGAGAGCCGCCCGTGCCGGGCGCCGCTCCCCTCCGGACCGACTCGTCCCGCGAGAGCTCTCAGGCCGTGGCCGCCGGGGCCCGCAGCGCCTCGCGGCGGACGCGGAGCCGGCGGCTGATCCTCCAGGTGGGCGTGCTGGTGGTGGTCGTGCTCCTGTGGTGGGTGGTCGCGGCGCTGCAGCTGGTCCCCGCCCTCTACCTGCCCTCCCCCGGGGCCGTGCTCAACGCGTTCGTGCAGGCCAACACCTGTCGGCCGGTCGCGGAGGGCCTGTCCCGGACCGTGTGCGGTGAGCAGAACTACTACCTGTGGGAGCACCTGGTGGCCTCCCTCCAGCGGATCGCCGTGGGCCTGGGCGCGGCGGTGGTCGTGGGCCTGGCGGTCGGCTTCCTCATGGGCTCGTCCCGATGGCTGCAGGTGGCCTTCGAGCCCTACCTCAACTTCCTGCGCGCCCTTCCGCCGCTGGGCTACATCGGCCTGCTGATCGTCTGGCTGGGCATCGGGGACGCCTCCAAGAACGTGCTGCTGTTCCTGGCTGCGTTCCCGCCGATCGTCATCGCCACCGTGCAGGGCGTGGCCGGGGTGCCCGCGGACCGGATCAACGCGGCCCTGTCCCTGGGGGCGTCCAAGGTGCAGAGCATCCGCTACGTGATCCTCCCCTCGTCCCTGCCGAGCATCCTCTCCGGCATCCGGCTGGCGGCCGGCTTCACCTGGACCACGGTCGTGGCCGCCGAGCTCAACAACGGCATCCCCGGCATCGGTGGACTCGCCTATCTCTCCGGCACCCAGCTCAACACTGCGCTGACGATCGCCTGCATCATCACGATCGGCATCGTCGCGGTGGCCCTCGACGCCCTCATCGTCCGGACCAGCCGCTGGCTGGTCCCCTGGCAGGGAAAGGCCTGATCCGTGCCCCACACCTGGAAGCACCCGGCCTGCCTGGCCGCCGTCCTCACCGCCGTCGCCACGACGACGGGCTGCGTCGAGTCCGGGCGCACCGTGCACCCGGACGCGGTGCAGGCCGCCGCGGTGTGCCCGGTCGAGCCCGACCCCTCGATCGCCACCACGGCCCGGATCGCCTGGCAGGCGATCCCCAACGGGGACCTCGCGGTCAAGGACCTGCGGATGCTCGAGACGTGCATGCCCAACGCCGACATCACCTGGTCGAAGTTCGACTCCGGCGGGGACGTGGTGCAGGCCTTCGGCGCCGGGTCCGTGGACCTCGGCCTGGTCGGGTCGAGCCCCGCCGTGCGCGCCGTCTCCCCGCCCCTGGACATCGACCTGCGCGTGGTGTGGCTGCAGGACGTCATCGGCGCCGCCGAGTCCCTGGTGGTGCGCGACGAGTCCATCACCTCGGTCGAGGACCTGGCCGGCCGGACGGTGGCCGTGCCCTTCGGCTCCACCGCCCACTACTCCCTGCTCAGCGCCCTGCGCCGGGCCGGTGTCGACCGCCAGACCGAGCTGATCAACCTCGCGCCCGACAAGATGCTCGCCGCCTGGCAGCGCGGCGAGGTCGACGCCGCGTGGGTCTGGGACCCCACCCTCTCCGAGCTGCAGGCCGACGGCACCGTCATCCTCACCAGCGCGGAGACCGCCGAGGCCGGTCAGCCCACGTTCGACATGGGCGCGGCCACGGCCGACTTCGTCGAGCAGAACCCCGAGTTCATGCGCATGTGGACGGCCACCCAGGACTCCGCGGCCCGCCGGCTGGCCGCGGGGGACGACGCCGCGATCGAGTCCCTGGCCGTGCAGCTGGGCCTGTCCCCGGACATCGTGCGCAAGCAGACCGAGGGCCTCACCTACCTGAGCGCGCGGGAGCAGGCGGAGCAGTACTTCGACGGAACGCTCGGCCGCGTCCTGGCGGACACCGCCGAGTTCCTGGTGGACGCCCGGGAGATCGACACCACGGCACCCGCGGAGGTCTACCAGCAGATGCCGTACGCAGAGGCGATCGAGGAGGTGGCGGGACGATGAGCCAGCCGGTGGAGCACGGGAGCACGGCGGCGACGACGGCTGCGACGACAGCTGTGACGACGGCGGGAGCGGCGACGGGGCCGGGCACGGCCACCCGGCAGCTCGTCCTCGACGGGATCAGCCACCACTACGTGACCGACGCGGGCGACGTCGTGCACGCGGTGGCGGAGACCGACCTGCACGTCCCCGGCGGGCAGTTCGTCTGCGTGGTGGGCCCTTCCGGCTGCGGCAAGACCACGCTGCTCAAGGTGCTGGCCGGCTTCCTCTCGCCCTCCGCCGGCCAGGCACGGTACGGGGAGCAGGTGATCACCGGCCCCTCCCCGGACCGGGGCGTGGTGTTCCAGCAGGCGAACCTCTACCCCTGGCTGTCCATCCGCGGCAACGTGGAGCTCGGGCCGAGGTTCCGGAAGGTGCCCGCGCGCGAGCGGACCGCCCGGGCCGACGAGCTGCTCGAGATGGTGGGGCTAGCGCAGTTCGGCGAGGCCAAGCCGTACGAGCTCTCGGGCGGCATGCAGCAGCGCGCCCAGATCGCCCGGGTGCTGGCCAACCAGCCCGAGGTGGTGCTGATGGACGAGCCCTTCGGCGCCCTGGACGCCCTGACCCGGGAGCGTCTGCAGGCGGACCTGCTGCGCATCCAGCGCAAGCGGCGGCAGACCGTCTTCTTCATCACCCACAGCGTCGAGGAGGCGGTGTTCCTCGGCGACCGGGTCCTGGTGATGAGCCCGCGCCCAGGCCGGATCCTGCTCGACGAGCGGGTGGACCTCGCCTCGACGTACGGACCCGACGTGGGCCCCGAGATGAAGTCGACCCCCGAGTTCATCGAGCTGCGGGACCGCGTGGCCGCCGCCATCCAGGTGTCCTGAGCTCGCGCCGGCGCGGCGTGCACCGCGGAGGCGACCGCGCGGCCCGGGCGGGCCGCCCGCACATCGGCGCTCACCGGAGCACCGGTCCGCAGCGGGTCCCCCCGCCGGCTCAGGCGGTGGCCTCCCGCGGATCGGCCCGGCCGGTCAGGTGGTCGTAGACCTCGGCGGCGTCGGCCGCCACGGCCTGCCAGGTCCGTGCCGGGACCGCCCGGCGCCGGGCCTCCCCGCCCAGGCACCGGCGCACCACCGGACACTCGAGCATCATCTGCAGGACGGTGGCGAGGGTCTCCGGGTCCTCCGCCGGGGTCAGCAGCCCGGTGATCCCGTCGGCCACCGTCTCGGCGAGCACCGGCAGCCGGGAGGCGACCACCGGGGTGCCGGTGGCCAGGGCCTCCACGGCCGCGGTCGGGACCGTGGAGCGGGTGACGGGCTCGTCCCGGCGCGGGACCACGAACACGTCGAAGGCCTGGTGGTGGAGCAGCACCTCCTCGTCGGTGAGCCGCCCGGCGAACCGCACCCACCCGGCCGGTCCCAGCCGCCGGGCCAGCGCCTCCAGCTCCGCCCGGGCGGGGCCGTCGCCGACGATCACCACGAGCAGCTCGGGGACCCGCTCGGCCACGAGCGCCGCGGCGCGCAGCAGGTCGTCGAGGCCCTCCCGCTCGAGCAGGTCCGCGACGGCGCCCACGACCGGGGCGGACTCGGGCAGCCCGAGGACCCTGCGGGCCTCCTGCCGGGGGCGAGGGTCGGCGAGGTAGGGTCCCTCCACGGCCGGGGGCGCGACACGGGTCGGCACCGGGCCGGTCGGCAGGGCGCGCGTGAGCTCCCGGAGCCGGTCCTGCATGGCGCGGCTCGGGGCGACCACGTCGTCCGCGGCGCTCAGGAGCTCGGCCTCCCGCGCGCAGCACATCCGGTAGCGCTCGCTCGCGGCGGCCTCGGCGGGGCGGGTGGCCGCCCACCGGTCGGCCGGCAGCTCCCCCACCTCGTACACCCACGGGATCCCGAGGGCCTGCGCGACCGCCCGGGTGACGAGGGCGTTGTCGCCGTGGCTGGTGGTGCGCAGCACCGCGGGCCGGGCCCGCAGCGCCAGCTCCAGCAGCGCCTGGGCCTCGTGCTGCAGCCGGGCCGTGGCCGTGCCCGTCCGCTCGGCCGGGGGGATGCGGTGGTAGGCGACGCCGTCCACGGTCCACGCGCCCGCGGGGCGCCGGGACGGGGTGTGCGGGGACGGGCCGGGGCGGACGACGGCGGTCACGGTCCAGCCCGTGGCCGCGGTCGCGGAGAGCAGGGCGTGGACCCGCGGGGCACGGCGGCGCGGCCGGTCCCCGGTGAGCACGTGGAGCACCGAGGCGGGGTCCGGCCGGTAGCCGACCACCGGTGTCAGGGCGGGACGCCAGCCCGAGAGCAGCCGCAGCTCCTCCTCGTAGCGGTGCAGCTGCCGGCGTTCGCGCGGCGTGGCCAGGCCTGCGGACACCGCGCGGCGCAGCCCGACCACGGCCTCGGAGACCCGTCCCACGTGCCGGTGCCGCCGGGCCCGCGTCCCGGCCAGGCCCCGCGTGCCGGGGGGCACCAGGGCGAGGTAGCGGTCCGCCTCGGCCACCCGGCCCGCCGCGAGGGCGAGCTCGGCGAGCTGGTGGGCCGAGCGGGGCGTGGGGCGCCCGCCCTCGGCGCGCCGCAACCGGGCGGCGAGGTGCCGGTCCATGCCCGGACCCGCGGCCGGGCCGCGTGCCACCGCGGCACCGGCCTCGGGCCAAGGGCTGCGCAGCAGCACCCGGGCGGCCGGGCGGGCGGCCAGGGTGGTCAGCAGGCGGGCGGCCGACAGCCGCGGGGGCGCGGTCCCGTCGTCCAGGGGGAAGGGGCGGGGGGTGTGCGGCATGGCTCTCTCGGGGGGTCAAGAGGGGCCGTCCCGGTCGATCACGGGGCGTGCTGCGGGCGGGGAGGGGAACCCGCCGGTGCGGGGGGCCTCCGGCGGGGCACTACTGATCGTCTGCGCTCAGCGTAGCAAGATATCCCCCCAGATTGTCCTCCGAAATGGCCTCGCCGAGGCCGGCCATCGCCTCGAGGTCCGGCACCACCACCGACTGCCCGTCCGGGGACCAGCCGAGGCCCTGCTGCGGCGCGGTGGCCAGGTGCAGGTTCCCGGCGGAGAGGCCGGCGAGGTCGGGGGCCAGCCCGGCGATCCACCCGGCGTCGAGGCCTTCGCTGACCACCAGGTAGGGCGAGAAGCCCTCGACCACGGCGTGCAGCCGGAACGGGTTGAGCAGCGTCTGCGGGGCCAGGGCCCGCTCCAGCGCCGCCCGGAGGTAGGTGCGCTGGTTGGCCACCCGCTGGAAGTCGCCGTCGGCGAAGGCCTTGCGCTCCCGGACGAACTCGAGGGCCCGCTCCCCGTCCATGTGCTCGGGGCCCTGCTCGAAGGTCATGCCCTCGTTCGAGACGAAGTCCTGGGGCACGTCGACCGTGACCCCGCCCAGGGCGTCGGTGAGCGCCTGGAAGCCGGCGAAGTCCACCTCGGCGACCTGGTCGACCCGGGTGCCGACGAGGTCCTCGACCGTCTCGACCATCAGGGGCACGCCGCCGAGGTCGAGGGCCGCGTTGATCTTGGCCTCCCCGACGCCGGGGATCGGCACCCAGGTGTCCCGCAGGATCGAGAGCACGTAGGCCTCGCCGCCGCCCTCGGGCAGGTGCACGAGCATGACGGTGTCCGCCCGCTGCCCCTCCACCCCCACGTCCGCGCGTCCGCCGGGCTGGGTGTCGGCGCCCAGCACCAGCACCGTGGTGCCGCGGTCCTGGGCCGAGCCCGCGGCCGGGCGGGCGGACTCGGCCGGGAAGGCGTCGTCCAGGACCTGCGTGCGGGCGTCGAAGGTCCGCCCGAGGGTCCAGAGGAACAGTGCGGCGGCCACGGCCAGCACGAGCACGAGGCCCAGCAGCACGAGCAGCACCCGCCGCACGGCGTGCCGGGGACGGAGCGGGACCGGCGCGGGGGCGCGGTCGTGGTCGGCGAGGGACATGGGGTGCTCCGGGGTCGGCGGGGACGGCGGGCGGGAGTGCCGCGCCGGGCGGCGCGACCCCCCGCGGGCCATGCTAGGCCTCCGCCGCTGCGGAATCCCTGGGAACGAGGACCACCCCGGCTCAGGGCACGCGGGTGAGCCACTCCTGGGTGCCGAACTTCGTGTCGACGAGCTCGCGGGCGGCGGCGAGCTCGTCCTCGCCGACCGCGCCGGGCACGGCCGCGTAGCGCCCGGTGAAGACCTCCAGCAGCTTGTCCACGACGTCGGCCCGCGCCATGCCGGTCTGGCGCCGCAGCGGGTCCACGCGCTTCTTGGCCGAGCGGTGTCCCTTGTCCGAGAGCTTCTCCCGGCCGATCCGCAGGACCTCGGTCATCTTCTGGGCGTCGATGTCGTAGCTCATCGTCACGTGGTGGACCATGCCGCCGCCGGCGAAGCGCTTCTGCGCCGCGCCGCCGATCTTGCCGTGCTCCGTGGCGATGTCGTTGAGCGGGACGTAGAAGGCCTCCAGTCCCATCTCCTGGAACGCCTGCATCACCCACTGGTCGAGGAACGGGTAGGACTCCGAGAAGCTGAGCCCGTCCACGAGCGTCTGGGGCAGGTAGAGGGAGTAGGTGATGCAGTTGCCGGCCTCCATGAACATGGCGCCGCCACCGGACACGCGCCGCACCACGGAGATGCCGTGCCGCCGGGCCCCCTCCGCGTCCACCTCGTTGCGCAGGGACTGGAAGGAGCCGATCACCACGGACGGCTCGTCCCAGTCCCACAGCCGCAGGGCGGGCCGGCGCCGGCCGGCCCCCACCTCCCGGGCCAGCACCTCGTCCAGGGCCAGGTTCTCCACGGTCGGCCGGACCGTGGGCGGGATGACCTCCCACGCGTGGTCGTCCCACGTCGTGGCCCGGGCCAGGGCGCGGCGCACCGCGGTGGCGATCGCCTCCGGGGAGAAGCCGAACAGGACGACGTCGTCCGCCAGGCCCGCCCGCACGGCTCCGGCGATCTGCTGGGGCGACGCGTCCTCCTCCAGCCCGGTGAGCGCCGCGTTGATGTCCTCGAGGGCATCGTCGGGCTCCAGGAAGAAGTCCCCGTTGACGGAGACGTCGGCCAGGCGGCCGTCGACGACGCTCAGGTCGGCGACCACGAGCTTGCCGCCCACCACCTTGAACTCCCCGTGCCGCCGCTCGTGCTGGTCCATCCGTGCTCTCCCGTCCTGCGTGCCGCTGGTCCCGGGCCAGCCTACGCCCGGTGGCGCGCCGTGCGCCCGGAGCCCAGCGGCGCCGGGCCCCGGGCACGACGCAGGCCCGGACCGATCCGGTCCGGGCCTGCGTGCGGCGCTGCGGGATCCCGCGGGCGGGACGGGGGTCAGCTGCCGGACTTGCCGAAGTTCTTGAAGCGGGCGTTGAAGCGCTCCACGCGGCCGGCGGAGTCCATGATGCGCTGCTTGCCCGTGTAGAACGGGTGGGACTCCGAGGAGATCTCGACCTCGATGATGGGGTACTCGTTGCCGTCCTCCCACGTCTCGGTCTTCTGCGAGGTGGCGGTGGAACGGGTCAGGATGGTCTTGCCGGAGGCCAGGTCGCGGAAGAGGACCGGGTGGTAGTCCGGGTGGATGTCAGTCTTCATGGGGTTCAAACCTTCTGTCGGTGCCTGGATTTTGCCAGGCACGGTTTCGCTCGGTGGACGGTGCGCCGTCGTCGTCCGGCCGCGGTGCCGTGGAACGGACGCGCGCGCGGTCCCGTGCGGGAGGCACCAGCGCTCCAGCCTACCGGATCCCCGCCCGGACTTCACGCCCCCGGGCGGGGAGGTCCGGACCGATCACCAGCGGTGGGCGACGTCGACCACGAGCCGCGAGCCGTCGCCCGGCCCGTCGAGGACGAACACGCGGAACGGCAGCCGGGCCCGGACCCCCAGGCCGACGGACGTCCGCGCCTCGAAGCTCCCGCCCCAGGCGACCTGCCGGAAGGTCCGGTAACCGGCGACGTCCACGAGCTCGGAGCCGTTGCGGAACGTGTACGTGGCCCTGCCGCGGTCGTCGTAGGCCGGGGCGTCGACGGTGATCACCAGGTCCCGTCCGCGCAGGGCGATCGGGTCTCCGGAGCCGATGCCCGTGAACGCCTGGTAGCGGACGTCGTAGCCCCGCAGCCGGCCGTCCAGGTCGATCACCAGCCGGTCGAAGCAGGCGTGCTCCCCCGCCCGGACGTCGGTGACGTGGGGGTAGCGCGGTGTGCTGGCCTCGCCGCTGCGGGCCTTCGCCCCGGATCCCCAGGTGATGCCGCAGTACGGGGCCGCGGCGTTCGCGCTGCCGGGGACGATGAGCCCCAGCCCCATGGCCAGCACCAGTGCCGCCAGCCATGAGATCAACTTCTTCATGACACACCTTCTCGGTCGTCCGCCCGCCGGCCGCCGGCTGGTGCCGCGGTTGTCGCAGCGACGGCGGACGCCTCCAGGATAGTCTTCGCAGATGCCAACGGCCCTGGTGAGAATGGGATCGACGCCCGAACCGTTACGATCGACGGCCTCAGCGACCGGGCCGGGTCTCCCAGAACGCCACGGCGGAGGCCGCGGCGACGTTGAGGGAGTCCACGCCGTGGGACATGGGGATCTGCACCGTGAGGTCCGCGTGGTGGACGGTGGCCGCGCTCAGTCCGTCCCCCTCGGTGCCCAGGACCAGGGCGAGCTTGCGGTCGCGGCGGGCGGAGAGCTCCTGCAGGGTGATCGAGTCGTCGCTCAGCGCGAGCGCCGCCGTGGTGAACCCCGCGTCCTTGACCCGCTGCAGGTCGGCGGTCCAGTGCTCCAGCCGCGCCCAGGGCACCTGGAACACGGTGCCCATGGACACCCGGATGGCCCGCCGGTACAGGGGGTCGGCGCACCGGGGGGTGACCAGCACGGCGTCGACGTCGAGCGCGGCGGCCGAGCGGAAGATCGCGCCCACGTTGGTGTGGTCCACGATGTCCTCCAGGATCGCCACCCGCGACGACGAGGCCAGCAGCTGCTCCAGGCCCACCGGTGCCGGGCGCTGCATGGCCGCGAGGGCGCCGCGGTGCAGGTGGAAGCCGGTGATCTGCTCGAGCACCTCGTCCGGGCCGACGTACAGGGGCACGTCAGGGTGGGCGGCGAGCACGTCGGCGAGGTCCTCCAGCCACTTCTCCGCCATGAAGAAGGACCGGGGCGAGTGCCCGGCGGCGAGGGCCCGGCGCAGCACCTTGGAGGACTCGGCGATGTACATGCCCCGCTCCGGTTCGAGCTTGCGCCGCAGCCTGACGTCGGTGAGCCGGGCGTAGTCGGCCACCCGGGGGTCGTCGGCGGACTCGAGGCGGTGGAGCTGGGGGAAGTCGGTCACGGGGTCTCTCGTCGGCGGCGGCGGGGGTCGATCCGATGGTAGCCCGAGCCGGGCCGGGTCCGGGCGCCCGCCCGGACCCGGTCGGGGAGCTCAGAGCAGTTCGGCGACCAGGCTCACCAGGGCGACCACGCCCAGCACCACGATGACCGTGCGCAGCGCGACCGGGGAGAGCCGGCGGCCGATCTTGGCGCCGGCCCACGCCCCCACGGACGAGCTGAGGGCGATGAGCAGGACCGCCCACCAGTTGATCCGGTCGAACGCGAAGAGGATGTAGGAGGTCGCGGCCACGATGTTGACGACGGCCACGAGCACCACCTTCACCGCGTTGGCCGCCTGGAGGGACGCCAGCAGGAACACCCCGAGGACGCCGAGCAGGAGCACGCCCTGGGCGGCCACGAAGTAGCCGCCGTAGATCCCGGTCAGGAACACGAGCAGGTACAGGGAGGCCGGCTGCGCGGCGCGGTCCGGGTCGATGGGCCGCGGGGTCTCCCCCCGGGCCTCGGCGGCCGCACGGGCGGCGGCCGCCTGCGCGTCCTTGCGGCGGCGGACCACCGCCTGCAGGCGGGGCTGGAGCACCACGAAGCCGAGGGCGACGACGATCAGCACCGGCGCGGCGTAGCCGAACACCTCCTCGGGCAGGTGCAGCAGCAGCCACGCCCCGATCACCCCGCCCACGGCCGAGGCGGGCACGAGCTTGAGCAGGGTCCGCTCCACCCCCCGGAGCTCGGCGCGGTAGTGCCACGCACCCGTGAGGTTGCCGGCGATCAGGCCCATGGCGTTGGACATGGAGGCGGTCACCGGCGGAACGCCCATGGTCACGAGCACGGGGAAGGTGACCAGCGTGCCCGAGCCGACGATCGTGTTGATCAGCCCGGCGGCCACCCCGGCGAGCAGGATGAGGGCGGCCTGCCACCACTCGAACGGGAAGCCGGCGGCGAGGTCGGTCAGCGTCTCCAGCACGACGGCCGGTCAGGGACGGCCGAAGGCGGCGTAGCGGTCGCCCACCTTCACCAGCTTCAGGGGCAGGCCGAACGTCTCGGAGAGGTTCTTCTGCGTCATCACGGTCCGGACCGGGCCCGCGGCCACCACCCGGCCCTCGCGCAGCAGCAGCGCGTGGGTGAAGGCGTCGGGCACCTCCTCGAGGTGGTGGGTGACCATGACGACGGCCGGGGACGACGCGTCGCGGGCGAGCTCGTCGAGCCGGGACACGAGGTCCTCGCGCCCGCCGACGTCCAGGCCCGCCGCCGGCTCGTCGAGCAGCAGCAGCTCCGGGTCGGTCATCAGGGCGCGGGCGATGAGCACGCGCTTGCGCTCGCCCTCGGACAGGGTGCCGAAGCGGCGCTCGGCCAGCGGCTCGAGCCCCCACGCGGCCATGAGCTGCCGCGCCTGGGCCTCGTCGGCGTCGTCGTAGCTCTCGATCCACCGCCCGGTCACGCCGTAGGCGGCGGTGACCACGCAGTTGAGCACGGTCTCGCCCTCCGGGATCTGGCCGGCGAGCACCGTGGAGCTCAGGCCGATCCGCGGCCGCAGCTCGAAGACGTCGACCGCGCCGAGGATCTCGTCGAGGATGTCGACCATGCCGCGGGTGGGGTGCAGGCGGGCCGCCGCGATGGACAGCAGCGTGGTCTTGCCGGCGCCGTTGGGGCCCAGGATGACCCACCGCTCGCCCTCGTTGACGACCCAGTCCACGGAATCCAGCAGGGTCTTCCGCCCGCGGACGACGCTGACGTCCACCATCTCCACCACAGCACTCATACCGGCCACTCTAGGACACGCGGTGCGCCGCCCCGGCGCACCGGCCCGGCGGAGGCGCCGTCAGGAGCGGGCGGCACGGCGCGGCCACCGACCCCGGACGATCGGGGCGCGGTGCTCCTTCCCGGGGCGGGCCGCGCCGCTGCGGGCGGCCCAGAACTCCTCGCCCGACCAGCGGAAGCGGGGTGGTCTCCTGGCCAGGAAGGCCTGCTGCCCGATGCGGGCGTCGGGACCGTCGAGGACCTGCCGGAACAGGGCCTCCGAGGTCCCGTCCGTCCCGAGGGTGCCGGGCACGGCGCCGGCGCTGAGCCGGACGAGGTGCTTGTGGGCCTGCGTGCTCAGCTGCGAGCGCTGCGCCAGGCCCGTGACCACCTCCGCGAGGACCCGGTCGAAGTCCTCCTCCGCGACCACGCGCGTGAGCATGCCCCACCGCTGGGCGTCGGCGGCGCTCACCGTGTCGCCGGTGAGCAGCAGGTAGGAGGCCGTGCCGGGGCCCACCAGCCGGACCAGCGCCTCGACGCCGGAGGCGGGGAAGACGATGCCGATGCGGGCCGGGGTCAGCCCGATCCGCAGCGAGGCGGAGCCGATGCGCAGGTCACAGGCCCCGGCCAGCATCCAGGCCCCGCCCATGCAGTAGCCCTCCAGCGCGGCGACGGTGGGCTTGTGCACCGCCGCCAGGGCGGTCTCGGCCTCGGTGAGCAGCCCGCCGCGGGGCAGTCCGGTGCCGGGCTCGCCCAGGCACTCGAAGAGCTCCCCGATGTCCGCCCCGGCGGAGAAGACGCCGCCGGCGCCGCGGAGCCCGATCACGCGGACGTCCGGGTCGGCGTCGAGCTCCTCCAGCAGACCGGGCAGGGCGGCCCACATGGCCGGGGACAGGGCGTTGCGCCGGTCGGTGCGGTCCAGGACCAGCCACGCCACGGGACCGTCGCGCCGCACCTGCACGGTGCCTGCCGGGACCTCCGGCACGGGCTGGGCGGTCATCGCCGGGCCTCCTTCGGCCGGGGGGTCGTGCCGGGCCCCGTGGTCCCCAGCCAGGCGCGCACGGACCCGCCGTGCTGGTCCAGGACGGGCGGGGCCGCGTGGGCGCGCCGGGTGGTCTCGTCCGCGTCGCCGGGGGCGAAGAACCGCACCGCGGGACCGGGCAGCTCGACGGGCCCCAGGACCTCGTGCTCGACGCCGACGACCAGGCCCTGCGAGCGGACCTGCTCCCAGGCGTAGACCTCGTCCAGGGTGCGCACCTTCCCGGCGGGGATGCCGATCTGCTCCAGCCGGGTCAGCAGCTCCTCGGGCCCGTAACTGGCGAAGGCCTCCTCCACGGCGGCGATCACCGCGGGGCGATTGCGGACGCGGTCGGCGTTGCTCGCGAATCCCGCCCGCTCCGGGTCGATCCCGAAGGCCTGCGCGAAGGTGCGCCACAGCTTCTCGCTGCCCACGCTGATCTGCACCCTTCCGCCGCGGCAGGAGAACAGGCCGTAGGGGGCGATCGAGGGATGGTGGTTGCCCTGGGCGGCCGGCACCTCGTGGGCGACGGTGGTCCGGGTGCCCTGGAAGGCGTGCACCCCCACCACGGCGGACAGCAGGGAGGTCCGGACGACCTTGCCCTGCCCGGTGCGCTCGCGCTCGTAGAGGGCGGCCAGCGCCCCGTAGGCACCGTTCATCCCCGCCAGCAGGTCGGCGATGGGCACGCCCACCCGCTGCGGGTCCTCGGGCCCGGAGCCGGTCAGCGACATCAGCCCGGCCTCGCCCTGCACGATCTGGTCGTAGCCGCTGCGCCGGGACTCCGGGCCGTCGTGGCCGAACCCGGTGATGGACAGGACGACCAGGCGGGGGTTGAGCCGGTGCAGCTCCTCGACGGAGAAGCCGAGCCGGTCCAGCACCCCGGGCCGGAAGTTCTCCACCAGGACGTCCGCGCGCTCCACGAGCGCCCGGAGCACCTGCACGCCGTCGTCGGACTTGAGGTCCAGGGCGACCGACTCCTTGTTGCGGTTGCAGGACAGGAAGTAGGTGGCCTGCGGGTTCTCG
Organism: Kocuria oceani; assembly: GCF_029524215.1. Taxonomy (NCBI): domain Bacteria; kingdom Bacillati; phylum Actinomycetota; class Actinomycetes; order Micrococcales; family Micrococcaceae; genus Kocuria; species Kocuria oceani. The sequence continues at coordinate 290,424 of NZ_JARAMH010000003.1, read as the reverse complement.
GCGGGGCCCACGAAGGGCGGGCCCCAGCCGCGGGTGTCGTCGCCCGTGCCGGGGTTCTCGATCTTGATCACGCGGGCGCCGAGGTCGCCGAGCATCATGGCCGCGTGCGGACCGGCGAGGGCGCGGGAGAGGTCGACGACGAGGGTTCCGGCCAGCGGGCCCTCGAGGGTGTCGGTGGTGGTGTCGGGCATCGGGTGTTCCTCCGGGTCGGCTCGGGTCGGACTGGGGTCGGGGCGGGCGCGTGGGGGCTACAGCCAGCCGGGGGCGACCATCACGCCCCAGACCAGCAGGGGGCCGATGACGACGACGCCCGTGGCGTAGACGAGGATCTTCTTGTAGAAGGCGTCGCGGTCCACGCCGGCGGGGGCGTTGGCGAGCACCAGGGCGCCGTTGGTGGAGAACGGGGAGACGTCCACGATGGTCGAGGAGACCGCCAGGGCGCAGATCAGCCCGGTCGCCCCGACGTCCCCGGCCAGCAGGAAGGGCACGGCCAGCGGGATGAGCGCGGCCAGGATGGCGGTCGAGGACGCGAAGGCCGAGACGACGGCGCCGATGTAGCAGATCAGCAGCGCGGCCAGCAGCGGCATGCCCATGCCGGCCACCCCGTCCGAGACGTACTCGATGGTGCCGGCCTCCTGCAGCACCCCCACGAAGGTGAGCATGCCGCCGAGCAGCAGCACGGTGGACCAGTCGATCTTGTTGACCGCGCCCTTCTGCGCCTGCGGGGAGACCAGCGCCAGGACGACGGCCACGGTGATGGCCACGAAGCCGACGTCCACGCCGAAGCCCAGGGCGACGACGGCCAGGACGACCAGGCCGACGATGGTGGCGACCTGCGGCACGAGACTCTCCCGGCCCGCGCCGCCCGTGGCCGGCGGCGCGGAGGAGCCGGCCGGGTCGCGGGGACCGTACATGCCGGAGCCGAAGCCCTTGAACGCGACGTCCCTGTCCCCGGCGTGACCGGCGGCGACCTTGCTGCGGGACAGCCGCGCCTCGGCGGCGCGCTCCACGAAGTCCTCGGCGCGGGCGGAGACGAGGCCCCGGCCGCCGAGGGCGACGAACAGCACGACGGCGATGAGCAGGTTGAACACCAGGCTGGAGAGGAACACCGCGGTGGGGCTGACGTCCAGGCCGGCCTGGGCCACGATGCCGTTGACGGTCACGCCGTACACGGCGATGGGCGAGAACCCGCCGCCCTGGGCGCCGTGGATGACCATCATGCCCATCATCAGCGGATTGATCCGGTACTTGGCGGCGAAGCTCTGCGCGATCGGGGCGATGATCGCCACGGCCGCCGGGGAGAGGGCTCCCACGGCGGTGATCACGGCGGTGATGAAGAACATGATCCACGGGATCAGCGCCACCCGGCTGCCCACGAGCTTCACGGCGCCCTGCACCAGCAGGTCCACGGTGCCGTTCTTCTGGGCGATCGCGAAGAGATAGGTGACGCCCACGATGGTCAGGAACAGGCCGCCGGGGAACGCCTCGAGGATCTGGTCGGTGTCCATGCCCAGCACGAGGACGCCCAGCACGAAGGCGCCCACGAAGGCCAGCGCCCCCATGTTGACGGGCAGGACGGTCGCCACGACGAACATCGCGGCGAGGATGATGATGGAGAGCACTTCAGGGCCCATGGGTCTGCTTTCTGACGGTGGCGGGGATCGTCCCCGCGGCGGCCCCCGGCCGTGATGTGATCAGGGCCACAGGTTTTGGACTAGCCAATAGGACACCTGACCGCTTGTCAACAGGGCGGGTACGATGAGGTGCAACGGTGCGGGGCCGCGGCGCCGCACGACGACGACCCGGGCGCTCCGCCCGGCGCAGAGCACGGGGAGGCCGGCGATGGCAGGGGCCCGGGGACTGGACCGCGTGGAGCGGCCGCGGCTGTACGAGCAGGTCGTCGAGCGGCTGCTGGACCACGTCATCGAGCAGCGTCTCCGGCCCGGCGACCGCCTGCCGCCCGAGCGCGATCTCGCCGAGCGGCTGGGGGTCTCCCGAGCCACCGTGGCGCAGGCTCTCGTGGCCCTCGAGGTGCTGGGGGTGATCGACGTCCAGCACGGCAACGGGGCGGTGCTGCGCTACCGGCCCAGCAGTGCGGCCGTGCTGCGCGGGCTGCGCGAGCACACCGACCGGCTGCCCGACATCGTCGACGCCCGCAGCGCCGTGGAGACCAAGATCGCGGAGCTGGCGGCGCTGCGGCGCACCCCCGAGGATCTGGCGGCCGTCGAGGAGGCCCTGGAGGTCATGGACCGCGACATCGCCCGGGGCGGACGCGGTCTGCAGGGCGACGAGCTGTTCCACGCCGCCGTCACCGCGGCCGCCCACTCCGCCGTGCTGGCCCGCCTCATGACGTTCATCTCCGACCTGGTCCGGGAGACCCGCATCGAGTCGCTGAGCCAAGAGGGCCGGCCCGAGCGGTCCCTCGAGTCGCACCGGGCCATCGCCCGTGCCGTTCGCGAGCAGGATCCCGAGGCGGCCGCCCGGGCGATGCTCGAGCACATCCGGCTGGTCTCCGACGTCGCGGTGCTCCGCCCCGAGTGAGCGCCCGGCCCGGGCGGGCGCCCGGTGTGGCAGGGGACGGCCGGGCACCCGGATACACTGACGGCATGACCACCGACCTCGCCGTGATCGCGTTCGCCCAGAATCCGGACCCGGAGGCCCGTGAGCGCATCCTCACCCTCGTGCGGGACGCCGGTGCCGAGATCGAGCGGTTCTCGACCGTGCGGGTGACCGGCCCCGGCTCCGCGGGCCCGGACGCGGAGGTGCCCGGCTACAACGCCTTCACCGCCCGCGTGCACGGCACCGAGGCGTCCGCCCTGCTCGCCGCGCTGCGCCCGGACCCGCTGTCCCCGCTGCTGCCCGGCGTGGACGTCAACGTCGTGCCCACCACGATGCTCGACCCGGAGCGCAAGAAGCTGCTGGTCATGGACGTCGACTCCACGCTCATCCAGCAGGAGGTCGTCGAGATGCTCGCCGCCCACGCCGGCCCGGAGGCCGAGGCCGAGGTCACGGCCGTGACCGAGGCGGCCATGCGCGGGGAGGTGGACTTCACCCAGTCCCTGGTCGCCCGGGTGGAGACCCTCGCCGGGCTGCCGGCGAGCGCGATCGACGAGGTCCGCGCCGCCGTGCGTCTGTCCCCCGGCGCCCACGTGCTGATCAAGGCCTTCCTGCGGGAGGGCCACGCCGTGGCGGCGGTGTCCGGGGGGTTCCTGGGCGTGCTCACCCCGCTCGCCGAGCAGCTGCAGCTCACCCGGCACGCCGCCAACCTGCTGGAGGTCGCCGACGGCCGGCTGACCGGCCGGATCGTCGGGGACGTGGTCGACTGCACGGCCAAGGAGCGCTTCCTGCGCACCTGGGCCGCCGAGCTGGACGTCGCCCTCGAGGACGTGATCGCCGTGGGCGACGGCGCCAACGACATCGACATGGTCACCGCCGCCGGCCTCGGCGTGGCGTACAACGCCAAGCCCGCCCTCCGCGCCGTCGCCGACGCCCAGATCAACCTGCCCAACCTGGACGCGGTCCGCTTCTTCGCCGACCTGTGAGCCGGGCGGCGGGCCGGCCGGCCCTCCCCCGGGTCACCCGCCCCCGGCGGCCCGCTGCGGACCGCCACCCGCACGACCGCCCGGCCGGAGGAGGGACCGTGACGACACCCCGCGCACGGCCGGGCTTCCTGGCCCGGATGCTGCTGCTCCACCTGGCCGTGGTCGCGGCCGTCGTGCTCCTGTGCGGCGGGGTCTACGGCTGGCTGACCTACGAGCGGCTGGGCCGCGACGCCGAGGCCCAGGCCCTGGCGATCGCCCGTGCGGTGGCCGCCGACGACGACGTCCGCGCCGGCGTGGCCGGGTTGGCCGACGCGGACCCCGACCGGCTGGTCCCGGAGGTGCTGGCTGCCGGGGCCCTGCAGGACTCCGCCGAGGACACCCGCCGGCGCACGGGCGCGCTCTTCGTGGTGATCTTCGACGAGGACGGGATCCGCCTGTCGCACCCGAACCCGGCGCGACTCGGCGAACGGGTCAGCACCGACCCGGGCGAGCCGTTGGCCGGACGGGAGTTCACCGGCCAGGCCCGGGGCACGCTCGGCCGCTCCGCGCGCGCCAAGGTGCCCGTGCTCGCCCCCGGATCGGCGACCGAGGTGATCGGCGGGGTCAACGTCGGGTTCTCCCGGGCCGACGTCCTGGCGAGCCTGGAGGAGGACATCGCCCCGGTGGCCACCACCGCGGCCCTCGCCCTGGGGCTCGGGGCGGCCGCCTCCACCGCGATCGCCCGCCGGCTCAAGCGGCTCACCCTGGGCCTGGAGCCGGAGGAGATCGCCACGCTCGCGCAGAACCAGGAGGCCGTGCTGCGCGGGGTGGACGAGGGCGTCATCGGGGTCTCCCCCGGGGGCCTCATCACCGTGGTGAACCAGGAGGCCGGGCGGCTGCTCGGCCTCGACGACCCGTCCCGGCTCGTGGGCACGCCCCTGGCCGAGGCCGGCCTGCCCGGCTCCTTCCCCGGCCTGCTCGCCGCGGCCACCCCCGCGTCCCCGGCGGTGGAGCAGGTCGTGGGCCCGCACGTCCTCATCCTCTCGGCCCGTGCCGTGCGGCCCGCGGGGGCGGGACTGCCCGGACTGGGCTGGGTGGTGCTCGTGCGGGACCGCACCGAGCTGCAGTCCCTGACCCGGCAGCTGGACGCCGTGGGCGCGCTCAGCACGGCGCTGCGCGCCCAGCGCCACGAGTTCGCCAACCGTCTGCACACCATCACCGGCCTGCTGGCCCTGGGCGACACGGACGAGGCCCGCCGCTACGTCGCCGAACTGACCGAGACCGGACCCCTGACCTATCCCGCCGAGCAGGCCGAGCTGCTGCGGGACCCGTACCTGCAGGCCTTCATCGGCGCCAAGAGCGTCGAGGCCGCCGAGCGGGGGGTAATCCTGCGCATCGGCGAGGACACCCTCGTCCGCGGGCAGATCACCGATCCCCAGGACGTCACCACCGTGATCGGCAACCTCGTGGACAACGCCGTGCGCGCCGCCGTCCAGGGATCGGCCGAGGACCGGTGGGTCGAGGTCGAGCTGCTGGACGAGTGGGCCGGCGGCACCGGCACGCTGCACCTGGTGGTCGCCGACTCCGGCGACGGCCTGCCGGTGGCGGACCCCGAGCCGGTCTTCGCCCAGGGCTGGTCCACTGCCGCACCCCCCGCGGGTGCTGCCCCGGACGGCGCCGTCGCGGCGCTGGGGCTGCCGGAGGCCCACGGGCAGGGCTTCGGCCTGCCGCTCAGCCGGGAACTGGCGCGGCGCCGGGGCGGGGACGTGTGGGTGGCCGCCCCGGGCCGGCCGGGCGGCCCCGGGGCCGTCTTCTGCGCGCGGCTGCCAGGGACCGTGGTCCCCCGAGCCGGGGGCACCGGGTCGGGGAGCACCGGAGTCCGTGCCGCCGTGCGGCGCGGCGCAGGAACCGACGGCGAGACACCCGGGGGAACAGCCGCAGGAACAGGAGGAGCGGGATGAGCGAGGACCTGGTGGTCCTGGTGGTCGACGACGACTTCCACGTGGGGCGGCTGCACGCCGGCTACGTGAACGCCGTGCCGGGCTTCACGGCCCTGCCCCCGGTGGGGACCGCCGAGCAGGCCATGCGCACCGTGCACGCGCACCAGCCCGATCTGGTGCTGCTGGACGTGTACCTGCCCGACGCCCTCGGCCTGGACCTGCTGCGCGCCCTGGACGTGGACGTCATCATGCTCACCGCGGCGGCCGATCCCGTCTCTGTCCGGACCGCCGTGCGCCGCGGCGCGCTCGCATACCTGATCAAGCCCTTCACCGGGCCCCGGCTCGCCCGGACCCTGCGGGCCTACGCCCGGTACCGCCGCCTGCTGGCCGACCGGGACGGGCTCACCCAGGAGGGCGTGGACCGCGCCCTGCACGCGCTGCACCCGGCCGAGGCGACCCCCGGGGAGCGTCCGCGCTCCGCGACGGAGGCCTCGGTGCTGGCGGCGCTCGAGCCGGGGGCCCCGCTCTCGGCCGCGGAGATCGCCCGGAAGGTCGGCATCTCCCGCGCCACCGCCCAGCGCTACCTATCCGCGCTGGCCGAGGACGGCTCCGTGGAGATCCAGCTGCGCTACGGCAGCACCGGCCGGCCCGAGCACCGGTACGGGCCCGCCGCCCCCTGATCCCGCCCCCGTTCCCGGCACTGCGGCCCGCGGTCGCCCGTCACGAGGGGCGCCGGAGGCTCCCCAGCGCATAGGATCCCCGTGAGGGCACGAGCGACGGCACTCGCTCCGACGTCCGGCCACTCCTCCTCCACCGACAAGGACCCCACCTCATGCGCCGTTCCCCCGCCGCCGCGCTTGCCGCGACCGCCCTCGCCTCCGTGGTCCTCACCGGGTGCGGACTCACCACCGACTCGATCGCCGCCAGGATCCCCGCGGGCGGGGCCACCTTCGACGACGCCCTGGGACTGCGCGAGGCCGTCATCGACGCCGGTGTGGAGTGCCCCGGCGAGCAGCAGCTGCGCGACACCCAGGGAGGTACGGGCAGCACCGTCCTGCCCTGCGACTACAACCTGCTGCTCGCCGTGGCGGACGGCGAGCAGATGACGCAGCAGCTGAGGGACAACCTCCAGGCGATCCCCGGGATCCACTACCTGCACGCGGGCAACTGGGTGGTCGCCTCGGACGACCGCGGACAGCTCGAGCGGGTCCAGGAGGAGCTCGGGGGCGAGATCAGCTCCACGGATTCCTGAGCGCCCGGCCGCCGCGGCCCGCCGGCGCGGACGGGCTCAGGCCCGGCGCAGGTCCAGCCAGTAGACGTCCTGCTCCGTGTCGTGGCGCAGCAGCTTCACCACCGGCCCCTCGTAGACCTCGAACGCCCGGACCACCAGCTCCCGGACGTCCCGGGTGGCCACGGTGACCGTTCCGCCCAGGTCGTCGTCGGCGGTCTCGCGCACCACCACGACCCGGCCCGGATCCACCCAGGAGGCCTCGCCCTCCGCGTCGCGCAGCACGTCCAGCGCGTACTCGAGCTCCTCCGCGCCGGTGTCCGCGAAGACGTCCAGGCGCACGGCCTCGGGATGCCGGCGGGTGAGCTCCTCGGCCACCAGGCGCAGCAGCTTCCGGGCATAGGTCCGCCGGGCACGCTCCAGGGCGTCCTCGGCGGCCCGCAGCGTCTCCTCGGGGGGCAGGGTGGTCGTGCTCATCGGCAGACAGCCTATGCGCGCCGGCGCCGGAACCCGCGCAGGGACCCGCGAGCCGACGGACGGGTCCGGCACAATGACAGGATGATCGACGCCCACCTGCACATCGTCGACCTGCGCTTCCCGCTCGAGCCCAACCAGGGCTACGTGCCGGCGGCGTTCACGGTCGCCGACTACATCCGGCGCACCCGCTCGCTGGGCGTGCAGGGCGGTGCCGTGGTCAGCGGCTCCTTCCAGGGCCACGACCAGAGCTATCTGGCGGCGGCGCTGGCCGACCTGGGTCCCGGCTTCGCCGGGGTGACGCAGCTGCCGGCCTCGGTGCCGGACGAGCAGGTCCTGGCGCTGCACCGGATCGGGGTGCGGGCGATCCGGTTCAACCTCCGCCGGGGCGCGGACGCGGACCCGGCGCGGATCGAGCGGCTGGCCCGGCGGGTGCACGAGCTCGCCGGGTGGCACGCGGAGTTCTACCTCGACGGCTCCTCCCTGGAGGCCCTCGCCCCGGTGCTGCGCCGGCTGCCGCGGGCCTGCGTGGACCACCTGGGGATGACCGCCGACGCGCAGCCGCAGCTGCTGCCGCTCGTGGAGCGGGGCCTCAAGGTCAAGGCCACGGGCTTCGGCCGGGTGGAGCTGGACGTGCCCCGGGCGCTGCGGGACGTCCACGCCGCGGACCCCACCGCGCTGCTCTTCGGCACGGACCTGCCGAGCACCCGGGCGCGGCGGGCCTTCCGGGACGACGACGTGGACCTCGTCGCGGCCGTGCTCGGCGAGGACGCCGCGGCCGCGGTGCTGCACGACAACGCCGCGGCCTGGTACGGGCTCCCCCGCTCCGGCCCGCTGGACTGATCCCGCGGCCCGCACCGCCCTCCGTGCGACCGGCGCGGACCGGGGCGCGCTACTCCGGCCGGATCCGCCGCTCGGGGCCCTCCAGGGCGTAGCGCAGCTCCACCGCCCCGCCCTCGAAGTGCGTGGTGCGCTGCAGCCGCAGGTCGTGGGCCTCCTCCGTCGGGAGCACAGGGTGCCCGGCCCCCAGCGCGATCGGCATGCAGGTCAGCCACAGCTCGTCGAGCAGACCGGCGTCCGCGAACTGGGCCGCCAGCCGGCCGCCGCCCACCACCCACAGGTTGCGCCCGCCCGCGGAGTCCGTCACGGCGCGGGCGTGCACGCCCACCGGTCCGCTGACGAAGCGCAGGTCGGCCCCCGAAGGCCGGGGCAGGTCCCGGTGGGTGAACACCCACACCGGCAGGTCGCCGTAGGCCCAGCCGCCCTGCCCCAGGACGAACTCGTAGGTGCTCGCGCCCATCGCCAGCGCACCGACCTCGGCCAGGAACGCGTCGTAGTGCTCCTGGTACGCCTCGAAGCCGTACTGCAGCAACCAGTCCAGGTGGTTCTCACGGTCGGCGATGTAGCCGTCCGCGCTGGCCGCCACGTAGTACTGCGTCCTGCCCATGGACACCAGGCTACGCGTGCTCGCCGGGCCCGGTCCGCGGGCCCGTAACGGATCCGGCGGCAGCCGCGCCGGTGTTCCGTCCCCGCCGGGCCGGGGCCATGATGGGGGCATCGACCCATTCGACACGGAGGACGGCCCATGCCCGTGCAGCTCAACCCCTACCTCACGTTCCGGGACACGGCCGAGGAGGCCATGACCCACTACCGCTCCGTGTTCGGCGGGCAGCTGACGATCAGCCGGTTCGCCGAGTACGGCGCCGGTGACGGTCCGGCCGAGCAGCACAAGGTCATGCACGCGATGCTGACCACCGACCAGGGCGTGGTGCTCATGGCCTCCGACACCCCCGACAGCATGGACCTGACCGTCGGGGACAACATCTCGGTCTCCGTGGGCGGTGACGACGAGGCGGTGCTGCGCCGCTGGTGGGACGGCCTGAGCGACGGCGGGACGGTCACGATGCCCCTCGAGCCGGCTCCCTGGGGCGGCCTCTTCGGCATGTGCACCGACCGGTTCGGCGTCCACTGGATGATCAGCATCGACGACGGCGCCTGACCCGCCCCGTCCTGTTCGACCATCTCCGGAGCGACCGGCTCCCGCTCCACCGTCTCCTGTTCGAACGGCTCCCGTTCCGCCGCGCCGAGGAGGGCCGCCCCATGCGGATCACCCACACCCGGGTCCTCGTCGACGACCAGCAGCAGGCCCTGCTGTTCTACACCGGCAAGCTCGGGTTCATGGTCGAGCACGACCTCCACACGGGGAGCGGCCGCCGGCTCACGGTCGTCTCCCCCCAGGCGCCCGATGGCGTGGAGCTCGAGCTGGCGCCCGCCGACCACTCCACGGCGGGTCGGTTCAGGGCCGCGCTCGTGGCCGACGGGATCCCCGTTCACGAGCTTCGCCGTGCGGGACGTGCAGGCGGAGTACGAACGGCTCGTGGAGCGCGGCGTGCGCTTCGTCCAGCCGCCCACGACGACCGGCGCCACCACGGCCGCCGTGCTCGACGACGCGTGCGGCAACCTCATCCGGATCGAGAGCGGCAGCCCCGCCTGACCGCCGTGCCGGACGCCCGCCGGCCCGGCCGCCCCGCCCGGATCGGGAGCGGCGGTCAGCCCCGTGCGTGCAGCTCGTCGGCCAGCGCCCGGTAGTACTGGGCCATGGCGGGGTGGTAGTTCCGGGCGAAGTCCAGCTCGTCCGGGTCCCGGCCGCTCTCGGCGGCGACCATCCGGTCCAGGTAGTACTCCCAGCCGGGTCCGACGGAGTCGAGGTCCCCGGCCGCGGGGTACCGGTGCGTCAGCCGCACCACGGTGGTCCCGTCGCCGTCCTCGAGGTCGAGGTCCACCCGCCAGGCGTCGGCCGTCGTGCCGAGGGTGACGGCCAGGTGCCGCGGCGGTGCGCACCGGCGGAGCAGCACGGGTTCCGGCCGGTCGGCGCCCTCCGCGGTCATGAGCACCCCGACCCGTCCGGAGGAGGGGTCGCCGCTCCAGGTGCCGTACCAGCGGCCGAGCCGGCCGGGGTCGGTGACAGCGGCCCAGAGCTCCTCGAGCGGCGCCGGCAGGGTGCGCGACAGGACGAGGTGTCCGGCGGGGTCGAGGCGTCCGGTGGGCTGTGCGGTCATGGCTGCTCCTCGCTGGGGTCCGTGCCGGCGGGAACGTCCGGGGCGCGGGGCGGTCGGCTCACTGCCGGGTCCCCCATGGGTAGCACCCCCGGCCGGTACGGGGCGTCACAGAGCCGTCACCTTCGCCGGACGGGAGGCGCGGCAGGAGGCGCGGCGGGCTCCCCGCCGGCCGGGGCACCCGCCAGGACCCCGCTGCCCCGGTCCTCGACCAGCACGAGCGGCGCGACGAATCCGTGCGCGTCCACCGCGGCCCGCACCCGCCGCAGCACGTCGGCCTGCCGCCCCGGGCGCGGTCCCGGCCCGTAGGCGACGAGCAGCGTGCCGCCCGGTGCGAGGGCCTGCCGCAGGACGGACAGCTCGGCAGCCGCCGGCGTGGTCCAGAAGAGGTTCACGTCCACCGCGAACGCGACGTCGAAGGAGGCCGCCGGAACCGACAGCTCTGCGAGGGCGACCTGCCGGACGGTGAGCACGCCGGCCCGCACCGCGCCGAGGTTGCGCTCGACGGTCCTGGTGACGGCGGTCGCGGAGCGGTCGAGCGCGAGCACGTGTCCTCCACCGGTCCGCGCGCACACCAGCCCGGCGGCCGCGCCGGACCCGCAGCCCACCTCCAGCACCCGGCGCCCCGGCCGCAGCGGCAGCTGATCGACGGCCCACCGGACCCGCTCGGGCACCGTGCGCGGCGCCACGGCTAGCGCGAGCTCACGGTGGCGAACTTGCGCAGGCACAGCGGCACGAACACCACGAGCAGCAGCACGCTGCCGGCGACCACGGTCAGGACCGGGTGCTGCATCGGCCACACGTCGGGCACGGGGGCGGAGCCGGTGTTGCCGAACAGCTGACGGGCGGCCTGCACGAGGGCGGAGACGGGGTTCCAGTTGGCGAAGGTCTCGAGCGGGCCCGGGAGGTTCTGGGACTGCACGAACGCGTTGGAGATGAACGTCAGCGGGAACAGGATGATGAAGGAGGCGTTGTTCACGGTCTCCGGGCTGCGCACGCTCATCCCCACCAGCGCCATGACCCAGCTGAACGCGTAGCTGAACAGCAGCAGCAGGGCGATCCCGGCGAGGAACGACCCGACCGACGTGGTGAACCGCCAGCCGACCACGAAGCCCGTGCCGATCATGATCACCATGGACACGGCGTTGAGCACCAGGTCGCTGTTGGTGCGCCCCACCAGCACGGCCGAGGGGCTCATCGGCAGCGTCCGGAAGCGGTCCACGATCCCCTCCTTGAGGTCCTGGGCCATGCCCGCCCCGGAGAACGTGGAGCCGAAGAGCACGGTCTGCCCGAAGATCCCGGCCATCAGGTACTGGGTGTAGTCGGTTCCCTGGACCTGGATCGACCCTCCGTAGACCTGGCTGAACAGGAGCACGAACATCACCGGCTGGAGCACGGCGAAGACCAGAAGGTCCGGTGAGCGCCGCAGCCTGATCAGGTTGCGCTGGGTGACGGTCCAGCCGTCGGCGGCCCAGCTGCCGAGGCCGGCGCGCGGGCTGGTCGCCCCCGGCAGCGTGCGGGTGCTCACCGGTGCCGCCCGTCCCCGGACGCGGCCACGGCGGCGCCGGCGTCCTGTGCGTCCGGACCGGGTCCCGCGGCGGTCGGGTGCCCGGTGAGGGAGAGGAACACGTCGTCGAGCGTGGGCCGGCGCATCCCGGCGTCGTGCAGGCGCACGCCCTCGGTGTCGAGGTCGGCGAGGATCCGCTGCAGCGCCGGCGGGCCCTCCCGGACGGCGACCTCCAGCTCCCGTCCCGGTTCGGCCGGCACGGGGGCGCCCTCCCCGTGCCGGGCGAGCACGGCCGCGGCCCGCCCGGCGTCGGCACCGTCCTGCAGCACGACCACGACGCGGTGCCCGCCCACCTGGGCCTTGAGCTCGTCCGGGGTGCCCGCCGCGATGACGCTGCCGTCGTCGATGACGGAGATCTCGTCGGCGAGCTGGTCGGCCTCCTCGAGGTACTGGGTGGTCAGCAGCACCGTGGTGCCGTCCGCCACCAGCGAGCGGATCACCTCCCACAGGCCGATCCGGCTGCGCGGGTCGAGCCCGGTGGTCGGTTCGTCCAGGAACAGGACACGGGGCCGGATGACCAGCGCCCCGGCGAGGTCGAGGCGGCGCCGCATGCCTCCCGAGTACCCCTTCACGGGCCGGTCCCCGGCCTCCTCGAGGCCGAACAGCTCCAGCAGCTCCGTGGCCCGCCGGCGGGCGGCGGCACCGCCCAGGTGGTAGAGCCGGCCCACCATCCGCAGGTTCTCGGTGCCGGTGAGGTTCTCGTCGACCGCGGCGTACTGGCCGGAGGCGCCGATCATCCGCCGGATCCGTGCGGGCTCGGCGACCACGTCCACCCCGTCGATCCGCGCCGTGCCGGAGTCCGGGACGACGAGCGTGGTGAGCACCTTCACGACCGTGGTCTTCCCGGCGCCGTTCGGGCCCAGGAGTCCCTTGACGATGCCCTCCGGCACCGACAGGTCGAGACCGGCCAGGGCGTGGACGGTGCGCGTGCGCGACCGGTAGGCCTTGGTGAGCCCCTCGACCTCGATGAGCGGACGGGTCATGGCGCGGCCCCCTTCCGGGGCGCACGGCCCCTGTCCCGGCCGGTCCCGCCTCGTTCCCGGGGCCGGCCGCCGGATCGACGACGTGAGAAGTATCTCACCCGCCCCGGACAGCGCACCGGGCCGGGGACGGGAACGGCGCCGCTCCGGCCGGGGACACCCGGGCGGAGCGGCGCCGCTGCCTCGTCGTACGCCGGGGCCCCGGCGGGGCTACTCCTGCCCGGCCTGGGCGAGGAAGTCGTCGGCCCCGCCGACGAGCTCCACGTGCCCGGTGGGGACCTCGGCCGTGACCATCCGCGTGATCTCCTCGGCGAACTCCCGCACGGAGTAGAGCTTGCCCGCGGCCTCGCGGCGCTGCTCGAGCGCGCCCGGCCGGGCCCGGTTGAGCAGGGTGGCGGTCACCGTGCCCTCGATCATGTCCCCCGAGACCACCACGAACGTGATGCCCCTCTCCGTCAGCTCGGGGATGCGGGCGGTGAGCGTGTCCTCGCCGGCGCGCTTGGACTTCGCGACCTGCACGTACTCGGGCATGGTCTCGACGTCGTTGATGAAGTGCGCCTGGTGGCTGGTGACGAAGACCACGCGCCCGCCCTCGGGCAGGTGCTCTAGGGCGGCGGTGAGGGTGTCGTCCTGGGCGTCCCGGTTGAGCCGGAGCGCGTAGTCCTCGCCGAGGTCCGACTCCATCCCGCCGGAGGCGTTGAGCACGAGCACGTCCACGCCGCCGAAGGCCTCCACGGCCCGGCCGAAGAGGCCGCGGACGTCCTCGGGGACGGTCATGTCGGCCTGCACCGCGATCGCGCGGCCGCCGGCCTCCTCGATCTCCCGCACCACCTTGTTGGCGCGGGGCGCCTTCTGCCGGTAGTTGACGACGACGTTGGCGCCCTGGGCGGCCAGCAGCTTGGCGGTGTCGGCGCCGACGCCGCGCGAGGATCCGGTGACGACCGCGGTCTTGCCTGCGAGTGAACTCATGGTGCTCCTTCGGTGGAACGTGTGCGTGGAGGACGCGCGCGGGGAGCGCGCAGTGGACGGTGTGCGGTGGAACGTGCGGGGAACCGGGTGGGCGGGGCTCAGTGGCCCATGCCCAGGCCGCCGTCCACGGGGATGACGGCGCCGGAGACGTACTTCGCCTCGTCGGAGGCGACCCAGCGCACGACCGCCGCGACCTCCTCGGGCTCGGCGAAGCGGCCGGCCGGGATGGAGGCGAGATAGTTCTGCTGGGTCTCCTCGGGCAGGGCCGCGGTCATCTCCGTGTTGATGAACCCTGGAGCCACGACGTTGGCGGTCACGTTGCGTCCGCCCAGCTCACGGGTGATCGAGCGGGCCATGCCGACCAGCCCCGCCTTCGAGGCGGCGTAGTTGACCTGGCCGGGCGAGCCGTAGAGCCCCACCACGGAGGAGATGAGCACCACGCGGCCCCGCTTGAGCCGCATGAAACCCTTCGCGGCGCGCTGGACCACCCGGAAGGCTCCGGTGAGGTTGGTGTCCACGACGTCCTGGAAGTCCTGCTCCTTCATCCGCAGCAGCAGGGTGTCGCGGGTGATCCCGGCGTTGGCGACGACCACCTCGACGGGGCCGAACTCGGCCTCGACGGCCTTGTACGCGGCGTCGATCGACGCGGCGTCCGTGACGTCGGCCTGCACCGCGAAGAAGCCCTCGGGCGCCTCCCCGGAGCGGTAGGTGACGGCCACGTTGTCCCCGCCGTCCCGGAAGGCCTGCGCGATGGCCCGTCCGATCCCGCGGTTGCCGCCGGTCACGAGGACGGTGCGGGGGGCCGGGCTGCGCTGCTCGTCTGCCATGGGGAACGGTGCCTTTCGGTCGGGGTGGCCGGGCCCGCCGTCCGCACAGGAGGCGGGGCCCGGGGAAGATCCCTCCGATCCTACCGGGCCACCCGGGCGACCGACCGGTAGCCTCCGGGAGGCCATGCCGGATGTCAGACCCCGGTGAGAGAATGGAACGTCTGTTGGGAGGACCATGAGCAATCGCTATCTGACGACCGGCGAGACCGCCGGTCAGGACGACGTCCACTCCATCACGGCCACGGCCGGATCGCACACGCAGGACATGAACCACCGGATGAAGGTCTACAGCATCCAGATGGGCCTGCGGATCCTGTGCCTGCTCGTGTTCGTGGCGGTGGACACCATCTGGGTCCGCGGCGTCGCGATCCTCGGCGTCGCCATCCTGCCCTGGATGGCGGTGCTGCTGGCGAACAGCAACGACCGCTCCACGCGGACCAGCCGCTACTACGAGCCACCGGCGGCCCCGGCGCTGGCGGCCGCCCCCGAGCCGGCGCCGCGGGCGGCGCCGCCGGCGATCGACTTCGTGCTCGAGGGCGAGTTCACCACCGGCCACGCGGAGGACGGGGACCCGCACGGCACGGAGGGTCTGAGGAGCGGGAGCACCGGGACGGGGCGCACCGCCGCTCCCAGCGGGGATCCGGCTTCCTCCGCTACTGTCGAGGACGACACCTCCCGGCGCCGCGGCGCGGCCTGAGCCCGCCGCGGGCTGCGCCGGGACCCCGACCGCAGACCCTGAGGAGCACGACCGCCGTGGAGTTCGACCTGCTCGGATCGCTGTCCCCGCGAGGGTCCGGCGCTCCCCCGGCCGGGCCCGACACCCCCCAGTGCTCCCGCAAGGGCTGCCGCGCGGACGCCGCCTGGCAGATCCGCTGGAACAACCCCCGCCTCCACGCCCCGGAGCGCCGCAAGATCTGGCTGGCGTGCCCGGACCACCGCGAGGACCTCGAGCAGTTCCTGGGCGCCCGCGGCTTCTGGAAGGACACCGTCCCGCTCGGCCACGAGGGTCCGGCGGAGGAGGGCCGGCGGTGAGCGAGTACCGGTTCCTGCTCAGCGGGAAGTGGCTCCTCTGGTTCCTGCTGGCCTGCGCCGCCGCGGCCCTGGCCGTGTACCTGGGCGGTTGGCAGATGGACCGCAACGACCACCTGGTCGGGGAGAACGCCAAGATCACGCAGAACTACCGGGCCGACCCGCTCACCGGGGACGAGGCGGCCGCCCAGTTCACCGCCCTCGACGAACGGCTCACCTGGCACCCGGTGACCCTGACCGGGCAGTACCTGCCCGAGGAGGAGGTCCTGGTGCGCAACCGTCCCCAGGACGGGCAGGTGGGCTACGAGGTCCTCGTCCCCTTCCGCACCCAGGACGGGGACGTGGTGGTGCTGGACCGCGGCTGGATCCCCACCGGCTCGGCCGCCAACGGAATGCCCGACGAGGTCCCCGATCCGCCCGCCGGTCAGGTCACCGTCACCGCACGGCTGCAACCCGGCGAGCCCGCCGTGGACCGCGGCGCCCCGGAGGGCCAGATCGCCACCATCGACCTCGAGGAGCTCCGGCAGCGGTGGGGTCTGCCGATCGGCACGGCCGCCTTCGCGGAGGTCTTCGGCGAGGACCCGGCCCCGGCCGTGGCGCCGGTGCCGCCGCCCGAGCCCGAGATCGACTCCGGGCCGCACCTGTCCTACTCCCTGCAGTGGTACGCGTTCGCGGCCCTGTTCTTCGTGGCCTACGGCTACGCCGCCCGGCAGCAGGCCCGCAACGACGAGTGGGACCGCCAGTACGCCGCGGAGATGGAGCGCCACCTCTCCCAGTTCTACGACGAGGACGGCACCTACATCGGCGAGGGCGACGAGGAGCTCGTCATCCGGCAGATGGAGATGGCCGACGACATGCCCCCGCACCTGAAGTCCCTGATGCGCCCGAAACCGCGGCGCCGGCGCGCCCGCCCCAGCTGGGAGGACGAGGAGGACGCCCTGCTGGACGCCCTCGAGCGCGACGCGGCCCCCTCGGGCGGTGAGGCCCGCTGACCGGGGGCGCCGTCCTCGCGCGTGCCGTCAGAGCCCCAGCACGGCGGTCGCGATGAGGAAGTACACGACCAGCCCGGAGGCGTCGACGAACGTGGTGATGAACGGATTGGAGAACACCGCGGGGTCGACCTTGAGGGCTCGTGCCACCAGGGGCATGACCCCGCCCACGGTCGCGGCGAGCACGCACACGGACAGCAGCGTCAGGCCGATCACCGCCCCCACCGCCCAGCCGTAGAGCAGGCCCACGCCCAGGAGGCCGGCGGTGCCCAGCGCGGCGCCCAGCAGCGCGCCGACCCGCACCTCGCGGAAGGCCACACGCCCCACGTCCCGGACCCGCACGTCCCCGAGCGCCACGGCCCGGGTGACCGTGGTCGCCGCCTGGTTGCCCGTGTTCCCGCCCGTGCCGATCAGCAGCGGGATGAACACGCTGAGCACCACCATCTGCTCCAGCGTGGCCTCGAACACCTCGAGCACCCGCACGGTGAGCGTCGCCCCGACCGCCAGGACGAGGAGCCACACGACGCGTGAGCGGACGATGGCGCGCACCGGCGTCGACAGGTACGGCCGCCGCAGCGGTTCCGCCCCGCCCGACCGGGCGACGTCCTCGGACTCCGCCTCCTCGAGGACGTCCAGGGCGTCGTCGAAGGTGAGGATGCCGACCAGCCGGTCGGTGCCGTCGACCACGGGCAGGGCGAGCAGCTTCTCCTCCGCGCACCGGCGGGCGGCCTCCTCCGCCGGCGTGTGGGCCTCCACGGTCACCGCCTCGCGCAGGATCTGCCCGAGGGGCGCGGACCCGTCCGTGGCGAGGAGGCGCCGGAGCCCCACGATGCCGCACAGCCGCTGCTGCCCGTCCAGGACGGGCAGCGCGTACACGGTCTCGGCGTCGTGGATCCGCTCCAGCACCGCGGCCCGGGCCTGCTCCACCGTCATCGCCCGGTCCAGGGCCACGAACTCGGGGCTCATCCTGCGACCCACGGAACCGGGAGGATAGCCCATGACCAGCCCGGTCGCGTCCTGCTCCTCCGGGGAGAGATCCACCAGCAAGGTGCGGGCCACGGTCACCGGGAGCTCGTCGAGGAGCCTGACCCGGTCGTCCGGGTCCAGCTCCGCCACGAGTCCGCTGACCTCCTCGGACTGCAGCGCCGTCAGCAGCTCACTCTGCAGCGGCGTGTCGAGGCGTCCGAAGGCCTGGAAGGCGGCCTCGCGCGGCAGCAGCCGGTAGACCACGGCACGCTCCGGCGCCGACAGGCGTTCGAGCAGCTCCACCTGCTCCGCCAGGTCCCACTGCAGCACCCGGTCACGGACCTCCTCGAGGTCGTGCTGGCGCAGTCCCGCGCGGATCCGGTCCCGGAGCGAGGTGTCCACGTCACGTCCTTCCGTGCCGGGTCGCCCCCGGCCTCCGTCGCGGCGGTCCCCGCCGGGCATCCGGGAATCAGGCCAGGGAGATGAGATCCTGGTACTCCTGGCTCCACAGGTCCTCGGTGCCGTCGGGAAGGATCACCACGCGCTCGGGGTCCAGCGCCTCCACCGCGCCCTCGTCGTGGGAGACGAGCACGACCGCGCCCTCGTAGGTGCGCAGGGCGTTGAGGATCTCGCGGCGGGAGGCCGGGTCCAGGTTGTTCGTCGGCTCGTCGAGCAGCAGCACGTTGGCCGAGGACGCCACGAGCGTGGCCAGCGCCAGCCGGGTCTTCTCGCCGCCGGAGAGCACCCCGGCGGGCTTGGAGACGTCGTCGCCCTGGAAGAGGAACGAGCCCAGGACGTTGCGGACCTCCGTGTCGGCGAGGTCGGGGGCCGCGGAGCGCATGTTCTCCAGGACGGTGCGCTGCGGGTCCAGGGTGTCGTGCTCCTGGGCGAAGTAGCCGAGCTTGAGCCCGTGGCCGGGGATCACCTCTCCGGTGTCGGGCTCCGCCTCCCCGGCGAGCATCCGCAGCAGCGTGGTCTTGCCGGCGCCGTTGAAGCCGAGGATCACCACGCGGGAGCCCTTGTCGATGGCGAGGTCCACGTCGTTGAAGATCTCCAGGGACCCGTAGGACTTCGACAGGTCCCGCGCGGTGAGCGGGGTCTTGCCGCAGTCGGCGGGCTTGGGGAAGCGGATGTTCGCGACCTTGTCGGCCTGGCGCTCGCCCTCCAGGCCCTGCATGAGCCGCTCGGCGCGCTTGATCATCTGCTGGGCGGCCACGGCCTTGCTGGCCTTGGCGCGCATCTTGTTCGCCTGGTCCATCAGCGCGGTGGCCTTCTTCTCCGCGTTGGCGTACTCGCGCTTGCGGCGGTGGGCGTCCTGCTCGCGCTGGAGCAGGTAGTTCTTCCAGCCCATGTTGTACAGGTCGATGACGCAGCGGTTGGCGTCCAGGTACAGGACCTTGTTGACCACCATCTCCATGAGCTCGACGTCGTGGGAGATCACGAGCAGCCCGCCCTGGAAGTTCTTCAGGAACTCCCGCAGCCAGACGACCGAGTCGGCGTCCAGGTGGTTGGTCGGCTCGTCCAGGAGCATGATGTCGGCGTCCGAGAACAGGATCCGCGCCAGCTCCACGCGGCGGCGCTGACCGCCGGAGAGGGTGCGCAGCGGCTGGCTCAGGATGCGCTCCGGCAGGTCGAGGTTGGAGGTGATCGTCGCCGCCTCGGACTCGGCCGCGTAGCCGCCGCCGGCGAGGAACTCCGCCTCGAGCCGGTCGTAGCCGCGCATCGCCCTGTCCCGCACGGCGTCGTCCTCGGAGGCCATGTCCTGCTCGGCCGCGCGCAGCCGGGCGACGACGCCCGCCAGATTGCGGGCGGAGAGGATCCGGTCCCGGGCGAGCTGCTCCATGTCCTCGACCTTGGGGTCCTGCGGGAGGTAGCCGATCGCCCCCGTGCGCGTGACGGTCCCGGCCGCGGGCAGGGTCTCCCCCGCGAGGACCTTCGTCATCGTCGTCTTGCCGGCGCCGTTGCGGCCGACGAGCCCGATCCTGTCCCCCCTGTCCACGCGGAAGTTGACCTCGTCCATGAGCAGCCGGGCACCGGCACGCAGTTCGAGGTTCTGGACAGTGATCACGGAGGAGACCTTTCGGCAGGGTGCGGGGCGGGGTCAGCGCCCGAACGGGCAACCCATCCATCCTACCGGCCCCCGTTCCCCGGCGGCACCCCGCTCAGCCGGCCGGGTCCGCGTTCTTGCTCACGTGGTGGGCCGGCATCTCGTCGGCCAGCGCCGACGACTCGCCCGGCAGGGTGCGCGCGTTGTAGTCGGCGACCTGCCAGCCCCGGTGCGGGTGCTCCTGCAGCACGGTCCAGGCGCAGTTGGCCATCCCGGCGAACATGTCCCGGAGCTCGGGCGGGGCCCCCAGGAAGGCCAGCAGCCCGCTGCGCAGGGCCGCGCCGTGGCCGACGAGCACCCCGGTGCGGCCCTCCTCGAGCGCGGCCGCGGCGTCGCCGAGCACGGCCGCCATCCGGGCGTCGACCTCCGAGGGCAGCTCTGCCCCGGGCACCCGGTAGTCCTCCTGGGTGAAGAACCGCTCGTAGACGTCGGGGTGGCTCTCGCGGAACTCGGCGAAGGTGGTGCCCTGCCGGATGCCCACGTCGTACTCGCGCAGCCGGGCGTCGAGCCGGAGCTCGAGGCCGGTGAGGGCCGCGAGCTCCCGGGCGGTGTGCCGGGCCCGCTGCAGGTCGCTCGACCACACGAACGCGGGCTCCATCGCCGCGAGCACCGGCGCCACGCTCCGGGCCTGCCGGCGCCCCACCGGGTCCAGCGGGATGTCGGCCTGCCCCTGGGCGCGCTTCTCGACGTTCCACGCTGTGCGCCCGTGACGCCACAGCACCAGGCGCCTGCGCCCCGCTGCCGGATCGGTCCCCTGCTGGCTCATCCCTGCCTCTCGTCGGCGGCCCCGTACCCGTCCCCACTTCCGCGTCGGCGACATAATCGTGCGGGTCTTCCCGGCGGGCGGGAGCGCTCGGTATCGTCCGACGGCAACTGGTCGGTCACCTGCCAGTATTCCCCATCGTCATTTCCCAGCGGCGGAAGCGGGCAGCATGCGACAGGACGTCCAGCGGTGGTTCGGCACCCGCAGCTACCACGCCCGGCAGTGGTCCCCGGAGCAGCTCTGCGGCCGGAAGGCCGGCACGAGGGTCAGCGTGGTGCTGCCGGCCCGCGACGAGGCCGCGACGGTGGGCCGGATCGTCGCCGCGCTGCGGCGGGAGCTCATGGAGGACGTGGCGCTGGTCGACGAGCTGGTCGTGATCGACTCGGACTCCACGGACGCCACGGCGGCGGTCGCCGCGGCGGCCGGGGCCCGCGTGCACCGGCAGGCGGAGATCCTGCCCGCCCACGGCAACGTCCCCGGCAAGGGCGAGGCCTTGTGGAAGTCCCTGGCCGTGACCACCGGGGACGTGCTCGCGTTCGTCGACGCGGACCTGCGGGAGTTCGACACGCGCTTCGTCGTGGGGCTGCTGGGTCCGCTGCTGACCGAGCCGGGGGTGCAGTTCGTGAAGAGCTGCTACGACCGCCCGCTGCACGACGGCACCACCATCCTGCCCGCCGGCGGCGGGCGGGTCACGGAGCTGGTGGCCCGCCCGCTGCTCAACCTGTTCTGGCCGCAGCTGGCTGGTCTGGTCCAGCCGCTGGCCGGGGAGTACGCCGGGCGCCGGGCGCTGCTGGAGAGGGTGCCCTTCGTCTCCGGGTACGGGGTGGAGATCGCGATGCTCATCGACGTCCTGGAGGCCGTGGGCCTGGACGCCATGGCCCAGGTGGACCTGGGCGTGCGCTCGCACCGCAACTCGTCGGACGCGGCCCTGGCGCGGATGGCCGCCCAGATCCAGCTCACGGTCCAGGCGCGGCTGCGCTGCGAGGCCCCGGTGGCCGGCGAGCACGGTCAGCTCGTGCAGTTCCTGCGCCAGGGCGAGCGGTTCCTCGCCGAGACCCACGACGTCAGCGTCCGCGAGCGCCCGCCCATGGCGGGCGTCCCCGAGTACCGGGCCCGGTTCGTCGGCCGCGTCGCATGAGCGGGCTTCGGGTGCTCGTGAACGCGGGCCCCTGGCTGCCCGTGCCCCCGTCCGGCTACGGCGGGATCGAGACGGTGGTCGCCACCCTGGTGCCGGAGCTGCGGCGGGCGGGGGTGCACGTCACGCTGGCCACCGTGGGGCCCAGCACGCTCGAGGCGGACGACCACCTGCGGCCGCTGCCGGAGCCGGCGTTCCGGTCGATCGCGATGCCCTACAACCGGGTCTCCGGCATCGCCCACGCCCACATGCAGGTCCTGGTGGAGGCCCTGCGGGACCAGGACCGCTGGGACGTGGTGCACGACCATCTGGAGGTCGTGGGCCCCTCCGTGCTCGCCGCCATGGGCAGGGCCGCCCCGCCGACCCTGCAGACCCTGCACTGGGACCTGCGCAAGCACGCGGAGTTCTACTCGGCGTTCGACGGCCGCGGACGGGTGCGCTTCGCCGCGGTCTCCGCCTCCCAGCTCGAGAGGGCTCCGGCGAACCTGCGCCGGCAGACGCTGGGCGTGGTGCCGCTGGCGGCGCCGCCGCCGCTCGAGGTGTCGGCGCCCCCCGGTGAGCACGCGCTGGTGCTGGCGAGGATCACCGCCGACAAGGCCCAGGACGTGGCGGCGCGGATCTGCCGCCGGGCCGGGGTGCCCCTCGTCCTGGCCGGCCCCGTGGCCGGGATCGACGACCCGGAGGAGCTGGAGTACCGGCTCGCCGAGGGCGACGAGGCGCTGGGCGCCCACCCCGACGTCCGCTACTGGCTCGACGAGGTGCGGCCCCTGGTCGACGGCACGTCGGTGACCTGGGTGGGCGGCGTGGCCGGCGAGCGCAAGGAGCGGCTGCTCCGCTCCGCCCGGGCCCTGCTGAGCCCCATCCGCTGGGCCGAGCCCGGCGCCACCGGCGTGGTCGAGGCGCTGGCCCGGGGGGTGCCGGTGGTCGGGACTCCCCGCGGGGTGCTGCCGTCGCTCGTCGAGCACGGGCGGACCGGGTTCCTGGCCGCCGAGGAGGACGACCTCGTCCGGCACCTGCACGAGCTCGACACCCTGGACCCGCAGGCGTGCCGAGAGGCCGCCGAGCAGTGGACGCCGGTGGGCATGGCCCGGCGCTACCTGGACCTGTACCACCGGCTGCTGGAGGAGAACCCCGCATGACGCTCAGGATCGCCCTCGTCGGGGCCGGCTCGGTGGCCCGGCGCCACGTCGGGGTGCTGCACGGGCTGGGCGGGGCCCGCGTGGTCAGCGTGACCGACGCGCACCGTCCTGCCGCCGAGGCCCTCGCGGCCGAGCTCGACGTCCCGTGCTTCACCGACCCGGACCCGGCCCTCGACGCGGTGGAGGCCGACGCCGTGTACGTCTGCGTCCCGCCCTTCGCCCACGGGCCCGCGGAGCTCGCCGCCCTGGAGCGCGGCAAGGCGCTGTTCGTGGAGAAGCCCGTGGGCCTCGCCCTGGACGTCGCCGAGCGGATCGGCCGGCAGGTCGAGGAGACCGGGGTCGTCACGGGCACCGGCTACCACTGGCGCTGTCTGGACACCGCCGTGCTGGCCCGTGACCTGCTCGCGGAGGCCCCGCCGCTGCTGGCCAACGGCTACTGGCTCGACAAGCGTCCGCCGGTGCCCTGGTGGGGCCGGGCGGACCGCTCGGGCGGGCAGGTCGTCGAGCAGCTGACGCACGTGCTGGACACGGCCCGTTTCCTGCTCGGCGAGGCCGTGGAGGTCTACGCCGCCGGGGTCCGCGGCACCCCGGACGGCACCGGCCCGGACGACGGCGACGTCGACGACGCGACCGCCGCCACCGTCCGGTTCCGGTCCGGGGCGGTCGCCACCCTGGCGGCAACCTCCGCGCTGGCCGTCAAGCACCGCGCCGCTCTGCACACGGTCAGCCGCGGCCTGGTCCTGGAGCTGGCCGAGGACGGGCTCACGGCCTTCTGGCCCGCCGAGCGCACCGAGCACGCCCCGGCCGAGGACCCGCGGATCGCCGTGGACCGGGAGTTCCTCGAGGCCGTGCGCGGTGAGCGCGAGACCACCCGGGTGCCCTACGGCGAGGCGCTGCGGACCCACCGGCTCGCCTGCGCCATCGCGCAGTCGGCCCGCACGGGCCGGGCAGTGGCACTGGAGGAGCTCGGGTGAGCGCCCGGCGCAATATCGTGGTGCCCGCCCGGGGACGGCTCGAGATCGCCGAGGAGGAGCTGCCGGAGGTGCCGCAGGGCGGACTGCTCCTGGAGACGCTGGTCACCGGGCTGTCGGCCGGCACGGAGCTGGCCTTCCTCAAGGGAGACCACCCGGGCCTGCACTCGCGGCACGACACCGAGCTCGGCCTGTTCCACCCCGGCGTGCCCGAGCAGGGCTACCCCGTGCGCCGGCTGGGCTACATGGAGGTCGCCCGGGTGGCCGAGTCCCGCACCCAGGCCTTCCGGGCGGGCGACGTTCTGGCCTCGGCCTACGGCCACGCCACCGCCCACGTCGCCGACCCGCTGAGCGAGCACCTGGTGCCGCTGCCCGCCGGGCTCGACCCGCTGCTGGGCGTGTTCGTGGCCCACTTCGGCCCGATCTGCGCCAACGGGCTGCTGCACGCGGCCGCCGACGCCGGGCCGGTGCGCGGCCTCGGTGACGGCGTGGCAGGGAGGCTGGTGCTCGTCACCGGCGCCGGCCCGGTGGGCCTGGTCACCGGGTTGTTCGCCCGGGCGCTCGGCGCCCGGGAGGTGGCCGTGGCCGACGCCGACCCGCGCCGGCGGGCGGTCGCGGAGCGGCTGGGCTTCCTCCCGCTGGACCTCGCCGACGACCCGGGGCGGGTGCTCAAGACCCGCTGGCGCCACGGTCCGGGCGAGCACGGGGCCGACGTCGTGTTCCAGTGCCGCGGCAAGCCCGGCGCGCTGCACGCGGCGCTGCGGGCCGTCCGGCCCCAGGGCAGCGTGATCGACCTGGCGTTCTACACCGAGGGCGCGGACGCGGTGCGGCTGGGCGAGGAGTTCCACCACAACGGGCTGAGCCTGCGCTGCGCCCAGATCGGGCGGGTGCCCCGCGGTCTCGCCCACGCCTGGGACCGGGCCCGGCTCTCCGCGGAGACGATCCGGCTGCTGGGCGCCCACGCCGCGGAGGTCCGCGAGCACCTGATCAGCGACGTCGTGGGCTTCGACGACGCACCGGCGCTCATGCGCGACGTCGCGGCCCGCCGCCGGCACGTGCTGACCGCGGTGTTCGAGGTCGACGGCCCCGCCTGACCAGTGCCGACGCACCGGCGCGGCGGGCCCGCGTGCGCCCCGACCGGTGGACACTCTTCCGTCAGCCGCCTTAGGGTTGGACCGAGCGCGGACGTCGTCGCACGACCGCACCCCCGACCGCAGCCTTCCCCGAGGAGCCCGCATGGCCACGTCGTCCCGCCCGGACCAACCACCCCGCCGCTCCGGCGGCTCGTCGACCGCCCCGCTGCACGCCGAGAGCGTCCTCGGGGGCCGGACCGACCCCGGCACCAGCGGGGTCCCGGCCATGGGCCCCGGGGTCGAGCCCGCCGGCTTCGAGGAGACCACCCAGGCGCTCGCCCCCGCCGTGGGACCGTGGGCGGACTCGCTCGGCCGGGCCGGTTCCCGCGCCGCCCAGACGCTGCTCGTGGCCACCGTGCTGGTCGGCGTCGTCTGGGTCCTGCTGCAGATCAAGGTCGTGGTCATCGCGGCCATGGTCGCCCTGATCCTCGCCTCCGCCGTGGGGCCGGTCGTGAAGTGGCTCGAGCGCAAGGGCTGGTCGAACCTGCTCGCGACCCTCACCGCGTTCCTCGGCATCCTGCTGCTGCTCGGCGGCGTGATCACCGGCATCGTGCTCACCGTGCGCGCCCAGTGGGAGACGCTGGCGTCCCAGGCGTCGGAGGGCTGGAACGAGCTGCGCCGCCTGCTCGAGTCCACCCCGCTGCCCGTGGACACCGCCAGCATCGACGCCGCGCTGCGCCGGGTCGGGGACTTCGTCAGCAGCGGCAGCTTCGCCGGCAGCGCCCTCAGCGGGCTCTCCGCGGCCGCGTCCTTCATCACCGGTCTCGTCCTGATGATCGTCATCCTCTTCTTCTTCCTCAAGGACGCCGAGAAGATGTGGAACTTCACGCTGCGCTGGTTCCGGGGTGAGCGCCGCGCCAAGCTCGCCGAGTCCGTGGACCGCGGGGCGCAGGTGCTGGGCGGCTACGTGCGCGGCACCGCGCTCGTCGCGCTCATCGACGCCGTCTTCATCGGCGTGGGCCTCGTGCTCGTGGGCGTCCCGCTGGCTCTCCCGCTCGCCGTGCTGGTGTTCGTCACCGCCTTCATCCCCGTGGTCGGCGCCACCATCGCCGGCATCATCGCCGCCCTGGTCGCTCTCGTGACGAACGGACCCGTGGAGGCGCTGATCGTCGTGGGCATCATCGTGTTGGTCAACCAGATCGAGGGCAACATCCTGCAGCCGATCATCATGGGCCGCACCCTCAGTCTGCACGCGCTCATCGTCCTGCTCGCCCTGACCGTCGGCACCCTGGTCGGCGGCATCTTCGGCGCCATCCTGGCCGTGCCCTACACCGCCGTGGCGTGGGCCGTGATCCAGATCTGGTCCAGCCGCTACCAGGTCGGGGACGACCCCGTGCTGGGGTCGGACCCGGTGAACCCCAAGGACCGTGTCGAGTCCAAGGCCACGATGGCCGAGCGCTGGAAGTACCAGCGGATGCGCTACCAGCAGGCGCTGGGCGGGCGTTTCGGCGCCACGGAGCGCGACGCCGTCCGGCAGGACGACAGCACCGACGACGCCCCGCAGTCGGCCGGCAGGAGCACCGGTTCCGGCGAGAGCGCGCGCAAGCCCTAGTCTGGGAACCATGACCAACACCGAACGCCGCCGCTCCGTCACCGCCGAGGACCTCGCGAACATCGCCGTCTTCGCGGCCCTCACCGCGGCCCTGTCCGTCCTGCCCGGCATCCCGCTGGGCGGGGCGGGGGTGCCGCTGACGCTGCAGACCCTCGCCGTGTTCCTCACGGGCCTGGTCCTGGGCGGGACGCGCGGACTCCTGGCGGTGGCGCTCTACGTCCTGGTCGGGCTGATCGGCGTGCCGATCTTCGCCGGCTTCCGCGGCGGCCTCGGTGTGCTCGCGGGACCCTCCGCCGGCTACATCCTGGCCTTCCCCTTCGCCGCGGCCGCCGCGGGCTACGTGGCGCAGTGGCTGATCCCGGCCCGCCGGGCCGGGGACGGCGGAGCCACCAACGCCCGCTACGAGCGCACCGGCACGTACACGCTGCGGCTGGTGCTCGCCGCGCTCGCCGGGTTCGTGGTGATCCGGGTCGGCGGCATCGCCGGCCTCGTGCTCAACGCGCAGCTGCCGCTCCAGGACGCCTTCCTCGCGGACCTCGTGTTCTGGCCCGGGGACCTGGTCAAGTGCGTGCTCGCCGCGGTCATCGCCGTGGGCGTGCACAAGGCGTTCCCCCGGATCGCGGGCACGCGCTGACCCGTGGCCGGCTGCCCCGGGGCCGAGGCCCTCGTGTGCTCCGACGTCACCGTCACCGCCCCCACCACCTCCGGTGAGCTGACCCTGCTGCGCGGGGTGGACGTGGCCCTTCCCGAGCGGCGGGTCGCCGTGGTCGGGCTCAACGGGTCCGGCAAGTCCACGTTCCTGCGCCTGTTCAACGGCCTCGCCCGCCCGGCCTCGGGCGAGGTCACCGTGCACGGCATCGACGTGGCCCGCGACGTGCGCGCCGCCCGCCGGCACGTGGGCTTCGTCTTCACCGATCCCCTCTCCCAGCTGGTCATGCCCACCCCCGTGGAGGACGTCGAGCTGTCCCTGCGCGGGACCGGCCTCCCCCGCGCCCGACGCCGCGCCGCGGCCCTCGCGCTGCTCGGGCGCGTGGGGATCGCCCACCGGGCCGAGCACAGCATCTACGACCTCTCCGGCGGGGAGCGCCAGCTCGCGGCCTTCGCGGCCGTGCTGGCCGTGGAGCCTGAAGTGCTCGTGCTGGACGAGCCCACGACCCTGCTGGACCTCCGCAACCGCGGGCGCCTGATCGGGCTGCTCGACGGGCTGCCGCACCAGCTGCTGATCTCCACGCACGACCTCGGGCTCGCGGCGACCGCATCCCGCGTCCTGGTCCTGCACGAGGGGCGCCTGGTGGCCGACGGCCGCCCCGAGCAGGTCCTGCCCGCCTACGAGCGCTGGTGCGCGCACGGCTTCCCCCAGGAGGCCGCCCCGTGAGCCGCGGCCCGGACCTGTTCGGCAGCTACACCCCCGGCACGAGCCTGCTGCACCGGGCCCCGCTGTGGAGCAAGGGATTAGGCATCGTCGTCGTGACCGTGGCCGTGGTCCTCGCCCCGTCGTGGCCGGTCCCGGCCGCGCTGACCGCGGGACTCCTGGTGGCGGGCACCGCCGCCGGCGTCCGGGCTCGCGAGTGGTGGCGCGGACTGGCCCCCGCGCTGCCCGTACTGGTCCTGCTGGGCGTCTACCACGTCCTCACCACCGGACCGGGCCAGGCGGCCGACGTGCTGGCCACCATCGTGGTCTTCCTCGTCGTCACCCGCGTGCTGATGCACACCACTCCCCTGCCCGAGCTGCTCGACGGCGTCGTGTGGCTGTGCACCCCGGTGCGGCTCGTCGGCGCCGACCCCGAGCGGATCGGCCTGGCCGTGTCCCTGATGCTGCGCTCGATCCCGTTCGTCGTCGGCGCCGTGGGCGAACTGCGGGACGCCGTGCGCGCCCGCGGGCTGCGCCCCAACCCGGTGCTGCTGGTCACGCCCGCGGTGATCTCCACGGTGGCCTACGCAGAGCGCACCGGTCAGGCCCTCGCCGCCCGTGGATTCGACTGAGCGGCACCGCACGACCGTCAGTGCGCTTATGCTTTGCCCATGACTTTCAGCAACGACTCCCAGCTGGACCCCGGGCGGGTCGGCGGCGGCGGTGGCGGCCGTGGCGTGGCCGTGGGCGGCGGGATCGGCGGCACGCTGCTGCTGCTGGTCGTCGGGCTGTTCTTCGGCCAGGACGGCATCGACGCTCTCACCGGTGGCGGACAGGACACCGGCGGTCCGTCCTCCGGGCAGGAGCAGTTCGCGCACTGCGAGACCGGCGCGGACGCCAACCAGTACAGCGACTGCCGGATGATCGCCACCGCGCAGAGCCTCGACCAGTTCTGGGAGGGCTACCTCCCGCAGGCCACCGGCGAGCGCTACGTGCTGCCGGGCCTGGAGCTCTACCAGGGCCGAGACTCCACCGCCTGCGGCACCGCGTCCTCGGCCGTGGGTCCCTTCTACTGCCCGGCCGACCGGACCGTGTGGCTCGACGTGGCGTTCTTCGACGAGCTGCAGTCCCAGTTCGGGGCCGAGGGCGGACCCCTGGCCGAGGAGTACGTGCTCGCCCACGAGTTCGGCCACCACATCCAGCACCAGATCGGCACTCTCGGCTACGCCCAGCAGGACCCGCAGGGCCCGGAGTCCGGCGCCGTGCGGGTCGAGCTGCAGGCGGACTGTCTGGCCGGGCTCTGGGCCCGCGGCGCGTCCGGCGACACCTCCGGGGCGGTGGATCTGCAGGAGGTGACGCCCGAGCAGCTCGAGCAGGCGCTCAACGCCGCGTCCGTCATCGGCGACGACCGCATCCAGGCCACCACGCAGGGCCGGGTGAACCCCGAGGCCTTCACCCACGGCACCTCGCGCCAGCGCCAGCTGTGGTTCTGGGCCGGCTACCGCACCGGCGACCTGGACCAGTGCGACACCTTCGCCGCACGCGACCTCGACAACCCGCCGGCCCTCTGATCCCGCCCCACCCCCGCTCCCAGCTCCCACGTACGCCGAGCCCCCCATCGCCTGCACCCTCATGCACCGAGTCCCCCATGAAGTCGCAATCCCCCCGGATTGATCGGGGGGAATTGCGAGCCCATGGGGGACTCGGCGTTGGCGGGACGGTCCAGTGGTGAACTGGGTGGCAGTACACCCGGACCGGGTTGCTGAACTGCGTGGACCGGCGGCCGGCGTCGGGTCCGACGTCGGCTGCCGGTGTGCGGGTCTCGACGAGCCGGTCAGGTGCGGGGACGCTCCTCGGCGTCGGTGCTGCTCCCGGGCGCGACGGAACGCTGGTCCCGGAGGCTGTCGTCGAGGCGGGAGTCGTCCTGCCCGGGCGCCTCGCGCTCCTGGCGGCTGGCACCCTCGTGCGACCCCTCGGACCACTCGTCGCGTTCGGCGCGGTCGGTGTGGTCGGCCTGGTCGGTGCGCTCCCCGTCCGGGTCCAGTGTGGCGGCCTCCCGCCGGTGGGCCTCCGCCTCCTCGCGTGCGCGGTCGGCCTCCTCGGCCCGCCGCCGGGCCTCCTGCTCGATCCGGTCCGCCTCGATCCGGGCCTTCTCGGCCTCGGCCCGAGCCGCCTCTGCGTCCGCCTTCTGCTCCCGGGCGGCCAGGCTCTCCTCCTCGCTGCGGGCCCGCAGGTCGGCGGCGCGCTCCCGGTTCCGGCGCTCCACGGCGGCCTGGTGATCCCGCTTCTTCTTGCCGACCCCCACCAGCGCGAGCACGACGAGTGCCAGCACCACGATCGCCAGCACGATCCAGATCCACGGTTCCATCGGACGGTCCTCCTCGGTCGACGCGGCAGTCCCCGGGTTTGGGATCTGCCCGCTCACGTGCCAGCCCGGCGGGCTTGCTACCCGTCAGTTCAGCACCGGCCCCCTGTCCTGTCCACGACTGCAGACGCCCGTCACACCGCCTGATGCGGGCCTGCCGGGGCGGTCAGGAATTCCCCGCGCGAGGGGCGGACATCGCCGCAGGTCGGAGGCGGCAGTCCGAGACAGAACACACGGCGCCGGCCACCGAACCCGGCGCGTGATCCGATGCACGGCCTCCGCACGCTCGGCACGAGTCGGATTGTGTCGTGCCCTGCGGGACCACCGGCCCGGCCAAGCTCCGCACCGCACCTGGCCGGATGCTCCGGTCGTCGTCCGTCGTTCCGGAGGACACAGCGGCGGCACCGAGCGGGTGCAGCGTTCGGGCCGAGGCGGTGCCGCGCCGTCATCCCCTGCGGCCGTCCCGGACGTACACGGTCAGGTGCTGGCGCCGGACGTCGAACAGGCCCGTGGCCTCGATGAGCTCGCTGAGCTTCGCGTAGCCGTAGTTCCGGGCGTCGAAGGACGCCTGGTTGGCGATCTGGCTGCCCACAGCCCCCAGATGCGCCCACCCGTCCTCCCCGCCGGCGGCGTCGACGGCGCTGCGCAGCATCTGGACGAGCCGGGTGTCGCCGCGCAGACTCTGCTGCGGCATCCGCGCCAGAGCCGCCGCTGAACTTTCCGGCGTCGGCGTACCCAGTCCCTCCACATACGTGAACTGCGAGCAGGCGTTGACGAAGGGCGCCGGCGTCTGCTGCTGGCCGAAGCCGTAGACCTTCGCCCCCCCGGTGAGGATGCGCATCACCAGAGGAGTGAAGTCGGCGTCGCTGGAGACAACGGCGAATCCGTCCACAGAACCAGCGTGCAGCAGGTCCATCGCGTCGATGACCATGGCCATGTCGGAGGCGTTCTTGCCCGCGCTGTAGGCGAACTGCTGGATCGGCCGGATGGCATAGGTGTGCAACACCGCCTCCCACTGCTGCAGACGGGGACTCTTCCAGTTGCCGTAGGCGCGCCGCACGTTCGCGGCGCCGTGCCGGGCCACCTCCGCGAGGACGACATCGATCTTCGACGCCGGAGCGTTGTCGGCGTCGATCAGCACGGCGATGCGTTTCTCCTCGGTGCTCACATGCCGACTCTGCCACGGCGGGTGCGATCGTGAATGCGGGACACGACGACCACAGCACCCGGGCGTCGCCGCTCGGGAGTGCCTCCGGGGTCGGGCGGCAGGCGTGGCGGCTCAGGCCAGCGAGAGCGCGAAGGACAGCGCGAAGCCGGCCGCCGTGCTCAGGGCCACCGCGGGACCGCCGTGCTCGTAGGCCTCGGGCATGAGGGTGTCGGCCAGGGAGGCGATCACGGCGCCGGCGGCGAAGGCCAGCGGCAGCGAGATGGTCTGGGGATCGCTCCCGGCCAGGGGCCCCGCGCCGAGCAGCACGGCCAGCACGAGGAGCACCCCGCAGACCGTCCAGAGCAGCACGGCCCGGCCTCTCGCCATGCCCTGCTCCCGCATCGAGGCGGCCCCCACGAGGGACTCGGGCAGGTTGGAGACGAAGATCGCGGCGAGCAGGGCCAGGCCCCCGGTGCCCTCGGTGAGGGAGACGCCCAGGGCCACGTTCTCGGGCACCCCGTCCAGGGTGACGGCGGCGAGCAGGGCCAGGCCAGCCGCACCGCCGGCCGACGCCGCCGTGGGCGCCTTGTCGTCGGCGGCGGCGTCCGGGTCCAGCTTGGCGCTGCCCTGCTGCCGCTCCGCATCCCGGGACCGGGGACCAGGCTGGGCCCAACGGTCCAGCAGGGCGCTGAGCACGGTGAAGACCACGGCCCCGGCGAACAGTCCGCCGACGGCCAGACCGATGCCCCCGCGCTCGTAGGCATCCTCGAACAGCTCGAAGGCCAGGGCGGTGATCAGCGCCCCGGCGGCGAAGGAGAGCAGGATGGCGAGAAGGCGCTTCGGCAGCTCGAAGCGCACCCCGACCAGCGCGCCGATCACCAGGGCGCTGGAGGCGACGAGCCCGAACATCAGGGTCTGGACCATGACCGCAGTGTAGGAGCAGGCCGCGCCGGAGGGGCGGTATGCCGCAACGTTTCCCCGCCCGCGCCCGCGGGACGCCGGCATCGACGCCCGAGGCGGTGGCCCCGCGTGCCCTCGCGGACGGAACGGGGACGGCAGCCGCTGCACGGCGCTGCGGGCGTCGGCCCTGGTGGGAGACGGTTTCGACCTTGATCTGTGACAGAAGCTTTACTTTTCATGGGTTGGAACCGAGCTAGCCTGTAAACACCGAATTGCGGAACCGAGGCACCCTCGGAAAAGCTTTCGACGCCGACGCGCACACGATATTCCGGAGAATACGAGCGGCTCGGCCTTGTTGATGCGGCGATGTGGACCCATCGACCACACTGACACCCTTATCCCTTGTCAGACCCGCATTCGTATTTCCCTGTCCCAATACGGACATCACCCTCGGACCGGGTGATCAAGGCAATCCAGCACGCCCCGCAATGCGGAAGGAGAAGCCAGCAGGAATAGTCCCGGACGGCATCGGTCATCGACGTCGGTCCTTTTCTTACCAAGAGCACGGAGAATTGTCATGAGCAGCATTCTTGACTCGCATGCGCACGCCCCCACGCAGGGAAGCCGGCCTCCTCGCGGGGTCGGAGCTCGGCAGATCGTCCGG
This sequence comes from Kocuria oceani, assembly GCF_029524215.1. NCBI lineage: Bacteria > Bacillati > Actinomycetota > Actinomycetes > Micrococcales > Micrococcaceae > Kocuria > Kocuria oceani. The sequence goes on along the minus strand of NZ_JARAMH010000003.1, from coordinate 257,651 downwards.
CGGAGGTCGGCGAGCATCCTCTCGGCCGGCGCACTGGCCGGGGCCTCCCTCTTCGTGGGCGTGGCACCGGCGCACGCCGACACCGGCGTGCGGATCGACAACGGGGTCCTGGAAGTCACTGGCGACGCACAGTCCAACGACGTGAGAGTCACGGTGGTCCTGAGGCAGGGCGTCGAGCGCTACAGGATTGCGGTGCCGGGAAGCACCGTGAACCCGGGATCAGGGTGCAGGTCCGACGGTACGGCTGCCGTGACCTGTCGGACCTCCGGTGTGTCCTCGATCGATGTGAATGCGGGCAACGGCAACGACAGTGTCACCCTGGACGTGACGGTTCCGACCACGGTGCGGGGAGGCAACGGCAACGACACCGTCAACGGCGGCAACGGCAACGACCGGTTCGACGGCGGCGCCGGCAACGACCGCCTGAACGGGGCCAGCGGCAACGACACGCTCAACGGCGGCAACGGCAACGACGTCCTCAGGGGAGGAAATGGCAACGACACCCTCAACGGCGGCAACGGCAACGACACCCTCAACGGCGGCAACGGCAACGACACGCTCAACGGCGGGGACGGCAACGACACCCTGAACGGGGACAACGGCAACGACACGCTCAACGGCGGCAACGGCAACGACCGGCTCAACGGCCAGAACGGCAACGACCTCCTGAACGGCGCCGACGGCAACGACATCCTCGACGGCGGCAACGGCAACGACGTCCTGACCGGGGGCGCCGGCGCCGACACCTTCAACGGAGGCAACGGCAACGACACCGTCAACGGCGGCAACGGCAACGACTCCGCCAACGGCGGCGCCGGCAACGACACCCTCAACGGCCAGAACGGCAACGACCGTCTGATCGGTGGTCCCGGCACCGACACCGCGAACGGCGGCAACGGCACGGATCGGTGTGAGGCCGAGACGGAGGTGAACTGCGAGAACTGATCCGGCGAGGCCGGACGGACGACGGCGCCCCGCCCACCTCGTGCGAGGTGGGCGGGGCGCCGTGGTCGTGCCGGGAGGACGATCAGATGTTGAAGCCCAGGGCCCGCATCTGGTCGCGGCCGTCCTCGGTGATCCGGTCGGGACCCCACGGCGGCATCCATACCCAGTTGACCCGCCACTCGTCCAGCAGCGGACCGAGGTTCTGCTCGACCTGCTCCTCGATGACGTCCTGCAGCGGGCAGGCCGCAGTCGTGAGGGTCATGTCCAGGATCAGGGCGCCGTCCTCGGCCCACCGCGAGCCGTAGAGCAGGCCCAGGTCGACGATGTTGACGCCGAGCTCGGGGTCGATGACGTTCTTGAGCGCCTCCTCGACCTCCTCCGTGGAGAGCCGGCCCGCAGGGGCCTCGGAGGTGTCGACGGGGGTCTCAGCAGGGGTGTCGGCCATCGCTGGCCTCCTTTCGGTGCTGGTCGGCGCGGCGCTTACTTGGCGGGAGCGAGGTAGCGGTCGTAGCCCTCGTTCTCGAGCCGCTCGGCGAGCTCGGGACCGCCCTCGTCGACGACGCGGCCGTCGGCGAACACGTGCACGAACTGCGGCTTGATGTAGCGCAGGATCCGCGTGTAGTGGGTGATCAGCATGACGCCCATGTCGTTGGTCTCCAGGGCGCGGTTGACGCCCTCGGAGACGACCTTCAGCGCGTCGACGTCGAGGCCGGAGTCGGTCTCGTCGAGCAGGGCCATCCGGGGCTTGAGCAGCTCGAGCTGGAGGATCTCGTGGCGCTTCTTCTCACCGCCGGAGAAGCCCTCGTTGACGTTGCGCTGGATCATGTCCGGGCTGATCTTCAGCTGCTCCATGGCAGCCTTGACGTCCTTCGTCCACGTGCGCAGGGAAGGGGCCTCGCCGTCGATCGCGGTCTTGGCGGTGCGCAGGAAGTTGGAGGTCGTCACGCCCGGGATCTCCACGGGGTACTGCATGGCCAGGAAGAGCCCGGCACGGGCGCGCTCGTCCACGGACATCTCCAGGACGTCCTCGCCGTCCAGGAGGACCTGGCCGGAGTCGACGACGTACTTGGGGTGCCCGGCGATGGTCGAGGCCAGGGTGGACTTGCCGGACCCGTTGGGGCCCATGATCGCGTGCACCTCACCGGAGTTGATGGTGAGGTTCACGCCCTTGAGGATCGGCTTGGTGGTCTCGTCGTCGAGCACGACGGACGCGTGCAGGTCCTTGATCTCGAGAGTTGCCATGGATGGTTCTCCTGTGGTCGGAAAGAGTGTGGGGAAAGGGCTCAGTGGTTGGCGGAGGCGAGCTCGTCCTGGACGGCCTCGCGCAGCCGCTCCTCGATGTCCGGGACACCGATCTGCTGGAGGATCTCGAACAGGAAGCCGCGCACCACGAGCCGGCGCGCCTCGTCCTCGGGGATGCCCCGGGACATGAGGTAGTACAGGTGCTCGTCGTCCAGCTGCCCCGTGGTGGAGGCGTGGCCGGCCCCGGCGATCAGGCCGGTCTCGATCTCCAGGTTGGGCACGGAGTCCATGCGCGGCCCGTCGCCCAGGATCAGGTTCCGGTTCAGCTCGTAGGTGTCGGTGCCCTCCGCGGTGGCGCGGATCAGGACGTCGCCGACCCACACGCCGTGCGCGTTCTCGCCCTGCAGCGCGGACTTGTAGGTCACGCGCGAGGTGCAGTGCGGCTGGGAGTGGTCCACGAACAGCCGGGACTCCAGGTGCTGGCCGGCGTCCACGAACGTGAGGCCGTACATCTCCACGGAGCCGCCGGGGGCGTCGAAGCGGGTGGACGGGGTCACGCGCACCAGGTCACCGCCGAGGGAGACGAGCACGTGCTTGAACGAGGCCGACCGGCCCAGGCGCGCCTGCTGGGCAGAGGCGTGCACGGCGTCGTCGTCCCACTCCTGGAGGGTCACCACGGTGAGGTTGGCCGAGTCGGCCACGCGGAACTCGACGTTCTGCGAGAGCACCGCGCTGCCGTGGTGGCGCAGCACCACGAGCGCCTTGGAGAAGGGCTGGGCGTCGATCACCAGGTGCTGGGCCGCCGGGGTGGCGTCCGTGCCGTGGATGTCCACGAGGACGGGCGCGGCGATCTCGGCCTCCTGCGGCACCGTGAGCACGGTGGCCTCGGTGACGCTGCTCCACGCGTTGGCGGAGACCCGGTCCTCGGGGATGCCGGCGCTGCCGATCCGGGCGTCGTCGCGGCCGACGGTCTCCACGCGCACGGCGTCGGAGTCCACGGTCACCGCCGGCGCCGGGCCGGTGAGGGCGTCGGCGTGCAGGCCCTTGAGGCGCTTGACCGGGGTGAACCGGAAGTCCTCCTCCTTGCCCGTGATCTTCGGGAAGTCCGCGACGTCGTAGGACGTCTGCCGCCCGGCACGGGACGAGTCCGGGCCCTCGGCGCTGCCGCCGCGGGCGGACTCCCGCACGAGGGTGTCGTTCTCGACCTTGTCGCGGGCGAGCCGCTCGCCCTCCTGGTCCATGCCCGGGATGGCGACGCGCCCGTCCCCGGTCGGGACCCCGTCGACCTTCTCGCCCAGGTTGTCGTAGACGTCCTTGGCCGTGCCGACGGCCTTGTCGGCCACCGCGGTGGCGGCGGAGGCGGCGGCCTCCGCCGCGTTGCGAATCGTTTCGTTCAGCTTGGACATGTCAGCCAACGGATCCTTCCATCTGCAGTTCGATGAGGCGGTTGAGTTCGAGCGCGTACTCCATGGGGAGCTCACGGGCGATCGGCTCCACGAAGCCGCGCACGATCATCGCCATGGCCTCGTCCTCGGCCAGGCCTCGCTGCATGAGGTAGAACAGCTGCTCCTCGGAGACCCGCGAGACGGTCGCCTCGTGGCCCATGGACACGTCGTCCTCGCGGATGTCGACGTAGGGGTAGGTGTCCGAGCGGGAGATCGTGTCGACCAGCAGGGCGTCGCAGACCACGTTGGACCTCGAGCCCTTGGCGCCCTCGCGGACCTGCACGAGACCGCGGTAGGCGGCGCGGCCGCCGTTGCGGGCCACGGACTTCGAGACGATCGACGAGGAGGTGTTCGGCGCGATGTGCACCATCTTCGAGCCGGTGTCCTGGTGCTGGCCCTCGCCGGCGAAGGCGATCGAGAGGGTCTCGCCGCGGGCGTGCTCCCCGGTCATGTAGACGGCCGGGTACTTCTGGGTCACCTTCGAGCCGATGTTGCCGTCGATCCACTCCATGGTGGCGCCCTCGTGGGCGATGGCGCGCTTGGTCACCAGGTTGTACACGTTGTTCGACCAGTTCTGGATGGTCGTGTAGCGCACCCGGGCGTTCTTCTTGACGATGATCTCGACCACGGCGGAGTGCAGCGAGTCGGAGTTGTAGATCGGCGCCGTGCAGCCCTCGATGTAGTGGACGTAGGAGTCCTCGTCCGCGATGATCAGCGTCCGCTCGAACTGGCCCATGTTCTCGGTGTTGATGCGGAAGTAGGCCTGCAGCGGGATCTCCACGTGCACGCCCTTGGGGACGTAGACGAAGGAGCCGCCGGACCACACGGCGGTGTTCAGCGAGGCGAACTTGTTGTCGCCCACCGGGATGACCGTGCCGAAGTACTCCTCGAAGAACTCCGGGTGCTCCTTGAGAGCGGTGTCGGTGTCCATGAAGATGACACCCTGCTCCTCGAGGTCCTCGCGGATCTGGTGGTAGACCACCTCGGACTCGTACTGGGCGGCGACGCCGGCCACGAGCCGGCCGCGCTCGGCCTCGGGGATGCCGAGCTTCTCGTAGGTGTTGCGGATGTCCTCGGGCAGGTCCTCCCAGGTCTGGGCCTGCTTCTCCGTGGAGCGCACGAAGTACTTGATGTTGTCGAAGTCGATGCCGGAGAGGTCCGCGCCCCAGGCGGGCATGGGCTTGCGGTCGAAGAACTTCAAGCCCTTCAGCCGCAGGTCGGTCATCCACTGCGGCTCGCTCTTCTTGGCCGAGATGTCCCGGACGACCTCCTCGTTGACGCCGCGGCGCGCGGAGGCGCCGGCGACGTCGGAGTCCGCCCAGCCGTACTCGTAGGTGCCGATGCCCTCGAGCTCCGGGTTCTTCTCCAGGATGTCGGCGATGACAGTGTCGTTGCCGCTGGCGATCTGTTCAGTCATGACGGCCTTCCTCTGTTGTCTGGTCTGTGGGGTGGTCCGTGGTCGTCCGGGCCGCGGCGGGTCCGGGCCGTGCGAGGGGCACGTGCGTGGTGCACACGTGCGCGCCGGCGGCCTGCGTGGAGAGCCGGCGGACGTCCGTGCCGAGCAGCCGGGCGATGAGCTCGGTCTCCAGCTCGCAGAACTGCGGGTAGCGGGCGGCCAGCTCCCGGACGGGGCAGTGGCCCTGGCACAGCTGCGCGGAGACGATGGTGCGCTGGTCCCCGCGCCCCACGGCGACCTCGTTCGTGGACGCGGCGAAGCCGTCCTGGCTCAGCAGGCGCACGAGCACCGGCAGGCGCTGGGCGACCTCGGGCCCGGCGGCCTCGACCTCGGGCCGGTAGGCGGCCTCGAGCCGGTCCACGCGCTCCTGGATGAACTCGCGCACGGCGTCGGGGCCCGCGACGCGCCGGATGGCCTCCAGGGCGTCGGTGGCGATCTCGAGGTAGTCGTCGCCGAGCTTCGCGTGGCCCTCGGGGGCCACGACGTAGCGGCGGGCGGGGCGGCCGGCGCCGCCGGTGCGGCGGCGGACCATGGTGACCTCGATGTAGTGCTGCTGCTCGAGGGCGTCGAGGTGGCGCCGCACGGCCGCCGGGGTGAGCTCGAGCATGTCGCCGAGGTCGGCGGCCGAGACCGGCCCGTGCTCCAGGACGGCCCCCAGCACGCGGGAGCGGGTGTTCTCCTCCTGCTCCGCCCGCGGTCCGCCGGAGGAGCGGGACAGGCTCCGGGCGTCCGTGGTGTGGGTCATGGGTGGACCGTGCGCTTCCTGATCGGAGGTGGGGTGGAAGGTGGTGTGCTGCGCGAAGCCCCCCGCGCGGGGGCTCACTGAATACACAACCTCAGTATGTCGTTATTCATTCCGGTGCGGCCAGTAAGTTCAGCCTTACCCGGGCCCGCCCCGGAAATCCCGACCTATTCATAATAACCCGCCGGGGCGGCGGGACCAAGGGGAACGGGGCGGCGGCGCGCACCACTACACTGGTCCGGTGCCCGCCCACAGTCCCCCCGCGTCCTCGCCCGCGCTGGCGATCGAGCGCCTCGTCAAACAGTTCCCCGCCCGCCGACGACGCCCCCGCCGGGGTCCGGAGCAGGGGGCGGACGCGGTGCACGCCGTCGACGGCCTCTCCCTGACCGCCCGGCACGGCGAGATCACGGCGCTGCTCGGGCCCAACGGCGCGGGCAAGACCACCACCCTGGAGTGCGCCCAGGGCCTGCAACGGCCCTCGGCGGGCGCCGTCCGTCTGCTCGGGCAGGACCCGTGGCAGGCAGGTCCGGAACTGCGCGCCCGGGTGGGCGTCATGCTCCAGGAGGGCGGACTGCCACAGGCGGTGCGCCCGCTGGAGCTGCTGCGGCACGTCGCCTCCCTCTACCGCAGCCCGCGGGACATGGACTCGCTCGTGGAGCGGCTCGGCATCAACGGCTTCGACCGCACGGTGGTCCGCCGCCTCTCCGGCGGCCAGCGCCAGCGGGTGGCCCTGGCGGCCGCCCTGGCGGGCAATCCGGAGGTCCTGTTCCTGGACGAGCCCTCGGCCGGGATGGACCCGCAGTCCCGCAACATCGTCTTCGACCTCGTGCAGCAGCTGCGCCGCGAAGGCGTGTGCATCATCCTGACCACGCACCTGCTCGACGACGCCCAGCGGCTGGCCGACCAGGTCTACATCGTCGACCACGGCCGGGTCATGGCCCAGGGCTCCGTGGCCGAGCTGGTGGCCCCCGGCGCGGACGCCCCGGCCGTGCTGGCCCTGACCCTGACCCCCGAACAGTCCGGGGCCGGTCCCTTCCCGTGGGAGGGACCCGGGTTCGAGGAGGTGCACGCGAACCGCTCCGACCGCACGGTCACGCTCACCGGCCGGCTCACCCCGGGACAGCTCGAGTCGGTGACCCGCTGGTTCACGGCCACCGGGACCCTGCCCGAGTCCCTGTCCCTGCAGCCCCGCACCCTCGAGGACGTCTTCCTCGACATCTCCGGACGGGAGATCCGATGACCGCACCCGCCCAGCCCCGCGCCACGCCCCCGCGCTCGGACCCAGCCCCCCTGGTCCGGCGGGTCGCCGCGCAGTCCCGCTACGAGGCCCTGACCATGCTGCGCAACGGCGAACAGCTGCTGCTGCTGGTGATCCTGCCGCTGATGGCGCTCGTGGCGCTGACCCTCACCGACCTGCTGGACGCCGCGGTCCCGCCGGGGCTCACCCGCGTGGACGTGGCGGTGCCGGGCGTGCTCACCCTGTGCGTGCTCTCCAACGCGTTCTCCGGCCAGGGCATCCAGACCGGCTTCGACCGCCGCTACGGCGTGCTGCGCTTCCTCTCGACCACGCCCCTGGGCCGCGGCGGGCTGATCACCGGCAAGCTGGTGGCGATCGTGGCCGTGCTGGCGGTGCAGTACGTGCTCGTCGGGGCCCTCGGCGCCGCCCTGGGGTGGCGCCCGGACCCGGTGGCGGTGCTCGTCTCCGTGCCGGTGCTGCTGCTCGGCGCCGCCGCCTTCACCGGGCTGGGCCTGCTGCTGGCCGGCACCGTGCGCGCCGAGGCGACCCTGGCCGTGACCAACCTCGTCTGGGTGGTGCTCGCGGCGGTCGGCGGGACCCTGTTCCCCTCCCGCACGCTGCCGCCGGCGCTGTCCTGGCTGGTGGACCTGCTGCCCTCCGGGGCGCTGGGCACCGCGATGCGGGAGACCTTCCTCACGGGTGGGCCCACGCTGCTGCCGCTGCTGGTGCTCGCCGTCTGGGCCGCCGCCGCGTGGGTCGCCGCGGTGCGCTGGTTCCGCTGGAGCTGACCGCCGGTCCGGTCCCGGACGGGACGGCGCGCCGCCCAGCGGCGCGGAAGGCCCGGCGAGCGGGACGGCCGGGGTGCCGCCGGGCTGCCCGCCCGGGGGTGCCGGGGAGCCGCCGCCCCGGTGCCCGGGGGCGCCGCTCCCCGCTCCGTGCGCTTCCCGCCCGTGCGCGGAGCGGGGCGAAGGCGGATAAACTGGGACGGCAATCGCACCCGCCGCCCTCCGTCCGGAAGTGAAGCCATGACCCCCGCCAGCGACCCCACCGACGCCGACGTCCGAGCGGACGGCAGGTTCCTGATGCCGACCCGGATCACCCCGTGGGTGCGGTGGATGGCGGTGGCCTCCCTGCTGGCCAACTCGCTGCTGATCCTCACCGGCGGGCTGGTGCGGCTCACCGGCTCCGGCCTGGGCTGCCCCACCTGGCCCCGCTGCACGGACGAGTCCTGGACGAACACCGCCGAGATGGGCCTGCACGGGGTGATCGAGTTCGGCAACCGACTGCTCACCTTCGTGCTCGCGCTCGTGGCGGTCCTGACGTTCCTGGCCGTGCTGCGGCTGGGCCACCGGCACTGGGACCTGATGCTCATCGCCCTGGTGCTCGGTCTGGCCATCCCGCTGCAGGCCGTGGTCGGAGGAGTGGTCGTCCACACCGGCCTGAACCCGTGGCTCGTGGGCATCCACTACCTGATCTCCAGCGCGATGATCGCCCTGTCCGCCGTTCTGGTGAACCGGACCCGCAGACGCTCCCTGCCGGCCGTCCGCGACGCCGAGCGCCCCGGCCAGGCCCTGAGCCAGCGGCGCCTGATCCGCACCCTCGTGGTGACCCTCGGTGTGCTCACCGCCCTGATCCTCTACCTGGGGACCCTGGTCACCGGCACCGGTCCGCACAGCGGGGACGACTCCAGCGCCCGGCACGCCTTCGACGCGTACCTGATCACCCGGGCCCACGCGGTGCCGGTGTACCTGATCGTCGTCACCGTGGTCGCGGGGCTGGTGCTGGCGCGGCGCCGGCGGTGGCCCGTGCCCGTGGCGTCGGCGCTGCACGTGATGCTGGCCGTGCTCGTGCTGCAGGCGCTGATCGGCTACTACCAGTACTTCAACGGCCTGCCGATCGTGGCGGTGGCCCTGCACCTGGTGGGCTCCGCGGCGCTGGTCTGGGCCGCGGCCCGGACCGTGGAGAAGGGCTTCGCGCTCACCCGAACCCCGGACGCGGTCGTGCGCGCCGCCCCGGACCAGCCGGTCGCCGAGGCTCCCGCCCGCGGCTGAGCGTGCTCAGGCCCGCTCGTCGGGGGCCTCGTCGAGCAGCTCCTCGACCGCCTGCGCCAGCCGCTGACGGCTGGCCGAGGGAATGGGCAGCAGCGGCCGCCGGGGCGGGGCCGTGCTCACCCCGCAGACCTCCGCGAGGGCGTAGAGGGAGCTGAGCGGGCGCTCCTGGCGCAGGATCTCCAGCAGCGGGGCCAGAGCGGCCTGCCACATGCGCACGGCCTCCTCGTCGCCCTCGACCACCGCGGCGCGGAAGGCGGCGTACTGGCGCGGCAGCACCGCCGCGATCCCCGAGTGCCACCCGGCGGCGTCCGGCGCCGCCTCGTGCAGCAGCCGCTCCCCGCTGACCCCGTGCGCGGTCCCCGGCTCGGCGAGCTCCGCGAACCGGGCCCGCCGCTCGGCGTACTCGCACGGGGTGCCGGCAGTGTCCTTGAAGGCGTTCACGTTCTCCAGCCAGGACAGCTCGGCCGCGAGCTCCACCGGGTAGCTGAAGCCCGTCGTCGTCGGATTGTTGTAGACGCACAGCGGCAGGGACACGGCCGCGGCCACCGTCTCCACCTGGTCGGCGATCTCCTGGGACACGAGGGGGATGTAGGACAGCGGGTTGAGCACCAGCCCGTCCGCCCCGCCGTTCTCGGCGGCGTAGGCCATCTCGAGGACCTCGCGGGTGGTCATGGCCGAGATCCCGGCGCCCACCGGCACCCCGGAGCCGCGGGCGGCCTCCACCGCCACGCGCACGACCTCGGCCCGCTCGTCGCCGGAGAGGTACGCGAAGCTTCCGGAGCTGCCCAGCACCACCACCGAGTCCACCCCGGAGCGGGACAGCCGGCGGACGTAGCGCTCGAGGGACTCCAGGTCCAGCCGGCCGCCCGGCTGGAAGGGGGTGATCGGATAGGCCACGAGCCCGGTGAAGGTCATGCTGAGCATGCGTCCATCCTAGGACCGCCCCGGGGACGGGCCGGTCCCCGGGGCGGCACGGGCGCCGCGCCGGGCTCAGAGGATGGGACCGCCCACGAACGGGTCCACGGCCAGGGCGAGGAAGACGAACGTGATGTAGGCGATCGAGCCGTGGAACACGTACATCGCCTGCTTGTCGGTCGGCCGGCCGGCCACGGCGAGGGCGTGCAGCTTGTGGCTGTGCCGCACGAACCACGCGCCCGCGCCGAGGGCGGTCAGCGTGTAGACCCACCCGGCGCCGCCGACCGGCACCAGCAGCAGGGAGCACACCAGCGTGGCCCACGCATAGAGCACCACCTGGCTGCCCACGGTCCGGGCGCTGGAGACGGCCCCCAGCATGGGGACCCCCGCGCGGGAGTAGTCGTCGGCGTACTTCATCGACAGCGGCCAGTAGTGCGGCGGGGTCCACAGGAAGATGAACAGGAAGAGCACGAGGGCCGGCCAGTCGAGGCCGCCCGTCACCGCGGCCCAGCCGATGAGCACGGGCATGCACCCGGCCACCCCGCCCCACACGATGTTCTGGGCGGTGCGCCGCTTCAGGACGATCGAGTAGAACACGGCGTAGAGGAAGATGGCCGCGGCCCCGAGCGCGCCCGCGAGGACGTTGACGCCCACCGCCAGCCACACCACCGAGACGACCGCCACGACCCAGGCGAACACGAGGGCCTCCCGGTCGGTGACCTCACCGGTGACGAGCGGACGCTTGGCCGTCCGCCGCATCACCCGGTCCTCCTCCCGGTCGATGTAGCAGTTGAACGCCCCGGCGGCCCCCGCGGCGAGCGTGCCGCCCACGAGGGTGTTGAGGATCAGCCAGAAGTCGGGCATGCCCTGCTGGGCGAAGATCATGGTGGGGACGGTCGCGACGAGCAGCAGCTCGATGATCCGCGGCTTCATGAGGGCCACGTAGGCCCGAAGCTTCCGGGAGAACGTCATCCGGCCCCCGGGACGGGAGGCCGCCGCACCACGCTCGTGCTCGGTGCCGAGGACCGGTCCTCCTGCGGTGCTCGACGTCTCGAGTGAGTTCACGAAATCATTGCTCCCGGTTGCGGTGGTGTCCCCCGCTCGGTGCGCGAGGAGGCCCGGCGCCCGCGCGTCGCCGACACGGCGACGGTCGGCGCAGCAGTTGCGGGCGCGGAAGAAGGTCCTATACAGCATAGCGCGTGGCGCTGTCCGTTCCCGCCCCGGGAATGCCGGGAACGGGCAGATCGGCAGGCCCGTTCCGGTGGTTCCGGTCACGTCACCGAAATGCGTGTGACCTAAGCTGGACCCAGACCGCCGGTCCAGGACCGGCGTCCGCTGCGCACGGCAGCGGCTCCCAGCAGAAAGGGCTCCGATTTTCGTGACCGATCTCGATGTGAAGCTGAAGTGGACCGAGCAGGACCAGCGCGCCGTGGACACCGTCCGGGTGCTGGCCGCGGACGCGGTGGAGAAGGTGGGCAGCGGACACCCGGGCACGGCGATGTCGCTGGCCCCGGCGGCGTACCTGCTGTTCCAGAAGGTGATGCGCCACGACCCCACCGACGACCGGTGGACGGGGCGGGACCGGTTCATCCTCTCCCCCGGGCACACCTCCCTGACCCTGTACCTGCAGCTGTTCCTCTCCGGATACGGCATGGAGCTGGAGGACATCAAGTCGCTGCGGACCTGGGGGTCGAAGACCCCGGGGCACCCGGAGTACCGGCACACCACCGGGGTGGAGATCACCACCGGCCCGCTGGGGCAGGGCCTGGCCTCTGCGGTGGGATTCGCCTACGCCCAGCGCTACACCCGGGGCCTGTTCGACCCCGACGCCCCGGCCGGGGAGTCCCCGTTCGACCACACGGTGTACGTGATCGCCTCCGACGGGGACCTGCAGGAGGGGATCACCTCCGAGGCGTCCTCCCTGGCCGGGGTGCAGGAGCTGGGGAACCTCGTGGTGATCTACGACCAGAACCACATCTCCATCGAGGACGACACCGACGTGGCCTTCACCGAGGACGTGCTCAAGCGCTACGAGGCCTACGGGTGGGACGTGAACCGGGTGGACTGGACGAAGTCCGGGGACTACGTCGAGGACGTCGAGGAGCTCTACGCGGCGATCCGCGCGGCCAAGGCCGAGACGTCGAAGCCCTCGATGATCGCGCTGCGCACGATCATCGGCTGGCCGGCCCCGACCAAGCAGAACACCGGCGGGATCCACGGCTCCAAGCTCGGGGCCGAGGAGGTCGCCGCCACCAAGGAGATCCTCGGCTTCGACCCGGAGCAGACCTTCCAGGTGGAGGAGGAGATCCTGGCCCACACGCGCGGGATCCAGGACCGGATGAGCTCCTACCGCCAGGAGTGGGAGCAGAAGTTCGACGACTGGCGGGAGGCCAACCCCGAGCGGGCGGCCCTCTACGACCGGATCCGGGCCGAGGAGCTGCCCGAGAACCACCGGGAGGCGTTCCCCGTCTTCGAGGCGGGCAAGGACGTGGCGACCCGCTCGGCCTCGGGGAAGGTGCTCAACGCCATCGCCGAGACGTTCCCGGAGCTGTGGGGCGGTTCTGCCGACCTGGCCGGGTCCAACAACACCACCATCGAGTCCGCGGCCTCCTTCATCCCGGAGGCCCGCTCCACGAACAAGTGGACGGGCCACCCCTACGGACGGGTGCTGCACTTCGGGATCCGTGAGCACGCCGCGGCGGCGATCGTCAACGGCATCACCATGTCCTCCCAGACGAGGGCGTTCTCCGGGACGTTCCTGATCTTCTCGGACTACCAGCGCCCGGCCGTGCGGCTCGGGGCCCTGATGAAGGTCCCCTCGATCTACGTGTGGACCCACGACTCGATCGGTCTGGGCGAGGACGGGCCCACCCACCAGCCGGTGGAGCAGCTCTCGGCCCTGCGCGCGATCCCGGGACTGGACGTGGTCCGCCCGGCCGACGCCAACGAGACCGCCATCGCCTGGCGCACGATCCTGGAGGGGCACGAGCGCCCCGCCGGTATCGCGCTGACCCGTCAGAACGTGCCGACCTTCGCCCGCCAGGACCTCCACCCCGAGGCCGAGGGCGAGAAGTTCGCCTCCGCCGAGGGCACCGCCCGCGGCGGGTACGTGCTGGCCGACTCCGAGGGCACCCCGGACGTGGTGCTGATCGGCACCGGCTCCGAGGTGTCCCTGGCGGTGGAGGCCCGTGAGCTGCTCAAGGAGCAGGGCGTCTCCGCCCGGGTGGTCTCCATGCCGTGCCGGGAGTGGTTCGACGCCCAGGACGCCGACTACCGCGAGTCCGTGATCCCGGCCGCCGTGAAGGCCCGGGTCTCGGTGGAGGCCGGGATCGCCATGTCCTGGCGGGACCTGATCGGCGACGCCGGGCGGGCGGTGTCCCTGGAGCACTTCGGGGAGTCGGCCGACTACGAGACCCTCTACCGCGAGTTCGGCATCACCGCCGAGGCGGTGGTCGCGGCCGCCCAGGACTCCCTCACCGCCGCTCAGGAGTCCGTCTCCGCGAACCGCTGACCCGCGGCGCGCACCGACAGAGCACCTTCCGCGCAGCGCGTGCCCCGCACGCGCCGCCCCGAACACGAGGACTGACACACATGACCACCCCCACCCAGAAGCTCTCCGACGCCGGCGTCTCGATCTGGCTCGACGACCTCTCCCGCGAACGCCTCACCTCCGGCGGCCTGCAGCGGCTGATCGACGAGAAGGACGTCGTGGGCGTGACCACCAACCCCACGATCTTCGCCGCCGCCCTCGCCGCCCACGACGCCTACGAGGACCAGGTCAAGGAGCTCGCCGCGGCCGGCACCGACGTCGACGAGGCCGTGCTGGCCATCACCACCGACGACGTCCGCGACGCCTGCGACCTGTTCGCCCCGATCGCCGAGGCCACCCAGGGCGTGGACGGGCGGGTGTCCATCGAGGTGGACCCGCGCCTGGCCCAGGACGCGGACGCGACCGCGGCCATGGCCCAGCGCCTGTCGACGACCATCGGCCGGGACAACGCGCTGATCAAGATCCCGGCCACCGAGGCCGGGCTGCCCTCGATCACCGCGACCATCGCCGAGGGGATCTCCGTGAACGTGACGCTGATCTTCTCCCTGGAGCGCTACCGCGCGGTCATCAACGCCTACCTGCTGGGCTTGGAGCAGGCCCTGGAGAACGGCAAGGACCTCGCCGGGATCCACTCCGTGGCCTCCTTCTTCGTCTCGCGCGTGGACGCCGAGATCGACAAGCGCCTGGACGCGGTCGGCACCGAGGAGGCCGAGGGCCTGAAGGGCCGGGCCGGCCTGGCCAACGCCCGCCTCGCCTACCAGGTCTTCGAACAGTCCCTGGACACCGAGCGCTGGGCGCGCCTGGCCGCGGCCGGGGCGAACCCGCAGCGGCCGCTGTGGGCCTCGACCGGGGTGAAGGACCCGTCCCTGCCTGACACCCTGTACGTCGCCGGCCTGGTGGCCCCGAACACCGTGAACACCATGCCGGAGAAGACTCTCGAGGCGACCTTCGACCACGCCGAGATCACCGGCGACACGATCACCGGCACCTACGAGGAGTCCAACGAACTCCTGGACCGGATCGCCGGCGTGGGGATCTCCTACGACGAGGTCGTGGAGAAGCTCGAGGCCGAGGGACTGACCAAGTTCGAGGACTCCTGGGCGGAACTGCTCGAGACGGTCCGCACCGCCCTCGACAACGCCCGCTGAGCCGGAGCGTCCCACACCCGTACCGCCCTGCCCGACCCGAAGAAGGAGACCCATGAGTTCCCTGTCCGTCCAGACCTCCGGCGCGGCCCGCGAGGCCGTCGACCGGCACGTCCCCGCGCTCGTGGGCGACGGGTTCGCCTCGAAGCTCTTCGCCCAGGACCCCACGCTGTGGGGTGCCGCGGCCGAGGAGGAGTCCGCCAAGCGGCTGGGCTGGGTGGAGGCGGCCGAGGTCTCCCGTCCGCTGGTCGCCCAGATCACCGCTCTGCGGGAGGAGTTCGCCGCCGAAGGGGTGGACCGGTTCGTGCTGGCCGGCATGGGCGGGTCCTCCCTGGCCCCCGAGGTGATCACCCGCACCGCGGGCGTCGAGCTGTTCGTGCTCGACTCCACGGACCCGGAGATGGTCGGCGCGGCCCTGGCCGACCGGCTGGAGCGGACCGCGATCGTGGTCTCCTCGAAGTCCGGCTCCACCGTGGAGACGGACTCGGCCCGCCGGGTCTTCGCCCGGGCGTTCGAGGAGGCCGGGATCGACGCCGCCTCGCGCATCGTGGTGGTCACCGATCCGGGCTCCCCCATGGAGTCCTCGGCCCGGGAGGCCGGCTACCGCCGCGTCTTCACCGCCGACCCGACCGTGGGCGGGCGCTTCTCCGCGCTCACCGCGTTCGGGCTGGTCCCCTCCGGCCTGGCCGGGGTGGACGTGGAGGCGCTGCTGGACGATGCCGACGAGGCCGCCGAGGTGCTGCGCGAGGACGCCGAGGACAACCCCGCCCTGCACCTGGGGGCGGCCCTCGGCGGCACGGAGCCCCTGCGCAACAAGCTGGTCTTCCGGGACCTCGGCTCCGGGATCGCCGGGTTCGCCGACTGGGCGGAGCAGCTGATCGCGGAGTCCACGGGCAAGGAGGGCAAGGGCGTGCTGCCCGTCGTCGTCGGCGACGGCGACGCCCCGGAGGCCGGCGCCGCCGACGTCCTCGTGGTGGAGCTCGTCGCCGAGGACGCCGAGGAGGCGCCGCAGGGCGACGTCGTCCGGGTGGCCGGGTCCCTCGGCTCGCAGCTGATGCTGTGGGAGGTCGCCACCGCGGTCGCCGGGCGTCTGCTGGGCATCAACCCGTACGACCAGCCGGACGTGGAGTCGGCCAAGAACGCGACCCGGGCGCTGCTCGCGGACAAGCCGAAGCCGACGCCCGCCGACGTCGTCGACGGCCCGGTCGAGATCCGCGGCGCGCAGGAGCTGCTCGACGGCACCCGCACGGTCGAGGACGCGCTCGGCAAGCTGCTCGCCCAGCTGCCGGCGACCGGCTACCTGTCCGTGCAGGCGTACTTCGACCGCCTGGCCTGGACGGACCTGGAGGGCATCCGCCCGGTCCTCGCCCGGGCCACGGGCCGGCCCGTCACCTTCGGGTGGGGTCCGCGGTTCCTGCACTCCACCGGCCAGTACCACAAGGGCGGCCCGGCGGAGGGCGTGTACCTGCAGATCACCGCCGCCTCGGGGACGGACCTGGACATCCCGGACAGCCCCTTCAGCTTCGGCGAGCTGATCTCCGCGCAGGCGGACGGGGACGCCCAGGTCCTCGCCGACCACGGCCGCCCCGTGCTGCGGCTGCGGCTCACCGACCGCGCCGAGGGCGTGGCGCGGTTGCGGCAGGCGGTCGAGGCCCTCGGCCGGTAGCCGGTCGGAGCCACCAGCAGCGCTGTCCTAGAATGGGAGGACGCCACGGTCGGCGCGGGACGCCCCGCGCCGACCGTTGTGCGTGGAGGAGCTCGAGGGCGGCGCCCGCCCGCGGGCCCGCAGAGACGTGAAGGAGTACCGTTGCCAGACAACAATGCCCGCAATCCCCTGCGGGACCCGAGGGACAGACGGCTCGTGCGGGTCGCCGCCCCGTCGGCGCTCGTGCTCTTCGGCGTGACCGGCGACCTCGCGAAGAAGAAGCTGCTGCCGGCGATGTACGACCTCGTGAACCGGGGGCTGCTGCCGCCGTCGTTCGCGCTCGTCGGCTTCGGCCGCCGCGACTGGTCCCACGAGCAGTTCCGCGAGGTCGTGCGGGAGTCCGTGGAGGCCCACGCCCGCACCCCCTTCCAGGAGGACGTGTGGCGCCAGTTCGCCTCAGGCGTGCGGTTCGTGCGCGGGGAGTTCGACGAGGACAAGGCCTACGAGGCGCTCAAGGCGACCCTCAAGGAGCTCGACGTCCACGCCGGGACGCGCGGCAACCACGCCTTCTACCTCTCGATCCCGCCCAAGGCGTTCGAGACGGTGTGCCAGCAGCTCGCCGACCACGGGCTCGCCCAGCACGAGAACGCCGCCGGGTGGCGCCGGGTGGTGATCGAGAAGCCCTTCGGCCACGACCTCGCGTCCGCGGCCGAGCTCAACGCCATCGTGGAGCGGGTGTTCCCCGCCGACTCGGTCTTCCGCATCGACCACTACCTGGGCAAGGAGACGGTCCAGAACATCCTGGCCCTGCGCTTCGCCAACCAGATGTTCGAGCCGCTGTGGAACTCCCGCTACGTGGACCACGTGCAGATCACCATGGCCGAGGACATCGGCATCGGCTCCCGCGCGGGCTACTACGACGGCGTGGGCGCGGCCCGTGACGTCATCCAGAACCACCTCCTGCAGCTGCTGGCCCTGACCACCATGGAGGAGCCGCTGTCCTTCCAGGCGCACCACATGCGCGCGGAGAAGGCCAAGGTGCTCGCCTCCGTCGTGGTCCCGGACGACCTCGCGGCGCACTCGGCGCTGGGGCAGTACGAGGCCGGACTGCAGGGCGGGCAGCGCGTGCGGGCCTTCCACCAGGAGCAGGACATCCCCGAGGACTCGCGCACCGAGACCTACGCGGCGCTGCGCCTGGACATCAACAACCGCCGCTGGGCGGGCGTGCCGTTCTACCTGCGCGCCGGCAAGCGCCTGGGCCGGCGCGTCACCGAGATCGCGGTGCAGTTCAAGAACTCCCCCAACCTGCTCTTCGGGGACAACGGGCACGAGGCCCTGGGGCAGAACGTGATCGTGATCCGGATCCAGCCCGACGAGGGCGTGACCATCCGGCTGGGCTCCAAGGTGCCCGGGACGCAGTCGGAGATCCGCGACGTCACCATGGACTTCGGCTACGGCCACTCGTTCACCGAGTCCAGCCCCGAGGCCTACGAGCGGCTCATCCTCGACGTGCTGCTCGGGGAGCCGCCGCTGTTCCCGGACCACGAGGAGGTCGAACTGTCCTGGCGCATCCTCGACCCCTTCGAGGAGTGCTGGGCGGAGCAGGAGATCATGCCGGAGCCGTACGCGCCGGGGTCCTGGGGACCCGCCGCCGCCGACGAGCTGCTGGCCCGCGACGGACGCGTCTGGAGGCGACCGTGATCGTATCGATGGAGAACACCACCACCTCGGCCATCGACAAGAAGCTGAGCCAGCTGAGGGACCAGCACGGCGTGGTCACGCTGGGCCGGGTGCTCACGCTGGTGATCCTCGCCCAGGCCGGGCACTCGGAGGCCGCGCTGGAGGCGGCGAACTTCGCCAGCCACGAGCACCCGTGCCGGATCCTCGTGCACGTGGCGCACTCCTCGTCCGAGGAGACCCGGCTCGACGCCCAGCTGCGCATGGGCGGGGACGCCGGGGCGTCGGAGGTCATCGTGCTGCACGGCTACGGCGAGCTGGCCGAGCCCACGGAGACCCTGTTCTCCGCGCTCCTGCTGCCGGACGCGCCCATCGTGGCGTGGTGGCCGCACACCGTGCCGCCGCCCTCGCCGCACACCTCCTCGATCGCCGGGATCGCCCACCGGCGGATCATGGACTCCGCGCGCAGCGACGACGCCTACGAGACCCTCGCGGAGCTGCGCCGACGGTACGTGCCGGGCGACACCGACCTCGCCTGGACGCGGGTCACCAACTGGCGGATCCAGCTCGCGGCGGTCCTCGACCAGGCCGACCCCGCGCCCGTGCGCGAGGTCGTCGTCGAGGGCTGCGGCCGCTCCCCCAGCGTGGTGCTGCTCGGCACCTGGCTCGGCACCCGGCTCGACGCCGAGGTGACCTTCGTGAACAACCCCGGTCCCCGCCGCCTGGACCGCGTCACGCTGGTGCGGGACGACGGCGAGATCGTGCTCGAGCGGCCCGGGCGCACGGTCGCCTGGCTCCGCCAGCCGGGCCAGCCGGACCAGCAGATCGCCATGCCGGTGCGGGACCTCAACGCCTGCATCGCCGAGGAGCTGCGCCGCCTGGACCCGGACGAGGTGTACGGCGAGGTGCTGACCACCGGGCTGCGCGACGTCCGGGTCGCCCGGATCGTCGACACCGCCGGGGAGCTGGCGCCCGGGGCGGCGCGGTTCCTGGCCGAGCACGGCGGGGGCCGGGCCGACGGGGAACAGCCGGCGGCCCCCGGGACCGCTGTCCCGGCGTCCGAGCCGGTCGCGCAGGCCGCATCCACCACCTCCGGGGAGGACCGCGCGTGAGCCCCGGAGCCGAGACGGTCCCCCACCCGGACAAGGACACGCTGGCCGCGGAGAGCGTCGAGCGGGCCCTGGCCGTCCTCGCGGAGGCGCAGCAGGAGCGCGGGGAGGCCACGGTCGTCCTCACAGGCGGGAGCATGGGCGCCGCCGTGCTCGCCGCGCTCGGCGCCTCGCCCCGCCGCAGCGAGGTCGACTGGTCGCGCGTGAACGTGTGGTGGTCGGACGAACGGTTCGTGGCCGAGGACAGCCCCGAGCGCAACAGCGTCCAGGCCGTGGAGGCCCTCGGCGGCGCCCTGACCCTGGACCCGGACCGGGTGCACTACATGGGCAGCGCCGACGAGTTCGCCACGGCGGAGGAGGCCGCCCTCGACTACCGTCGCGAGCTCGCCGCCGCGGCCGACGCGGAGCAGCGCGCGGAGGCCTTCCCCGTCTTCGACCTCTCCCTGCTGGGCCTCGGGCCGGACGGCCACGTGGCGTCCCTGTTCCCCGGCCTGCCGCACGTCCACGAGACCGGGGCCACCGTGGTCGCGGTGCACGGCTCCCCCAAGCCCCCGCCGGACCGGATCAGCATGACCCTGCCGCTCGTCAACGCGGCGCGGCGGGTCTGGTTCCTGGTGGCCGGGGCTGACAAGGCCGAGGCCGTCGCGGCCGTGCGGGCCGGCGCCCCGCTGGAGCGCACGCCCGGCGCCGGGGTCCGCGGGACCGAGGAGACGCTGCTGCTCGTGGCCCGGGACGCGCTCGGCGGCTGAGCCGCGAACGCGGCCGGCCCCGGGTTCCCCGACCGATCACGGAATGTCGTGGTCGGCCGGGGAACCCGGGGCCGGTTGCGTGCGGAGCGCGCTCAGCCGGTGCGGAAGCGGGTCAGGCGGCGACCTCGGTGAAGCGCATGGTCAGCGCGTACGCGGCGATGGACAGCGCCCACACCACGGCGGTGGCGGTGGTGAGCCGGATGAGGTTCTTCTGGGCCACCCCGGAGGTGTTGAGCGACTGGGTCATCCCGCCGCCGAACATGTCGGAGAGCCCGCCGCCCTTGCCCTTGTTCAGGAGCACGAGCAGGACGGCCAGGAGGCTGGTGATCACGATGATCGCCAGGAGCACGGTCTGCAGAATTTCCACTGGGGCCTTCCCTCGGGGTGTCCGTCGAGCAGCCGCGCCGGGCGGGGCGCGGACGGTCAGGGGGTCGTGATCAGTCGGTCACGAGGTGCTGCTCGAACCTGGCAATGCTAGCAAACTCCTGCGCGTCGAGGCTGGCGCCGCCGACCAGCACGCCGTCCACGTCCTTGCCCTGCAGGATCGCCCCGGCGTTGGCGGCCTTCGCCGACCCGCCGTAGAGGATGCGGGTCTTCGCGGCGGTCGCCTCGTCGTAGAGCCCGGCGAGCTCCGCGCGGATGGCCGCGGCCATCTCCTGGGCGTCGCCGGGGCCGGCGACCTCGCCGGTGCCGATCGCCCAGACCGGCTCGTAGGCCACGACGAGCTCGGCCACCCGCTCCGCGTCGAGTCCGGCGATGGAGCCGCGCAGCTGCTCGAGGGTGAACGCGACATGCTCCCCGGCCTGGCGGACCTCGAGGCCCTCGCCCACGCACAGCACCGGGACGAGGCCGTGGCGGTGGGCGGCGCCGATCTTGGCGTTGCACTGCTCGTCGGTCTCGCCGTGGATCGTGCGGCGCTCCGAGTGGCCCACGAGCACGTAGGTGCAGCCGAGCTTGGCCAGGAACTGCCCGGAGATGTCGCCGGTGTAGGCGCCGGAGTCCTTGTCGGAGAGGTCCTGGGCGCCGTAGACCACGCGCAGGTCGTCGCCGTCGACGAGGCTCTGCACCGAGCGCAGGTCGGTGAACGGCGGGAAGACCGCCACCTCGGCGCGGGAGTAGTCGTGCTTGGCGTCGTCCAGGGTCCACGCGAGCTTCTGCAGCAGCGTGATGGCCTGGGCGTGGTCCATGTTCATCTTCCAGTTGCCGGCGATCAGCGGCGTGCGGTCGAACTGTCCGTTGGTCTGCGAAGTCATCGGGGAACTCCTGTCCGCGGCGGGTGCGCCGCTCGTCGTGCGGGTCGGCAGTGGTGCGCTGGGCCGGAAGGGCACCCAGGCCGTGCAGGGCCGGGGTGCCCTTCCGCGGTGGTGCGTGCGGGTCAGGCGCCGAGGGCGACGACCCCGGGCAGCTCCTTGCCCTCGATGAACTCGAGGGAGGCTCCGCCGCCGGTGGAGATGTGGCCGAACTGGTCGTCGCGGAAGCCCAGGTTGCGCACCGCCGAGGCGGAGTCCCCGCCGCCGATCACGCTCATGGCGTCCGCGGCGACGATGGCCTCGGCGACCTCCCGGGTGCCGGCGGCGAACGCGTCCATCTCGAACACGCCCATGGGGCCGTTCCAGAAGATGGTGCGCGCGGCCTTGATCCGCTCGGCGAACAGCGCCGCCGAGGCGGGGCCGATGTCCAGGCCGAGGCCGGAGGCCCCGATCTCGCCGCCCACGATGTCCTCCACGGGACGGGTCTCGTGCGCCGCGTCGGCGGCGAACGCCGCCGCGTACACGACGTCCACGGGCAGCACGATCTCCGTGCCGGCGGCGGCGGCCTTCTCGAGGTAGCCCTTGACGGTCTCGATCTGATCCTCCTCCAGCAGCGACCCGCCGACGCGGTGGCCCTGGGCCGCCAGGAACGTGAAGACCATCCCTCCGCCGATGAGCAGGGAGTCGGCCTTTCCGATGAGGTTCTCGATCACGGCGAGCTTGTCGGATACCTTGGAGCCGCCCATGACGACCACGAACGGCCGCTCCGGGTCCTGGACGACCTTCGTGAGCACGTCCAGCTCCCGCTTGACCAGGTCGCCCTGGTAGGCCGGGAGCCGGTGGGCGATGTCGAAGACGGAGGCGTGCTTGCGGTGCACCGCCCCGAACGCATCGTCCACGTAGGCCCCGCCCTCACCCGTCAGGGCGGCGAGCTCGTCCGCGAAGGCGCCGCGCTCGGCGTCGTCCTTCGAGGTCTCCCGGGGGTCGAAGCGCACGTTCTCGAGCACCAGCACCTCGCCGTCGGCCAGGGCCCCGGCCTTGTCCCGGGCGTCCGGGCCGACGACGTCGGTGGCGACCCGCACCGGCATGTCGGCCAGGTCGGCCAGGCGCTGCCCGGCGGGGGCGATCGAGTACTTCGGGTCGACCTCTCCCTTCGGGCGGCCCAGGTGCGCCATCACGATGACGCGGGCCCCGGCGTGGGCGAGCTTCTCGATGACCGGCAGCGAGGCGCGGACGCGTCCGTCGTCGGTCACCGCGAAGCCGTCCAGCGGGACGTTGAGGTCCGAGCGGACCAGGACGCGGCGTCCGGCGACGCCGTCGGCGATCAGTTCGTCAAGTGCATGAGCCATGCCACTCACCCTACCCCGGGGCCGCCGCGCCGCCGCCGCTCAGAGCTGGTCGCCGACGTGCTGGACGACGTTGACGAGCCGGGAGGTGTAGCCCCACTCGTTGTCGTACCAGGCGATGACCTTGACCTGGTTGTCGATGACCTTCGTCAGCGGGGCGTCGAAGATCGTGGAGATGCTGTCGCCCTGGATGTCCGAGGAGACGATGGGGTCCTCGGTGTACTTGACGATGCCCTTCATGGGGCCCTCGGCGGCCTCCTTCATGGCGGCGTTGACGGCCTCGACGGAGACCTCCCGGGACGCCTCGAAGGTCAGGTCGACCACGGAGCCGGTGGGCACCGGGACGCGCACGGCGAAGCCGTCCAGCTTGCCCTTGAGCTCCGGCAGCACCAGGCCGACGGCGGCGGCCGCGCCGGTGGTGGTGGGCACCATGTTCAGGGCGGCGGCGCGGGCCCGGCGCAGGTCCGAGTGCGGGCCGTCCTGCAGGTTCTGGTCCGCGGTGTAGGCGTGGATGGTGGTCATCAGACCGCGCTCGATGCCGAACGCGTCGTTGAGCACCTTGGCCATCGGGGCGAGGCAGTTGGTGGTGCAGGAGGCCGCCGAGACGATGTTCATCGACGCGGAGTCGTAGGAGTCCAGGTTCACGCCCGGCACGAAGGTGCCGTCGATCTCCTTGCCCGGTGCGGACAGGACGACCTTCTTGGCGCCGCCGTCCAGGTGGGCCTTGGCCTTGCTGCCGTTGGTGAAGCGGCCGGTGGACTCGACGACGACGTCCACGCCCAGGTCGCCCCAGGGCAGCTTCGCGGGGTCCGGCTCGGCGAGGAACGTGATCTGCTGGCCGTCGACGGTCATGCCGTCGCCGTTCAGGGCGACCTCACCGGGGTAGCGGCCCATGATGGAGTCGTACTTGAAGAGGTGGACCAGGGTCTCCGGGTCCGTGAGGTCGTTGACCGCCACGACCTCGATGTTGGTGCCCTGCTCGCGCGCCGCGCGGAGGAAGTTGCGTCCGATGCGTCCGAAGCCGTTGATTCCCACTCGAATGGTCACTGGGTTCTCCTGTGTTGGTCGGGATCTGGATCGATGAACCGCGTCCATTCTACGTGGTTATCGATGGGTTGTCTTGGGGTCATGAAAGATTCAACCCAAATTCATCCCAAAACCCACACAAAACCACATTCTGGTGTCCAGGGCATCGGAAACCCACGGAGAGGCAGATCGAGCCCGGGCCGCACCACGCCGGGGCGGGCGAATCTACCCCGCCGGCCCCGGCGGTGCAGCATCCCGGACGGCGCTCAGGACGGCATGGCGTCCGCGGCCACCCCCGCGTCCGTGCCCGGGATCCCCAGCTCCTCGGCCCGGCGGTCCGCCATGGCCAGCAGCCGGCGGATCCGGCCGGCGACCGCGTCCTTGGTCAGCGGGGGGTCGGCCAGCCGGCCGAGCTCGTCCAGGCTCGCCTGCTTGTTGGACAGCCGCAGCTCCCCCGCCTGCCGCAGGTGCTCGGGGACCTCGTCGCCGAGGATCTCCAGCGCCCGCTCCACCCGGGCGCCGGCGGCGACGGCGGCCTGGGCGGAGCGGCGGAGGTTGGCGTCGTCAAAGTTGGCGAGCCGGTTGGCGGTGGCCCGGACCTCCTTGCGCATCCGGCGGTCCTCCCACTGCAGCAGCGTCTGGTGGGCGCCCATCCGGGTGAGCAGCGCCGCGATCGCGTCACCGTCGCGCACGACCACCCGGTCCACCCCCCGGACCTCGCGGGCCTTCGCGAGCACGCCGAGCCGGCGGGCCGCGCCCACCAGCGCCAGGGCGGCCTCGGGCCCGGGGCAGGTGAACTCCATCGCGGCGGAGCGGCCGGGCTCCGTGAGGGAGCCGTGGGCGAGGAAGGCGCCGCGCAGCACGGCCTCGGCGTCGGCCACGGCCCCGTTGACCACGGCCGGCGGCAGCCCGCGCACCGGGCGCCCGCGCGAGTCCAGCAGCCCGGTGCGCCGGGCGAGGGCCTCACCGTCCTGGACGACGCGCACCACGTAGGAGCTGCCGCGGCGCAGTCCGCCGCCGGAGACGACCACGATCTCGCTCTCGTGGCCGAAGACCTCGGCGATCGCCCGGCGCGCCCGGCGCGCCGTGGCGCCGAGGTCGACCTCCGCCTCGACGACGATGCGTCCCGAGACGATGTGCAGTCCGCCCGCGAAGCGCAGCAGGGCCGACAGCTCGGCGCGCCGTTCCGAGGACTTCTTGATCTCGAGGCGGGACAGTTCTTCCTTGACCGATGACGTCAGGGCCACGCGGTTCCTTTCCTGGGGACTCTGGATGTGGGGCGGTGCGGGCGGGCTCAGCGGTGGCGCTCGAAGATCTCCTGGTAGGCGGCCGCGAGCCTGAGGGTGTTGTGCACGGCGGTGCCGGGGTGAGCCCGGACGTCGGCGTAGAAGACCTCGGCGCCCAGGGACGCGGCGACCTCCTCGAGGTCGGCGCCGTCCTCGGTGGCGGAGGGGTCGGCCAGTACGACGTCGAGGGTCAGGTCGGGGCAGTAGGCGTGCAGGACCCGCAGGTGGTCGGCCGCGGTCTTGCCCTGGGTCTCGGTGTCCGGGGACAGGTTCAGCGTGACGCAGCGGCGGGCCGCGGAGTCGCAGATGGCCCGGCGCAGCTCCGGCAGCAGCAGGTGCGGCAGCACGGAGGTGTGCCAGGATCCCGGTCCCAGGATCACCCAGTCCGCGAGCCCGACCGCCTCCACGGCCTGCGGGCACGCCGGGGCGTCGGGCGGGACGAGGCGCACGTTGCCCACGTCGGCCTGCTTGGCGAGCACCGCCTGCCCCGTGATCGTGCGTACCGCGCCCGGGTCCGCCGGGCGGCCGGGGGTCCCGGCGCCGGGCACGTCCCCGGCGATCACCAGCGGCTGCGTGGACATCGGCAGCACCCGGCCGCGGGCGCCCAGCAGGGCACCGGCCCACTCGAGGCCGGCCACCGGGTCCCCCAGCAGCTCCCACAGCGTGACGATCAGCAGGTTGCCCAGGGCGTGGTTGTCCAGGGTCGTGGCCCGGCCCTGGGCGCTGCTGAAGCGGTGCTGCATGACGTCGCGCCACGTCCGGCCCCACTCCGAGTCGTCGCACAGGGCGGCGAGGGCCATCCGCAGGTCCCCCGGGGGCAGGACACCGAGCTCGTCGCGCAGCCGGCCGGAGGAGCCGCCGTCGTCGGCGACCGTCACGACGGCGGTGAGCAGCGGGGTGATGCGCCGCAGTGCGGCGAGGTTGGCCGAGAGCCCGTGCCCGCCGCCGAGGGCCACCACGGAGGGGCTCTCGTCGCCGGGGCGCCGCCCGGACGGGTCCGGGGTGTGGTGCGGGTCGGCCTCGGCGCGGCTGCTCAGCGGCAGCCGGGGGAACGCGCCGGTGGGGGGAAAGGTCATCGAGGGTCCAAAGGGGGTCAGGGCTGGCCGGTCACTCCCGGCCCACGTCCCGGTGCTGGATGTTGACGGTCACGAGCGGCAGCTTGGCGAGCCTGCGGGCCACCTCCTCGCTGACGGCCACGGAGCGGTGCTTCCCGCCCGTGCAGCCGATCGCGATGGTGGCGTAGTGCTTGTTCTCCGTACGGTACCCCGCGAAGACCGGCTCCAGCATCGAGACGAAGCGGTCCACGAACTGCCGCGGCCCCTCGTCCTGGAAGACGTAGTCCCGCACCTCGGGGTCCTTGCCGGTGCGGGGCCGCAGGGACGGGACCCAGTGCGGGTTCGGGATGAAGCGGACGTCGGCCACGTAGTTCGCGTCCGCCGGGACCCCGTACTTGAAGCCGAAGCTGAGCACGGTCAGGCGCAGCACCACGGGCCCGTTGGTGGAGAAGAGGTCGGCCACGGCCTTGGACAGGGCGTGCACGTTGAACCCGGAGGTGTCCAGCACCACGTCGGCCGACTCCCGCAGGTCCGTCAGCAGGGCCCGCTCCGCCCGGATCCCGTCCAGGATCCGGCCGCCGGCCTGGAGGGGGTGGGGCCGGCGCTGGTGCTCGTAGCGCGAGACCAGCACCTCGTCGGCCGCGTCCAGGAACAGCACGGAGAAGTCGACGTCGGAGGCCTCCAGGGCCGCGAGCGTCTCCTTCATGTCGTTGAACAGCGCCTTGCCGCGGACGTCGATCACCACGGCCAGCTTCGGCAGGGCCTGCGGGGTGCGGGAGACGAGGTCCGCGAGGGTGTGCAGCATCTGCGGCGGCAGGTTGTCGACCACGTACCAGCCGAGGTCCTCCAGGGCGTTGGCGGCGGTGCTGCGCCCGGCCCCGGACATGCCGGTGACGATGAGCAGCTCCGAGCTCGTGGGCTTCGCGTGGACCGTTCCGTCCGCGGCCGTGTCCGTGCCGGCGGTGTGCTCGCTCATGTCCGATCCGTCTCCCGTCGTCCTGCCTCGGCCTGCCCTCACGTGTCCTGCTCCGGACCGTCCCGTCCCGGGCCGTCCGGCCGCGGGCCGCCCCGCCCGGTGCGGTGGCCCGCCGCCCGTGCCCGCGGCGGTCCGTTCCAGCCTAACCGGGTTCGCGGCCCGGGCCGGCCGTCACGACGCGGGGCGGCGGCTCAGGAGAGCACCTCGCCCGTGGTCATGTTCACGGCCGGGGCGGCGTCCTCCTGCTGGGACTGCAGGGCGGCGGCGACCTTCTCCGACAGCGCCCGCCCGAACCCCGGCACCTGCTCGATCTCCTCCACCCGGGCCGCTCTGAGCTTCTTGACCGACCCGAAGTGCTTGAGCAGGGCCTTCTGCTTGGCCGGCCCCACCCCGGGCAGCTCGTCCAGCACGGAGACGGTCATCGCGGAGGAGCGCTTCTTGCGGTGGAAGGTGATGGCGAAGCGGTGGGCCTCGTCGCGGATGCGCTGCAGCAGGAACAGGCCCTGGCTGGCACGCGGCAGGATCACCGGGAACTCGTCGTCCGGGACCCACACCTCTTCCAGCCGCTTGGCGAGGCCGACCACGTGCACGTCGTCGATGCCGAGGTCCGCCAGCGCCCGGGCCGCGGCGGCGACCTGCGGCGGGCCGCCGTCGACCACCACGAGGCTGGGCGGGTACGCGAACCGCGCCCGCTCCGGCGCCTCGGCCCCGGCCTCGACCTGCCCGGTGCGGGGACCGGCGGCCTCCCGCTGGGCCTTCTCCTCGAGGTGGCGGCGGAAGCGGCGGGAGATGACGTCGTACATCGAGGCGGTGTCGTCCCGGGCCGCCTCCCCGGTGATGGAAAACTTCCGGTAGTCCGCCTTGCGCGGCAGCCCGTCCTCGAACACGACCATGGACGCGACCACGTTGGTGCCCTGCACGTGCGAGATGTCGTAGCACTCGATGCGCATCAGCGGCACCGGGATGCCCAGCGCCTCCTGCAGCTCCTGCAGCGAGGCGGAGCGGGTGGTGATGTCCCCGGCGCGCTTGGACTTGTGCAGCTTCAGCGCCTGCCGGGCGTTCTCCCGCACCGTCTCCATCAGGTGGGCCTTCTCGCCCCGCTGCGGCACCGCGATGGTGACCCGGGAGCCGCGCAGCCCGGAGAGCCACTCCTCGAGCCGGTCGGCGCTGTCGGCGGGCTCGGAGAGCAGCACGGTGCGCGGGATGGCGTCCTCGCGGTAGGCGAGCTCGGCGGCGGGCCGGTGCTTGGAGCCGCGCGGCTCCGGCGGCGCGGCGGCCGCGGCGATGGCGGCGCTCTCGGAGGCCTCCGCGGCCGTCTCCCCGTAGACCTGCTCGAGCAGCTGCTCCAGCAGCCGTCCGCCGTCGGCCTCCTCGACCTTCTCGGTGACCCAGCCGCGCTGGCCGCGGATGCGGCCACCGCGCACGTGGAAGACCTGCACGGCGGCCTCGAGCTCGTCCTCGGCGAGGGCGAAGAAGTCCGCGTCCGTGCTGTCGGAGAGCACCACGGCGTTGCGCTCGAAGGCCTTCTCCAGGGCGGCGATGTCGTCGCGGCGGGCGGCGGCGGTCTCGAAGTCCATGTCCGCGGCGGCCTCCTGCATCTGCCGCTGCAGCTCCTTGACGAACGGGGTGGCCTGGCCGGCCATGAAGCGGCACAGGTCCTCGGCGAGGGCGTAGTGGTCCTCCTCCGAGATCCGGCCGACGCAGGGCGCGGAGCACTTGTCGATGTAGCCGAGCAGGCACGGGCGCCCGGACTGCTCGGCGCGCCGGTAGACGCCCTTGGAGCACGTGCGGACCGGGAAGACCCGCAGCAGGGCGTCGAGCGTCTCCCGGATCGCCCAGGCCTGCGAGTAGGGGCCGAAGTAGCGGTTGCCCTTCTTCTTCTCCCCCCGCACCACCTGGGCGCGCGGGACCGTCTCGGACATGGTCACGGCGAGGTAGGGGTAGGACTTGTCGTCCCGGTAGGCGATGTTGAACCGGGGCTTGAACTCCTTGATCCACGTGTACTCGAGCTGCAGGGACTCCAGCTCGCTGCCCACCACGGTCCACTCCACCCCGGCCGCGGTGGTGACCATGGCGCGGGTCTTGGGGCTGAGCGTGTGCGGGGGCGCGAAGTACGAGCTGAGCCGGTTGCGCAGGTTCTTGGCCTTGCCCACGTAGACCACGCGCCCGTACTCGTCCCGGAAGCGGTAGACGCCCGGGTCGGTCGGGATGTCCTGGCGGGCGGGGCGGTAGCTCTCCGGATCGGCCACGGTCCGGGCCCCCTCAGCGGCCCGTCGGCGCGGGCTGGGTGTACCGGTCCAGCAGCTCCCCGAGCTCGGCGGCGTCCCCGGCCACGGCGGCGAAGCCGGTCCCGAGCTCGTCCTCGCCGGCGAAGCCCCAGCGCACGCCCAGGCAGTCGATCCCGTGGGCGAGCGCGCCCTCGGCGTCGTAGCGGCGGTCCCCGACCATCACCGTGCGGGCCGGGTCCGGGGCGTCCACGCCGAGCCGGCGCAGGGCCTCGCCGATGATCGCGGGCTTCTCGTGGACCGCTCCGTCGCGCGGGGCGGCCGCGGCGTCGTCGGCGGCCCCCGAGACGGTCTCGAACCAGCGGCCGAGGCCGAACCGCTCCACGGCCAGCTCCGCGGTGGGCTCGGGCTTCTGGGTGGCCACGGCCATCCGTACCCCGGCGCCGTGCAGCTGCGCGAGCAGGTCCTCCACCCCGGGGTAGACCCGGGTCTGCGCCAGGCCCTCGGTGCGGTACCGGGCCCGGTAGGTGGTCACCACGCGCGCGATCTCCTCCTCCGGGACGTCGGTGAACGCCCGCAGGGACCAGCCCACGGGCGGGCCCACGAAGCGGTGCAGGTCCTCGGGCACGGCGTGCCCGTGCTCGGCGAGCGCCCGGGCGATGCCCCCGGTGATCGCCCCGGCCGGGTCCAGGAGCGTGCCGTCGAGGTCCCAGAGCACCACGGGGGCGGTCATCGGGCGGCTCCCGCGGTCTGCTCGCCGAGGATCTCGGCGAGGAACCGCCCGGTGTGGCTGTCCGCGTTGCGGGCCACCTGCTCGGGGGTGCCCTCGGCGATCACCCGGCCGCCGCCGGAGCCGCCGTCGGGCCCGAGGTCCACCACCCAGTCGGCGGACTTGATGACGTCGAGGTTGTGCTCGATGGTCATCACCGTGTTGCCCTTCTCGACCAGGCCCTGCAGCACGAGCAGCAGCTTGCGGATGTCCTCGAAGTGCAGCCCGGTGGTGGGCTCGTCGAGCACGTAGATCGAGCGGCCGTTGGAGCGCTTCTGCAGCTCGGCGGCCAGCTTCACGCGCTGGGCCTCGCCGCCGGACAGGGTGGTGGCGGGCTGGCCGAGGCGGACGTAGCCGAGGCCCACGTCCACGAGGGTGTTCAGGTGCCGGGCGATCGGGCCGAAGGCCTTGAAGAACTCCGCGGCCTCCTCGATGGGCATCTCCAGCACCTCGGCGATGGTCCGGCCCTTGTAGTGCACCTCGAGGGTCTCCCGGTTGTACCGGGCGCCCTTGCACACCTCGCACGGGACGTAGACGTCGGGCAGGAAGTTCATCTCGATCTTGATCGTGCCGTCGCCGGAGCACGCCTCGCAGCGCCCGCCCTTGACGTTGAAGGAGAACCGGCCGGCCTGGTAGCCGCGCACCTTCGCCTCGGGGGTCTCGGCGAAGAGCTTGCGGATGTGGTCGAACACCCCGGTGTAGGTCGCCGGGTTGGAGCGCGGGGTCCGCCCGATGGGGCTCTGGTCCACGTGCACCACCTTGTCCAGCTGGTCCACGCCGTCGATCCGCTTGTGCCGGCCCGGGACCTGCTTGGCGCCGTTGAGCTTGTTGGCCAGGGACGTGTAGAGGATGTCGTTGACCAGGGTGGACTTCCCGGACCCGGACACCCCGGTGACCGCAGTGAGCACGCCGAGCGGGAACGCCACGTCGATGCCCTGGAGGTTGTTCTCGCGCGCGCCCACGACCTTGAGCATGCGCTTGCGGTCCACCGGCCGCCGCCGGGCGGGCACGCCGATGGCCTTGCGCCCGGAGAGGTAGTCGGCGGTGATGGAGCGCTCGTTGGCGAGCAGCTCGTCGTAGGTCCCGGAGTGCACCACCCGGCCGCCGTGCTCGCCGGCGCCGGGGCCGACGTCCACGATCCAGTCGGCCTCGCGGATGGTGTCCTCGTCGTGCTCGACCACGATGAGGGTGTTGCCCATGTCCCGCAGCTTGGTGAGGGTCTCGATGAGCCGGCGGTTGTCCCGCTGGTGCAGGCCGATGGAGGGCTCGTCGAGGACGTAGAGCACGCCCACGAGCCCGGCGCCGATCTGCGTGGCCAGGCGGATGCGCTGGGCCTCGCCGCCGGAGAGCGTCGCGGCGGCGCGCTCCAGGTTGAGGTAGTCCAGGCCCACGTCCACGAGGAACGTCAGGCGGGCCTGGATCTCCCGGAGCACCTGGTCGCCGATCTTCGCGTCCCGGGCGCTCAGCTGCAGGTCGCGGAAGAACTCGTGGGCCTCGCGCATGGGCATGCGGGTGGTCTCGGCGATGTTCTTCCCGCCGACCGTCACGGCGAGCATGGTCGGGTTCAGCCGTGCGCCGTCGCAGGCGGGGCAGGCGACCTGGCGCATGTACTGCTCGTAGCGGTCCTTGGCGTGGTCGGACTCGGTCTCGGCGTGCTTGCGCTTGATGTAGCCGATCACGCCCTCGAAGCCCTGGGTGTAGCGGCGCTCCCGGCCGAAGCGGTTCCGGTAGGCCACGGTGACCTGGTAGTCCTTGCCCTCGAGGATCGCCTTGCGCGCCTTGGCGGGCAGCTTGCCCCAGGGGGTGACGAGGTCGAAGCCGACCTCCTGGCCGAGCCCGGCGAGCAGCCGGTTCCAGTACTCGCTGGTGGCCTTGCCCAGCGACCACGGGGCGATGGCGCCCTCCACCAGGGAGAGGTCGGCGTTGGGGACCACCAGGTCCTCGTCGACCTCGAGCCGGGAGCCGATGCCGTCGCACTCCGGGCACGCCCCGAAGGGGGCGTTGAAGGAGAAGGAGCGGGGCTCGATCTCGTCGGCCTGCAGCGGGTGCTCGTTGGGGCAGGCGAGGTTCTCGGAGAACGGCCGGCGCAGCTCCAGCGGGTGGGCGATCTCCTCGTCGGAGCGGGGCACGAGCTCGACGACGACGCGGCCCTCGGCGAGGCCCAGCGCCGTCTCGACCGAGTCGGTCAGGCGCTGGCGGATGCCCTCCTTGACCACGAGGCGGTCGACGACGACCTCGATGGTGTGCTTGTACTGCTTCTTGAGCTTGGGCGGGTCCGAGAGCTGGACGGTCTCCCCGTCCACGGTGGCGCGCGAGAAGCCCTTCGTGGAGAGCTCCTGGAAGAGGTCGGCGAACTCGCCCTTGCGCTCCCGCACCACCGGGGCGAGGACCTGGAAGCGGGTCTTCTCCGGCATCTCCAGCAGCTGGTCCACGATCTGCTGCGGGGTCTGCTTCTCGATCCTCTCCCCGCACACGGGGCAGTGCGGCTGACCGATGCGCGCCCACAGCAGGCGCATGTAGTCGTAGATCTCGGTGATCGTCCCGACGGTGGAGCGCGGGTTGCGGGAGGTGGACTTCTGGTCGATGGACACCGCCGGGGACAGTCCCTCGATGAAGTCGACGTCGGGCTTGTCCACCCGGCCCAGGAACATCCGGGCGTAGGAGGACAGGGACTCCACGTACCGGCGCTGGCCCTCGGCGAAGATCGTGTCGAACGCCAGGGAGGACTTCCCGGAGCCGGACAGGCCGGTGAACACGACCATCGCGTCCCGGGGCACGGTCAGCGAGACGTTGTCGAGGTTGTGCTCGCGCGCCCCCTGGACCACGATCTCGGTGAGATCGGACTTGTGGGTGGCCCTGGACACGGCGGCGGAGGCTGCGCCCGCGCCGGGCTCGGAGGGCTCGTCGGCGGGGTTCAGGACCAGGGTGGACGTGGGGATCGGCTCAGACACGCCCTCCACTCTAGTACCGGGCCCGGACATGACCACGGGCTCCGTGGGCCGCTTCACACCCGGTCCACGGGGCCGGTGGAGGTGTCCTCGCGCACACGGTCCGGAGCGCCGTCTCCCCCGGCGTCCGGGTCCGCGGCGGAGTCGTCCCCCGAGGACCGCCCGGTCCCGGCCTCACGCTGCCGGCGCCGGACCTCCCGGGCGTCGAGGGTGCGGGTGACGACCTTGAGCTGGCCGGTCTCCGGGTCCACCTCGACGATGTCCACGGTGCGGCGCAGCGGGACCTCCTTGATCAGGAGCACGGCCAGCAGCGTGACGAGGGAGGCGATGGCTGCCACGAGGAAGACCACCCCGGTGCCCGTGCCGTAGGCCTCGCGCACGATGCCCTCCACCGAGGCGGGCAGCGAGTCCAGGTCCATCGTGGAGGAGTCCACGGCGGCGGGGTCCCCGCCCTGGGCCCGGGTGCGGGCGGTGAGCTCCGCGGCCAGGTGGGAGCTCATCAGCGCGCCGAAGACCGCGACAGCCACGGCTCCGCCCATGGTGCGGAAGAACGCGACCGAGGAGGACGCCGCCCCCATGTCCTTGAGCCCCACCGTGTTCTGCACGGCCAGGACCAGGTTCTGGTTCAGCGCGCCGATGCCCAGGCCCACGAGCAGGATGAAGGCGCTCACGGCCCACAGCGGGGTGTCGTGCGTGAGCGTGGAGGCGAGGAACAGGCCCGTGGACATCAGCACCGCGGCCACGACCAGGATGATCTTCCACCGCCCGTAGCGGGTGATCAGCTGCCCGGCGACCGTGGCGCCCACGAGCGAGCCGAAGACCTGCGGGAGCATGAGCACCCCGGCCATGGTGGGGCTGAAGCCCTGGCCCAGCTGGAAGTACTGGCCCAGGTAGGTGGTCGAGGCGAACATCGCCCCGCCGGTGGCGATCGCCGCGAGGATGGCGAGCGCCGTGGTGCGCTCCGTGACCACCCGGATGGGCACCACCGGCTCCGCGGCGCGCTGCTCGACGAGGACGAACAGGACGGTCCCGACGAGCGCGGTCGCCAGGAGGGCAGCGGAGGTCCCGGAGACCCACGCGAACATGCCCGGCTGACCGGCCAGGGAGACCCACAGCAGCAGCGCGGAGGCCGAGACGATCAGCAGGGCGATGCCCAGCCAGTCGATGCTCACCCGCCGCGGCGCCTGGGGCGGGATCTGCAGGGTGCGGTGGACCAGCACCGCGGCGAGGACCGCCAGCGGGGCCGGGATCAGGAACACCCAGCGCCAGCCGAAGAGGTCGACGATGAGCCCGCCCAGCAGCGGGCCGGCGGAGGTGGCCACGGCCATGACGGCGCCCATGTAGCCGGCGTAGCGGCCGCGCTCGCGGGGCGGGATGATCGTGCCCATGATGGTCATCGCCAGGGCCATGATGCCGCCCATGGCGATGCCCTGGACCACGCGGGCCAGGATGAGGAACTCGATGGTCGGGGACAGCCCGGCCATCGCGGAGCCGAGGACGAAGATCACGATGGACAGCTGCAGCAGCTTCTTCTTGTCGAAGAGGTCGGCGAGCTTGCCCCACACGGGTGTCGTGGCGGCGTTGGCCAGCAGGGTGCCGGTGACCGTCCAGGACAGGGAGGTCTGGTCCCCGCCGAGGTCGGCCATGATCACCGGCAGGGCCGTGCCGATGATGGTGAGGGTGACCATCGCCATGAAGAACACGGAGAGGATGCCGGTGAGGGCGCGGAGCACGTCCCGGTGGGACGCGCCGGTCCCTCCGCCCGGTGCGGCGGCTGGCTGGGGTGCGGTCATCTCGCGGTCTCCTCCTCGTGGTCCCGGTGCTGCGGGGGCCGTGGGCTCCCCGGGTGCTCTGCGTGCTCCCCGTCGTGCTCCTCGTCGGCGGTGACCGGTCCGGTGCGCGGGGGTCTCCGGGCCTCCCGGCAGGAGGTGGTGCGCTCCGCGCCGAGGGAGTCCAGGAAGACGGTGGTGATCTCGTTGATGGCGCCGCGGCTGGCGCGGGCCTGGTCCTCGTCCCAGCCCTCGAGCCGCGCCGCCAGGCGCTGGGCGTCCTGCTCCACGACGGCGCGGACCTGCTCACGGCCGCGCTCCGTGATGGCCACGAGCGCGGCGCGGCCGTCGTCCGGGTCGGGGGTGCGCTCCACGTGGCCCTCGTCCTCCAGGACGGCCAGCTGGCGGCTCAGGCCCGAGGGGCCGAGGCCGGTGTCCGAGGCCATCACGGCGGCCCGGCGGGGCCCGTTGCTGTCGAGGTAGTAGAGCAGGGCGATCGCGGTGGGGTTGAGCCGGCGCTGGCCGGCGTCGGTCTTGGTCACGCGCTTCATGACCCGCTGCAGCTCCAGCAGGTCGCGCACCAGCTCCACGGCGGTGTCGTGGGAGACGGGCAACGGGAATCCTCCGGGGCTCGGGGACGGGCGGGGCGACAACGACGACGGGGCGACCGCTCCGGTACGGCTTCCGCCGCTCGCGGGACCGCGCCGGTGACGGTGCGGGCGCGGATCGCTCACCGCCCCTGATGATTTGTTGCCGCACGCAACTATACGAGGGCGGGGGTGGTCCACAAGTCCCGGCGGGGTGGGTCCGGTCACTCCCGGCCGCCGCCCCGGCCCGTCGCAGGCCCCCGCAGGCCCGACTGGCGAGTCGCTGGACTCCGGCGTACCTTCGTCCTCATGATCGCATCGAAGACGGAGGTCACCGACCTCGCCGAGGTCACGATCCGCCGGATCTCCGTGAGCGAGATGGACAACAACGTCTACCTCCTCACCTCGAAGGAAGAGGGCACCCAGGTGCTCATCGACGCCGCGGACGACCCCCGTGCCATCGCCGGACTCGTGGGCGCCGGCAACGGGGACTGCTCGAAGGCCTTCGGCAGCCTCCAGCTCATCATCACCACTCACTCGCACTGGGACCACGTGCGCGCCCTCGAGGAGGTCCGCTCCCGCTCCGAGGCGATGACCGCCTGCGGCGCCGACGACGAGGCCGACATCGCCGTGCCCATGGACCTGACCTTCGAGGACGGGGACACCGCCGAGTTCGACGGCTTCGACCTGGAGGTCATCGGCCTGCGCGGGCACACGCCCGGCTCGATCGCCCTGGTCTACCGCGACCCGCAGGGACCGGCGCACATCTTCTCCGGCGACTCCCTCTTCCCCGGCGGCGTCGGCAGGACCGACGGCCCGGAGGACTTCCGGCAGCTCCTCGACGACGTCACCGAGCGGATCTTCGACCGCTTCGACGACGACACGGTCGTCCATCCCGGCCACGGCAGGCCCACCACGCTGGGGGCGGAACGCCCGCACCTCGAGGAGTGGCGGGCCCGCGGGTGGTGAACGCCGGTCCCGGCACCACCACCGAGGCCGCCGCGCCCGACCGCAGCGCCTATGTCGCCGTCCTGGTCTTCCCCGTCCTGGTGCTCGCCGGCGGACTCGTCGGCTTCCTGACCCCAGGGACGGTGAGCGGGCTGTCCGGGTGGATCAACCCGCTGCTGGGACTGGTCATGTTCGGGATGGGCCTGACCCTGCGCCCGGTGGACTTCGCGCTGGTGGCCCGGCGTCCGCTGCCGGTGCTGCTGGGTGTGGCCGCCCAGTACGTGATCATGCCCCTGCTCGCCCTCCTCGTGGTGTTCCTGCTCCGGCTGCCGCCGGAGCTCGCCGCCGGCGTGATCCTGGTCGGCTGCGCCCCCGGCGGCACGGCCTCGAACGTCGTGGCCTACCTCGCCCGCGGGGACGTCGCACTGTCCGTCGCGATGACGTCGATCTCCACCCTGCTCGCCCCCGTGCTCACTCCCCTGCTGACCCTCTGGCTGGCCGGGCAGTACCTGCCGGTGGACGGGGCCGCCATGGCCTGGTCGATCACCAAGATCGTGCTCCTGCCGGTCGTCGCCGGTCTGGCCGTGCGGCTGCTCGTGCCGGGGCTGGTCCGGCGCGCCCTGCCCGTCCTGCCGTGGGTCTCGGTCGCGGCCATCGCCCTGATCGTGGCCATCGTGGTCTCGGCCAGCGCGGACCGGATCGTCGAGGCCGGGCTGCTCGTGCTCGCGGCCGTGGCCCTGCACAACGCCCTCGGCCTGACCTTGGGCCACCTCGTGGGTGCTGTCACGCGGCAGCCTATCTCCGTGCGCCGCGCCACCGCGGTGGAGGTGGGCATGCAGAACTCCGGCCTGGCCGCGGGGCTCGCCGCCCAGTACATGAACCCGCTGGCGGCCCTGCCGGCGGCGGTGTTCTCGGTGTGGCACAACCTCTCCGGAGCCGTGTTCGCCCTGCTCTGCCGCCGGGCCGACGCCCGGGCCGCTCGCCGGCTCCCAGAATCCTGAGAATCCCCCACCCCGGCTCCGGCGGCCCGCCGCCGTCGGTTAGCGTGAGCCCATGACCTTCGTCGCGCCCTGCGCACCGGACACCACCGCGGGGCGCACCGGCGCGCGCCCGGCCGCCGCCCTGACCGCCGTGCGGGCCGCCCCCACGATCCTGGACGGCATCCGCCGCGCCGACGCCCTCGCCGCCGCCGCCCGGGAGGAGCCGGACGCGGCCCTGCCGGTGCTGGTGGAGGAGATCCGCCGGGGCGAGGACCAGCTTGCCGTGCTGGCCGCCGTCCACGCCCTGGCCGTGGTGCCCGGGTCCCGGCCGGACGCGCTGCTCACCGCCCTGCTGGACGACGGCAGAGCCTGGGTGCGGGAGCACACGGCGTGGTCCCTCGCCGGGCGGCCCCCGGTCGTCCGGGCCGTGCCCGTCCTGACCCACCTCGTCGCCGGAGGCGGCTTTCCCGGCATGCTGGCCCAGCGCACCCTGCAGGCCTGGGCGCCCGCCGCCGCGGATCCCGTCAGCGACGCGCTCGTCCACGCCCTGGCGGGCACCTCCGAACCCGGCGCCCGAGCCCGCCTCACCGAGACCGTGGGCCTGGTGCCCGGCTCCGGCGCCACCGGGCTGCTCAGGGCGCTGGCCGGGGACCCCGCCGAGGACCACGCGGTGCGCGGGGCCGCCCTGGAGGCCCTCGTCGAGCGGCACCACGAGGACCCGGAGGGCGTTCCCCGGCTCGGAGACCTCGCCGCCGAGTGCGCGCGGGCGGGCGGGGCGCTGGCACCGGTCGCGCGGCTGGCCCGGGCGGAGCTGGAGGCGGGCCCGGCCGCTCCCCCGCCGGCCGGGAGCGGCCCGGCCGTGCTGCAGGCGTTCCTGCACGCGGAGATCGACCGGGACCTCACCTTCTCCGGGCGGGGGGACAACGGCGGGATAGCCACCCTGCTCGCCCAGCTCGGCGACGTCCTCGCGGCGCACCGCCCCCGGCACGGCACCGGGGTGGAGCGGGTGGTCACGGTCTCCCGCGGCAGCCACGACGAGGCCCGGGCCGCGCTGCCCGGGCTGGCCGGGCCGGGGCACGTCTTCGGCGTCGTGCCGTTCCAGGGCGCCCCGGTGCCCCTGGCCGAGGCCTGGCCCCGGAGGGTCGCCGCGGAGCGCGGCCTGCGGCGCGCGCTCCGGGCGGCGGGTCCCGTGGACGTCGTGCACCTGCGGATGGCCGACGTCGGCTCGCTGGTCGTCGCGGCCGTGGCAGCGGAGCAGGGCATCCCGCGGGTGCTGACCATGGCCCCCGATCCGCACGCGCTGGTCGCGGCCCGCGAGGCGGACGGCACCCTCACCCGGGAGGGCTTCGGGGCCGCCGACGCCGTGGAGCACCTGTGGTTCCGGGTGCGCCTGCTCGCCGACCTCGCCGCCGGGGCGGAGCACCTGGTGCTGTTCCCCCGCCCGGACCTCGCCCGGGACGCCCGCGAGCTGCTGGGCCTCGACCCGGACGCG
This sequence comes from Kocuria oceani, assembly GCF_029524215.1. Classification (NCBI taxonomy): domain Bacteria; kingdom Bacillati; phylum Actinomycetota; class Actinomycetes; order Micrococcales; family Micrococcaceae; genus Kocuria; species Kocuria oceani. The sequence goes on along the minus strand of NZ_JARAMH010000003.1, from coordinate 219,086 downwards.
CCCGGGCGGTGCACCGTGGTCCCCGAGGGCATCGACCTGGACTCGGTCGACCGGGCCGCCGCGCAGGCCGGGGAGGGCGCGGGGCGGGAGCTCGAGGAGCTCGACGCCGTCCTCGCCGGCCTCCCGGCCTCGCGGCGCGGCCTGCCGCTGGTCGTCACGGTCGGGCGCCTGCACCGGGTCAAGGGCACGGCGCACCTGGTCGAGGCCTGGGCCGCCGACGAGCAGCTGCGCGCCCGCTGCAACCTGCTCGTCGTCGGCGGGAACCTCGCCCACCCCTCGGCCGACGAGCGCGAGCAGCTGGAGCGCATCGACGCCGCCGTGCCCCTCGCGCAGGCCGCCGCCCGCGGCCTGCTCCTGGCCGGGCACCGGCCCCACGGCACGGTGGCCGTCTGGCTCGCCGCGGTGCGCCGGGGCCGGCCCGGGCTCGCCGCCGCGCAGGGCGCCTACGTGTGCGCCAGCGTCAAGGAGGAGTTCGGGGTCGCACTCGTCGAGGCGCTGGCGAGCGGGCTGCCCGTGGTGGCCCCCGCGGCCGGCGGCCCCGCGACCTTCGTGCAGGAGGGTCTGACCGGCGTCCTCGTCGACACCCGCGACCCCGCCGCCCTGTCCCGGGGCGCCGCCCGCGCCCTGGACCTCGCCGCCGGCCCCGGCGCCGAGGACGCGGCGGCGGCCGCCTACGCCACCGTGCGCGAACGGTTCAGCATCGAAGGCATGGCGCAGGCCCTCACCGTCGTCTACGGCCGCGTCGCGGCCCCCGCCACCGACAGGAGCCCCACCCCGTGACCCTGCTCGTCATCAGCCCGGACTACGCGTCCCACCTCTTCCCCCTCGCCACCCTGGCCACCGCCTGGCGCGACGCCGGGCAGCGGGTGGTCGTGGCCACGGGCCCGGCCACCGCGCCCCTGGCCCGGAACTTCGGCTACGACGTGGAGCTGCTGCCGCTGGGGCGCGGGTCCAACCCCGGGGTGATCCGGGCGGAGGAGCAGCCGGCCGGGGAGGACGACTCGCTGCGCGGGTTCTTCGCCGCGACCCGGCGCGGGCCCGTGGAGACCCTGTCCTTCCAGGCCCGGGCCCGCCGCGACGACCTGCTGTGGGACCCGCTGGGCACGGCCCGGCGCGTGCAGGCCGTGGTGGAGCGGGTGCGCCCGGACCGGGTGCTCGTGGACCACCTGGCCTTCAGCGCCCGCCTGGCGCTCACCGGCAGCGGCGTCCGGCACGCCGACGTGGTGCTGGGCCACCCCTCCGCCCTGACCGTGGCGGACGAGGTGTACGGGCACCCGCCGGCCTGGCCCGGCCGACTGCGCCCGTCCCCCGCGGAGCTGGCGGCCCTGCACCGGCTGTGCTCGGTTGTGCGGGACGAGTTCACGCAGCAGTGGAACGACGCGCTGCAGCAGCTCGCCCCGGGCGCGCCCGCGAGCGCGGACGCGTTCGCGGAGACCGGCGACGACCTGCTGCTCAACTACCCGGGCGAGCTCCACGACGACTTTCGGACCCGCCGGCTGCCCGAGCACACGTTCCTGGGTTCGGCCGTGCGGGAGGAGGGCGAGGATCCCGAGGTGGCCGCGTGGCTGGCCGCCTCGGACCGCCCGGTCGTCTACGTCAGCCTCGGCAGCTTCCTCTCGGTGCGCGGGGACGTGCTCGCCCGGGTGGCCGAGGCGCTGCGGGGCCTCGACGTCCGGGTGGCCCTGGCCGCCGGCGCCACGCCGCCCGCCGCCCTGGGACCGGTGCCGGCGGACTGGCTCGTGCGCGGCTCCCTGCCCCAGGTGACCCTGCTGCGCCGGGCGCGCGCGGCGATCTCGCACGGCGGCAACAACAGCGTCACCGAGGCGCTCACCGCCGGGGTGCCCTTGCTGCTGCTGCCCCTGTCCACGGACCAGTTCGCCGGAGCGGCCGCCCTGGAGACGGCAGGACTGGGCACCGTGCTGGACCCCAACGCGGTCACCGCCGCCGAGATCCGGGAGGCCACGGCCGTGCTGCTCGACGACGGGCACGGGGGCCGGGAGCTGCTCGAGGAGCTGCGGCACGGGCTCGCCCGCCGTCCGGGCCCCCAGCGGGCGTTCGCGGCCCTTGCCGGGTGAGCGGGCCGTGCCGGCCGAACGGGCCGGGGCGCAACCGGGGGCGGGCGCACCGGGTGCCGGGCTGCGGCTGAGCGTCCTGCCGCCGGACCGGCGGCTGACCGAGGCCGCGGAGGGACGGCCGCCCGCCTTCGGGCGCACGCTCCGGTTCGCCCTGGCCATGCGCGGTGGGGTCAGCCTGGCGGTGTGGATCGGCGGGGCGGTCGCGGAGCTGGACCTGCTGCGCCGGATCCGGATCCACCGGGACCCGGCGGGCGGGCTGCACGCCCTGCTGCTGCAGCCCGCGGGCGAGTCCGACCCGCACACGGCCGAGCGCGCCCGGGTCTACGCCGGGCTGCTCGCGGACGCGGGATACGACCGGGTGGAGTTCGACCTCCTCGCCGGGGCCAGTGCCGGCGGGCTGAACAGCGTGGTGCACGCCGTGGCCCAGCGCGCCGGCACCGGGCTGGGCGCCCTGGGCCTGCTGTGGCAGGAGCACGCGGCGCTGGGCCGGCTGCTGCGCCCCCTGGGGCGGGCACCGGTCGATTCACTGCTCCAGGGCGACGCCTACCTGTGGCCGCGCGTGCACGAGCTGCTCGCCGCCGTGCACGGGGACCCGCGGCACCACCCCGACCTGGTCGCCGAGCACGTGTCCGTGGACCTGTCCGCCACCGTGCTGGACAGCGACCCCTCCGGCCACAGCGGCGCGGCGGAGGGCCGCGGCGGGTTCCACTTCTCCTCCCCGGAACCGGGCCGCCCCGCCCCGCCGCTGGGCAACGACATCCCCGCCCGTCCCGCGGCGGCCGGGAAGCCCTCTCCGGAGACGCCCGAGGAGGCCGGCCACCGCGCCGCCTCCCTGGCCCGGCTGGCCTACGCGGCCCGCGCGACGTCCTCGTTCCCCGGCGCGTTCGAACCCGCCGCCGTGTGGTCGGCGCCGACCGCGGGGCGGCTCGGCGGGTTCCCCCGCCCGGACCTCAGCCACGCCTTCTCGGCCCACCGCGACCCGGAGCAGCTGCCCTTCCGGGTGGTCGACGGCGGGGTCTTCGACAACATCCCCATCGACCGGGCCGTGGCGGCCGCCGGCACCCGGACCTCGCTGCGCCACGCCGACCGCTGCCTGCTCTACCTGGACCCGGACCCGCCCGCCGCGCGGCCGGTGCGCGCCGGCGACCTGGACCTGCCGCGCCTGGTGCGCACGCTCTGGGCCACGGTCACCCGGCTGCGCCGGCGGGAGACGGGCGAGGACGAGGTCCTGGCCCTCTCCGACCGCCGGGACGACCGGCTGCTCGCCGACGGGCGGCTGCACCCGCTCGCCGCGCTGCCCGTCGCCTGGGACCCGGCCGCGCGGGAGGACCGGCGCCGGGCGTACGTGCGCTACCGGGCCCGGGCGGACGCCGCGCTGCTGGCCCGCCTGCTGACCCGGCCCGCGCAGTGGCAGCTGGCCTCCACGCTCCCCCGGCGCCGGGAGGTGCACGCCCGGGACGCGGCCGAGGTCGAGCCGCTGCGGCAGGAGCTCGCCGGGCGCTACGACGCCCTGTCCCGCGGCCCGTTGACGGCCCCGGAGGCCACGGCCGTGCTGCGCGGCCCGCAGGCGCTGGCCGACGCGGCGTCCTGCGTGCTCGCGTGGGTGCGCTTCCTCGAGTCGCTGCTGCTCGCCCCAGGGGTCGGCCCCGTGGCCGGCCCGGTCCCGTCCGCCGGATTCGACCCGGCGCCCGCCCGGGCGAGCGCGTACCGGGTGCTGGCCGCCGCCGGCCACGCGCGGGACGCACTGTTCGCGGCGGTGCTGGAGGCCTGCGCGGACCCCGGGGCCCCGGTCACGGCCGCGGTCCCCGTCTGGCTGGACGTCTCCGTCCCGGCACCCGGGGCCGGGGAGGAGGCATGGCGGGAGCTCGACGCCGCGGTGGCCGCGCTGCGCGGCGCCCACGCCGCCGTCCGGGCGCAGTTGGGGACCGAGCGCCGGGCGGACGGCGGGCCCGGCGCGCCGTCCGCCCCCGGGGACGAGAAACCCGGGGACGAGGAATCCGGGGACGAGGAGCCCGACGACCCGGGGCCGAGCCGGCGCAGCATCTGGCGCGAGTCCCCCTGGTCCGCGGTGCCCGTCACGGGCCCGGTGCCGTCCGCCGCGGACCTGCCCCCGCTGTTCGCGGCGGCCGGCATCCCCACGCCGGTCTCCGGCATCAGCTACGGGGAGATCCGCGGCGACGGCGCGCCCGCCCGGCCCGAGGACCTGGGACCGCTGCCGCCCGCCTGGGCGCGGCGGCGGCTGCAGCGCGCCCTCGACGCGGCGGGGCTCCCCGGCGCCGGCGACGACGAGCTGCGCGGGATCCTGGCCCCCGACGCCGAGCGGCTGCCCGCGCGGGACAAGCTCGCCGGCGCCGGGCTGTTCAACTTCCGCGGCTTCCTCGCCGCCGACTGGCGCGCCAACGACTGGTGGTGGGGCCGCCTCGACGCCGCGGCCGGTGCGGCGTCGTTCCTCCGCGGGCTGCCCGCACGGTCCGGGTCCGGCGTCGACCCCCGTGCGGGCGCCGAGGCGCCGGCCGGCGCGGACCCGGCAGCGCAGCGGCCGGCGCAGGAGGCCGCCGCGCTGCAGCAGAGCCTGCTGGACGAGCTCGGCGGCGGGGACCGGCAGCACGCCCTGACGACCCTGGAGGCCGGGGCGGACGGCTTGGCCCGGCTCACCCCGGGCTACCGGGTCTCGCTGGCCTCGCGCGGGCTGCGGGTGCTCGGCCGGGCCCTGGCCGGGACCCCGGACCTGCCTCGCGGGGTGTGGGAGCTGCTGCTGTTCCTGGTGCAGCCCGTCTTCGTGCTCCTCCCCCTGCTGCTCGTCCCGGTCCGGGCCGCGCTCGGGTTCGTGGCGGCCGCCGTGGCCCTCGGGCTGCTCGCCGCGCCGGACCCGGCCGGCCGCGCCGGCGAGTTCGTCCTCGTCGGCATCGGCGCCGTGCTGCTGGCCTCCGCCCTGGCGCGCACGGTGCACCGGGCGCACCGGGGGTGGTCCCGCGTCCTGGCGGCGGCCGGTGGTGCACCGCCCGCGGCGCTCGCCGAGGCCGGCGCGGCCCGGGACGCGGCCCTGCGCCGGGCCGGGTGCTGCGGCGCCGCCGCGGCCGCGCTGCTCCTCCCGGCGGCGGCCGCCGCGACGGCCGGCCGGAGCGCACCGGTGCTGCTGCTGCTGGCGGGGGCGCTCGGGCTGGAGCGCTGCGCCGCCGCCGTGGCGCTGCGGGTGCCGGGGCGGGAGCCCGTCGACGAGGTGGTGCGCGCGGCCGGCGTCGTGCTGGTCTCCGTGGCCGGGTGGGTGCTCGTCGTCCTGGTCGTGGCGGACCCGGTGGCCCTCCGGCCCGGCGGGGGGCCGGCGCTGCTCGTGGCGGCCGGCGCGGGGGCCGTGCTCGGGGGTCTGGTCCTCGCGGGATTCCTGCGCCCGGGCTGGGCCGCGCTGGTGGCCGGCGCCGCCGCGAGCACCGCCGCCGCGGTGCTGGGGGCCGTCGGGGCGCTGACCGATCGGCCCGGCGCGGGGGCAGTCGCGGCCCTGCTCGGCTGGGCCGCGGTGCTGTGGTGGGCTCCGCAGGAGCCGATGCTGCGCACGTGGGAGCGCTCGGAGGAGCTGCGTCCGCCCGGTGGCCGGCGGGCGCGCGGATAAGCTGGGGACGATGAAACTCCTCGAAGCCCTCTCCCCCGAGCTCGGCACCCCGGGCCATCCGTACTACCGCGGCGACTTCGCCTCCAACCCGCTGTCCGGGGACGAGGTGTACGAGGGGTTCCTCGGCTGGATCGCCTCCCGGGACATGGAGCTCTATCCGGCCCAGGACGAGGCCGTCCTGGAGTTCGCGAGCGGGTCCAACGTGATCCTCGCGACCCCGACCGGGTCCGGGAAGTCGACCGTGGCGGTCGCCGCCCACTTCGCCGGCCTCGCCGCCGGGCAGCGCTCCTACTACACGGCCCCGATCAAGGCCCTGGTCTCGGAGAAGTTCTTCTCCCTGGTGGAGATCTTCGGCGCCGAGAACGTCGGCATGGTCACCGGGGACTCCGCCGTCAACGCGGACGCCCCCATCGTGTGCTGCACCGCGGAGATCCTCGCCAACGTGGCCCTGCGCGAGGGCCGGGACGCGGACGTGGGCCCCGTGGTGATGGACGAGTTCCACTTCTACTCCGACCCGCAGCGCGGCTGGGCGTGGCAGGTGCCGCTGCTGGAGCTGCCGCAGGCGCAGTTCCTGCTCATGAGCGCCACCCTGGGGGACGTCTCCCGCTTCGAGAAGGACATGACGGAGCTCACCGGGCGGCCGACGACGACGGTCTCCTCCGCCGAGCGCCCGATCCCGCTGCACCACTACTGGTCCGAGGACCCGATCCACGAGGCGCTCGAGGAGCTGCTGAGCACCAACCAGGCCCCGGTCTACGTGGTGCACTTCTCCCAGCTGCAGGCCATGGACCAGGCCCAGAACCTGATGTCCGTCAACGTGCTGTCCAAGGAGGAGAAGGAGCGGATCGGGGAGCTCATCGCCGGGTTCCGCTTCTCGGCCGGCTTCGGCAAGACGCTCAACCGGCTGGTCCGCCACGGCATCGGGGTCCACCACGCGGGGATGCTGCCCAAGTACCGCCGGCTCGTGGAGCAGCTCGCCCAGACCGGTCTGCTCAAGGTCATCTGCGGCACGGACACCCTCGGGGTGGGCATCAACGTGCCCATCCGCACCGTGGTCATCACGGCCCTGTCCAAGTTCGACGGCGAGCGCACCCGCCGGCTCAACGCCCGGGAGTTCCACCAGATCGCCGGGCGGGCCGGGCGGGCCGGCTACGACACCGCGGGCACCGTGGTGGTCCAGGCGCCCGAGCACGTCATCGAGAACACCAAGGCCATGAAGAAGGCCCACGCGAAGTTCGGCGACGACCAGAAGAAGCTGCGCCAGGTGGTGAAGAAGAAGCTGCGCCAGGTGGTGAAGAAGAAGCCGCCGCAGGGCTTCGTCTCCTGGGGGAAGCCGACGTTCGAGACCCTCGTGGCCGCGGAGCCCGAACCCCTGAGCTCCTCCTTCACCGTGACCCACTCGATGCTGCTCAACCTGCTGCAGCGGCCCGGGGACCCGGTGCTGGCCGCCTGGCACCTGCTCACGCACAACCACGAGACGCGGCAGCGCCAGCGCGCCCTGCTCAAGCAGGCGATCGGGATCCTCAAGGAGCTGCGGGCCGCCGGCGTCGTCGAGAAGCTGGACGCCCCGGACGAGGAGGGCCGCACCTGGCGGCTGACCGTGGAGCTGCAGGAGAACTTCGCCCTGAACCAGCCGCTGTCCCCCTTCGCCCTGGCCGCCCTGACGCTGCTCGACCGCGAGGCCCCCGGCTACGCGCTCGACGTCGTCTCCGTCATCGAGGCCACCCTCGAGAAGCCGCGCCAGGTGCTCAACATGCAGGAGAAGAAGGCCCGCGGGGAGGCCGTGGCCGCGATGAAGGCGGAGGGGCTGGACTACGAGGAGCGGATGAAGGAGCTCGAGGAGGTCAGCTACGCCAAGCCCCTCGAGGAGCTGCTGACGCAGGCCTTCGAGACCTACCGCACCGGGGCCCCGTGGGTGGCCCAGTTCGAGCTGACCCCGAAGTCGGTGGTCCGGGACATGTACGAGCGGGCGATGACCTTCGGCGACTACGTGCAGTTCTACGGCCTGGCCCGCTCCGAGGGGATCCTGCTGCGCTATCTCTCGGACGCCTACAAGGCCCTGCGCCAGACGGTGCCGCTGGACCTGCTGCGCGAGGACCTGGAGGACCTGGTCGAGTGGCTGGGCGAGCTCATCCGGCAGACCGACAACTCGCTGCTGGACGAGTGGGAGAAGCTCGCCGCCGGCGAGGAGTCCCCCATGGGCACCTCCGCGGACTCCCTGGAGGAGCTCATCGACGAGCAGCCCCCGGTGATCACGGCCAACCCGCGGGCGTTCCGGGTCATGGTCCGCAACGCGCTGTTCCAGCGGGTGGAGCTGTTCGCCGACGAGAAGGACAAGGTGCTCGGGGCCCTGGACGGCGCGCACGGCTGGGACCGGGACCGGTGGGCGGACGCCATGGACGCCTACTTCGACGAGCACGAGGACATCTACACCGACCCCCAGTCCCGGGGCCCCGGCCTGGTGCGCATCGACGAGCGGCCCGAGGGCCTGGACGGGTACTGGACCGTGGTGCAGGTCTTCGACGACCCCGACGGCCACCACGACTGGGGGATCAACGCCCGCATCGACCTGCGCGCCTCCGACGAGGACGGCTTCCCCGCCGTGCTCGTGGACAACGTGGGGCCGGTCACCGAGACGGGGCGCTGACCGCCCGTACCCGCCGACGACGGAGGCCCCCACCCGGCCGGGTGGGGGCCTCCGTCGTCGGCTCGGGCTCCGCGTCAGGCGGAGTGGCCGGTGCTCCCGCTCCGCGGGGCGTCCGGCGTGGTGGTGCCGGCGGCGTCCTGCGTCTCGACGTGCTCGCCGCGGATCGCCTCGGCCTCCGGGGCCGGGACCACGTCGGGCTCGGGGCCCACCCCGGTGCGCTCGAACTCCCGGTGCTTGCCGCGGGCGCGGTCCAGCAGCTCGTGGAAGTGCTTCTCGGACTCGAGCAGCTCCTCGCGGTGCTTGTCGGAGATCTTCGGCATCTGCCGCTGGTACTTGGCGGCCTTGTCCGCGAGCTTCTGGCGCTCCTCCGGGGAGGCGTCCTGGGGCAGGGTGACGTACTGCTCGGCGACGGTCTGGAGACCGTTGAGCACCCGCAGCGCCCGGCCCTTGGGGCTGAACAGCGAGGCGAGGACCGTGACGACCAGCACGCCCACGATCACGGTGAGGGACAGGGCGATGCTGACCTCGACGACCTCCACGTGCTCGCCGTTGTTGATGAACGGCAGGTTGTTCTCGTGCAGGGCGTGCAGGATGAGCTTCACGCCGATGAAGCCCAGGATGATCGCCAGGCCCCAGGAGAGGTAGATGAGCCGGTCCAGCAGCCCGTCGATGAGGAAGTACAGCTGGCGCAGGCCCATCAGCGAGAACGCCACGGCGGTGAACACCAGATAGGTCTGCTGGGTCAGGCCGAAGATCGCCGGGATCGAGTCCAGGGCGAAGAGGACGTCCGTGCCGCCGATCGCGACCATCACCAGCAGCATCGGGGTCATCGCCCGCTTGCCGTTCTGGATGGTGAAGAGCTTGTCGCCGTCGTAGTGGTCCGTGGTGTGGATGAAGCGCTTGGCCAGGCGGACCATGAAGTTGTCGGCCTCGTCGTGCTGGGAGTCCGAGAGCTCGCCCTTGATCAGCGACCCGGCGGTGAGCAGCAGGATCAGGCCGAAGAGGTAGAACACCCAGGCGAACTGGTTGATCAGCCCGGCGCCCACGAAGATCAGGGCGGTGCGGGCGATCAGCGCGAAGGTGATGCCGAAGAGCAGCACCTTCTGCTGGTCCTCCCGCGGCACCTTGAAGGACGCCATGATGATGAGGAACACGAAGAGGTTGTCCACGGACAGCGCCTTCTCCGTGATGTACCCGGCGTAGTACTCCCCGGCGTAGCGACCACCCCACTCGATCAGGACGAACAGGCCGAACAGGAGGGCGAGGCCCACGTAGATCGCCGACCAGATCGCGGCTTCCTTCAGCTGGGGCTCGTGCGCCTTGCGCACGTGGAACACGTAGTCGAAGAGGAGCAGGCCGAGGATGGCCGCGATCGTGACGATCCAGACGGTGAGTGAGACTTCCATGATTCTGCTTTCGGGGGTCGGGTACGGGACAGCCGTAAGTCTCTCCGCCGAGCGCGCCGCACCGTTGGGGTGCGCCGCGCTGGGACCGGCCGCTGCGTCCGGCCGGGTCCGGGGACCCGACGTGCTGACGTCCACAGCGCTGAGGGATACTCCCCTAGGCTGGGCTCAGTCTATACAGCCGTCCGGGCGGAACCGTGCGCAGGGCCCGTGCCGCCGGTCGGCGGTACGGGCCCTGCGCACGTCTCACCGGTCCCGCTGGACCGGACACCCCGGAGCCGGCGGGCTCAGCGCCCGGCCGCCCGGCGGGGGTCCGACGACGCCGTGCCGCTCTCGGCCCGGTGCTGCTCGACCGACTTGCCGGTGCGTTCGGCGAGGTCCGGCAGCTCCACGGAGGACCGCTCGGCGGCCGCCACGGCGGCGTGGTACTTCAGCACGAGGTCCGCCTGCACCGCCCGCATCTGACCGGTGCTCGTGTCCTCGCCCGGGCTGCGGTACGTCTCGATGGCCCGGTGCAGCTCCGCCGCCGCGTGGGCGGAGCGGCCCCTGGGGCTGAGCATCGACGCGACCGTGGCGACCGCGATGATGGCCACGATCACGCCCAGGGACACGAACGTGGGGATCTCCGGGGCCCAGGCGATGTGCTCGCCGCCGTTGATGAACGGCACCTCGTTCTCGTGCATGGCGTGCAGGATGAGCTTGACCCCGATGAACGCCAGGATCAGTGACAGGCCGTGCTTGAGGTAGATGAGCCGCTCCATCAGCCCGCCGAGCAGGAAGTAGAGCTGGCGCAGGCCCATGAGCGCGAAGATGTTGGCGGTGAAGACGATGAACGGGCTCTGGGTGAGCCCGAAGATCGCCGGGATGGAGTCGAAGGCGAACATCAGGTCGGTCACGCCGATGGTCACGAACACCACGAGCATCGGGGTGAACACGCGCTTGCCGGCCACCGTGGTGCGCAGCTTGTTCCCGTCGTAGTGCTCCGTCATGGGCACCACGGTGCGCAGGCGGCGGATGAGCCCGTTCTCCTCGGCCTCGTCCTCGCCGTCGTCCTTGGCCTGCTGGTAGGCGGTCCAGAGCAGGAAGACGCCGAACAGGTAGAAGACCCAGGAGAAGTTCGCGATGATCGTGGCGCCCAGCAGGATGAACACCCCGCGCAGGACCAGCGCGATGATGATGCCCACCATCAGCACCTCCTGCTGGTACTTCCGGGGCACGGAGAAGCGGGCCATGATCACGATGAACACGAACAGGTTGTCGATGCTGAGGCTGTACTCGGTGATCCAGCCCGCCACGAACTGGGTGCCCTGCTCGGCGCCGGCGAAGACGAACATCAGGCCCGCGAACACCAGGGCGAGGGCCACGTAGACGCCCACCCAGGTGCCGGCCTCCTTCATGGAGGGTTCGTGCGGGCGCTTGGCGACCATGATCAGGTCGAAGAGAAGGATGCAGCCGAGAACGACGAAGGAGCCGATCTCGAACCACGCGGGTAGCTGTGTGTGCACGCGAATTCTTTCGCTTGGAGATGGGTGAGCCCGCGGGCCGGCGTCGTCCGTGGAGCGGGGCGGACCGGGGCGTCACGATGAGCCGCAAGTCTCTCCACCGCTCCTGGCGGGCTCCGGGCCCGGATGCCGAGGTGCGGCCGCTGCGACCGGCCCGGCTCCGTTGCCCGGCGTGCTGACGATCGCAGCGCTGAGGGATACTCCCCTACGCGGGGAGCACTCTACCCCAACCTGGGAGAACGCCGGGAACCGGTGTCACCGCGGGTCGCGGTCCCGGCGCGACGGGCTCAGGCGTGCCCGGCCTGCTGCATCTGCCGCAGCTCCTTCTTCAGGTCCGCGAGCTCGTCGCGGATCCGCCCGGCGAGCTCGAACTGCAGCTCGGCGGCGGCGGCCTGCATCTGCTCGGTCATCTGCGCGATGAGGTCCACCAGGTCCTCCGCCGGGGCGGCGGCGACCCCGTCCCGGCGCAGCTTCTGCTCCGCGGCCGCCACCGCGTCCCGCCCGCCCCGGCCCGCGGTCGGGGCGGTCTTCTTCCCGGCGGCCGCCCGCCGGGCCAGCAGCTCCTTGGTGTCCTCCTCCTCGCGCTGGAGCTGGTCGGTGATGTCGGCGATCTTCTTGCGCAGCGGCTGCGGGTCGATCCCGTGCTCGGTGTTGTAGGCGACCTGGATCTCCCGGCGCCGGTTGGTCTCCTCGATGGCCGTGGCCATCGAGTCGGTGATCCGGTCGGCGTACATGTGCACCTGGCCGGAGACGTTGCGGGCGGCGCGGCCGATCGTCTGGATCAGGGAGGTCGTGGAGCGCAGGAACCCCTCCTTGTCCGCGTCGAGGATCGCCACGAGGGAGACCTCGGGCAGGTCCAGGCCCTCGCGGAGCAGGTTGATGCCCACCAGGACGTCGAACGTGCCCATCCGCAGCTCGCGCAGCAGCTCGACGCGCCGGAGGGTGTCGACGTCGGAGTGCAGGTACTGCACCCGCACCCCGTGCTCCATGAGGTACTCGGTGAGGTCCTCGGCCATCCGCTTGGTCAGGGTGGTGACGAGCACCCGCTCGTCGCGCTCCACCCGCACGTTGATCTCGTCGAGCAGGTCGTCGATCTGGCCCTTGGTGGGCTTGACGATGACCTCGGGGTCCACGAGCCCGGTGGGCCGGATGATCTGCTCCACGTAGCCGTCCGCCTGGGACAGCTCGTACTTGCCCGGGGTGGCGGAGAGGTAGACGGTCTGGCCGATCCGCTCCAGGAACTCGTCCCACTTCAGCGGCCGGTTGTCCATCGCGGAGGGCAGCCGGAAGCCGTGCTCCACGAGGGTGCGCTTGCGGGACATGTCGCCCTCGTACATGCCGCCGATCTGGGGGATCGTCACGTGGGACTCGTCGACCACCAGCAGGAAGTCGTCCGGGAAGTAGTCGATCAGGCAGTGCGGCGCCGAGCCGCGCGGGCGGCCGTCGATGTGCAGCGAGTAGTTCTCGATGCCGTTGCAGTAGCCCATCTGCTCCATCATCTCGAGGTCGTACGTGGTGCGCATGCGCAGCCGCTGGGCCTCGACGAGCTTGTTCTGCGACTCGAGCTCCTGCAGCCGGGCGGCGAGCTCGTCCTCGACGGACTTCACGGCCCGGGCCATCCGGTCCGCACCGGCCACGTAGTGGGAGGCCGGGAAGACGTACATCTCGGTCTCCTCCCGGATGATCTCCCCGGTCAGCGGGTGGAGGGTGTAGATGGACTCGATCTCGTCGCCGAAGAACTCCACGCGGATGGCGTGCTCCTCGTACATCGGGATGATCTCCACCGTGTCCCCGCGGACGCGGAAGGTGCCGCGGTGGAAGTCGACGTCGTTGCGCGCGTACTGCATGTTCACGAACCGGCGCAGCAGCTCGTCCCGGTCCATCTCCTCGCCCTGGCGCATGGTGACCATCTGGGCGACGTACTCCTCCGGGGTGCCCAGGCCGTAGATGCAGGACACGGTGGCGACGACCACGACGTCGCGGCGGGTCAGCAGGGCGTTGGTCGCGGAGTGCCGCAGCCGCTCGACCTCCTCGTTGATCGAGGAGTCCTTCTCGATGAAGGTGTCCGTCTGCGGGACGTAGGCCTCGGGCTGGTAGTAGTCGTAGTAGGAGACGAAGTACTCGACCGCGTTGTTCGGCAGCAGCTCGCGCAGCTCGTTGGCCAGCTGCGCGGCGAGCGTCTTGTTCTGCACCATCACGAGGGTGGGCCGCTGGACCCGCTCGATCAGCCACGCGGCGGTCGCCGACTTGCCGGTGCCCGTGGCGCCGAGCAGGACCACGTCCTTCTCCCCCGCCTCGATGCGCGTGGCCAGCTCCTCGATGGCCCGGGGCTGGTCGCCCGCGGGGACGTAGTCGGAGATGACCTCGAAGGGGGCGACCACACGGTTGATCTTCTGCGCCAGGCTCATGGATCCAGGCTACGCTCCGCCCCGGACACGGAGAGCGGGTTCCTCCGGAGGCGATCAGCCGGCACCCGGGACGCCGTAGGCTCTCCCTCACGTGCCCCAGGACGACTCCGCCGCGCGGGCGGACCGGGCGCGCGGACAGGGGGACAGCGTGACCGACGACCTGCGGCGGACCGGCAGCCACCAGGACCGGTTCCTGGGCGAACAGGACCTCACCACCTGGCGGACCCGCCTGGGACGCTTCCTCGTCCGGTGCGTCCGACGGCTGGCCCGGTGGCTCGGACCGCACGCGGCGGTGCTCGTGCCGCTGGTAGTCGGACTGGGCGTCGCGGTGACCATGACGGTCGCCTCCGCGGAGGTCTACGAGGCCGTCATGGACCAGGACGACGCCGCGGCGCTGGACCGGCCCCTGCTGCAGGCCGCAATGACGGTCCGCTCGCCGTGGCTGGACACCCTCGTGACCGCCTACACCCACGTGGGCGGGGTGATCGGCATGCCGATCCTGGCGGCGGTGGCCATGGTCTGGCTCGCCCTCAGCCGGCGGTCCTGGACCCCGGTGCTGCTGGTGACGGTGGCCGCGGCCGGATCGCTGCTGATGACCGTGGCCGGCAAGCCCCTGATCGGCCGGGCCCGCCCGGACCTGGCCGACGCGATCCCGCCCTACGAGTACTCGGCGTCCTTCCCCAGCGGCCACTCCCTGAACTCGTTCGTGATCGCGGGCACCGTGGCCTACCTGCTGGTCCTGCGGCAGCGCACCCGCGTGGCCCGCGGCCTCACGGTCGCCGCCGCCGCGGCCTTCGCGGTCAGCATGGCGCTGAGCCGGGTGTACCTGGGCCACCACTGGTTCACCGACGTGCTCGTGGCCCAGACCCTCGGAGCGGCGTGGCTGGCCCTGGTCATCACGGCGCACCGGCTCCACCTCACCGTCCGGCGCCGCGGCCCCGCCTCCCTCGACTCCTGACGGGCGGCGCCCGGACCCGGTCGGGTCCGGGACGGGCTCACATGCGCTGGTACTTCGCGCGGACCACCAGGTACAGCCCGTAGCAGATCAGCCCCACCGCCACGGCCCCGAGGAGCCACGTGCCGAACGGCTGCCCCTGCAGGGACTTGAGGGCGCCGTCCAGGCCGGTCGCCTCCTCGGGGTCGTGCTGCAGGGTGGCCACCACGAAGAGCGCACCCAGCACCGCCAGGGCCACCCCCTTCGCCACGTAGCCGGCCACCCCCAGCGCGACCACCGCCGAGCCGGTCCCGCCCGGGGGCAGGCCCTTGAGCGTCTGCGTGAACGTGCGGGTCACGCCGCGGTAGACGAAGTAGCCGCCGGCGACGACCAGCCCCAGCCCCACGGCCATGAGCAGCACGGTGCCGGCCGGATGGGCCATCAGCCGGGCGCTGATCGACTGCGTGGACCGGCTGCTGTCGCTCGACCCGCCCAGGGCGTAGGTGCCGAAGACCGCGCCGATCGCGCCGTAGACCACGGCCTGGCCCCCGCTCTTGAGCCGGTGCTTGAGCTTCTCCCGGTCCGAGCGCTGCGTCGCGCCGAAGACGGCCTCGCTGAGCAGGAACACCGCCAGGGCCGCGCAGCCCAGGAAGCACGCCCACAGCAGCACGGTGCCGCCCGGGGTGCCGGCGAGCGCGGCCACGGCCCCCGACTGGTCCGCCGACCCGGACCCGCCACGGGCCACCCGGAGGGCGATCACCCCGATCATCGCGTGCAGCAGGCCCGCGGCCACGAAGCCGGCCCGGGCCGCGAGGACGAACCCGCGCGAATCCGTGGCATCGTCGGCGGCATCGGCCGCCCTGGTCGCCCGGCGTCCGAGCTCGCCCATGGTCCCTCCTGAGGATAGGGCTTCATGGTGCGCCCCGCGGCGGCTCCTGTCCACGCCGCCCTTCGACGGACACCGGGCAGCCGGCGTGCCGGGCGCCCGCGCCGGATGCCTGCGCGGACACTCGCCACGGACGACGCACGACCGACGATTCCTTGACGGATTAGTTAATACTCTTTACTTTTAGGGCGTCCGATCCGCTCCTCCCCCACCCCTCCGCCGCCTCAGCCGCTCCCGGGCACCGATTCCGGCCGGGCTGCGCCCCTCGCCGGCGGTGACGCCTCCACCCGCTGTGACGCCTCCGAAAGGATTTCCCCATGACTCCGCCGTCCGCACCCTCCCCCCGGTCCTCCCCCGCCGCGCGCCGCCTCGTGGCCGGGGCCGCGGCCCTGGCCACCGTGGTCTCCGCCGGCCTGGTCACCGCCCTGCCCGCTCGCGCCGACCAGGCGACCCCCGCCGTCGTGGACTCGACGGTCCACGACGGCCGGTACCTCAGCCTCACGTTCGACGACGGACCGGACCCGGTCAGCACGCCGGCGCTGCTCGCCGTGCTGAAGAAGCACCACGTCAAGGCGACCTTCTGCCTGTGGGGCGAGCACGTGCAGCAGCACCCCGAGGTGGTCCGCCAGATCGCCGCCGACGGGCACCGGCTGTGCAACCACACCATGCACCACGACGACATGGCCGACTGGGACGCGGACGCGATCCGCCAGGACCTCGAGCAGACCAGCGCGGCCATCCGCGCCGCCGTGCTGGGAGCGCGCATCGACTACTTCCGGGCGCCCTACGGCAGCTGGGGACGGACGCCCGAGGTCGCGGCCGAGCTGGGGATGCAGCTGCTGGGCTGGCGGCTCACGATCGGCGACTGGGCACCTCCGGGCACGGCCGAGCTGGTGCGCCGCATCGAGGAGGGCGTCACGCCCGGGGCCGTGGTCCTGCTGCACGACGGCGGCGGCGACCGGAGCCGGACCGTCGAGGCCGTGGACCAGGTGATCCCCCGGCTCCAGGCCGAGGGCTGGCGCTTCGACAAGCCCGCCCGGCGGGGTTAGGCCCGCCGGGCGGTCGGTCCGTCCGCAGGCGCCCGGACCCCCGGCTCCACGTCGTCCGGGCGCCGCCCCCGGCGCTCTGACGACGGCCGGTGCCGCTCACGGCGCCGCTCGACCGGCACCGATCGGCCGGCACCGGGCGCGATGGGGCGCGGTGTCCGGGCGCCGTCTACTGCTGGAAGGCGGCGTCGAAGGCGGCGCCGGCGGGACCGAAGTCGAAGCGCTTCAGGAAGGCGAGTGCCTCGGGCGCGCCCTGGAGGCGGTCCATCCCGGCGTCCTCCCACTCCACGGAGATGGGCCCGTCGTAGCCGATCGCGGTGAGGGCCCGGAAGCTGTCCTCCCAGGGCACGTCGCCGCGCCCCGTGGAGACGAAGTCCCAGCCCCGGCGGGGGTCTCCCCAGGGCAGGTGCGAGGACAGGATGCCGTTGCGCCCGCCGCCCATCCGCATCTTCGTGTCCTTGCAGTCCACGTGGTAGATGCGCTCGGCGAAGTCGGAGATGAAGGCGACCGGGTCGATCTGCTGCCACAGGAAGTGGCTGGGGTCCCAGTTCAGCCCGAAGGCCTCACGGTGCCCGACGGCCTCCAGCGCCCGGTGGGTGGACCAGTAGTCGTAGGCGATCTCGGACGGGTGCACCTCGTGGGCGAAGCGCACGCCGCACTCGTCGAAGACGTCGAGGATGGGGTTCCACCGGTCCGCGAAGTCCTGGTAGCCGGCGTCGATCACGTCCTGGGAGACCGGGGGGAACATCGCGACGTACTGCCAGATGGAGGACCCGGTGAAGCCGACCACCGTGTCCACGCCGAGCCGGCGCGCCAGCCGCGCCGTCAGCTGCATCTCCTCGGCCGCGCGGGCGCGCACCCCCTCGGGGTCGCCGTCGCCCCAGACCCGGGGTCCCACGATGGCCCGGTGCCGGAAGTCGATGGGGTCGTCGCAGACGGCCTGTCCCTTGAGGTGGTTGGAGATGGCCCAGACTCCCAGCCCGTGGCGTTCCAGGATCGCCAGCCGGTCCTGGACGTACGCGTCGTCGTCCCACCGCCAGGCGTCGAGGTGTTCCCCGGACACGGCGATCTCCAGGCCGTCGTAGCCCCAGCCGGCGGCGAGCTCGGCGACCTGCTCGAGCGGGAGGTCGGCCCACTGGCCGGTGAACAGGGTGTAGCGGTGTCCCATGGCAGTCCTCGGTGTCGTGGAGAGGCGGTCTCCGGTGGATCGGGCGGCGGTGGTGGGTCGGTGGTGGTGGGTCGGGGGTCAGAGCCGGACGGTGGCGCCGTCCCGCGCCGCGCTGTCCGTCACGGCGTGGAGCACCCGCTGCACGGCCAGCCCGTCGTCGAAGTCGGGCGCGGCCGGGACCCCCGTGTCGATGGCGTGCAGGAAGTCGGCGGCCTGGCTGGTGAACGTGTGGTCCCAGCCGAGGGTGTGCCCGGGCGGCCACCACGCCCCGATGTAGGGGTGGGAGTCCTCGGTGACGAGGATCCGGCCGTAGCCCTGGACGTCTCCCGGGACGGTGGTGTCGAAGAACTGCAGCTCGTTGAGCCGTTCCAGGTCGAAGCGCAGGCCCCCGCGCGAGCCGTAGACCTCGATCTGGAGGGCGTTCTTGCGGCCGGTGGCGCAGCGGGAGACCTCCAGGCTGACCACCGCCCCGGAGGCGGTGCGCAGGGTGGCCCAGGCGGCGTCGTCGACCGTGACGCGCTCGGTCCCGTCCGGGCCCTCGCGGGTCGCCACGAACGTGTCGGTCGTCCCGGAGACGGACGTGACCGGGGAGCCCAGGAGGAAGCGCACCTGGTCGACGGCGTGCGAGGCGAGGTCCCCGAGGGCCCCGGACCCCGCGGTCTCCCGCCGGAGACGCCAGGTCATGGGCGCGCGCTCGTCGGCGAGCCAGTCCTGCAGGTAGCTGGCCCGCACCTGCCGGACCTCGCCCACCCGGCCGTCGGCGATCATCGTGCGCGCCAGTGCCAGTGCCGGGACCCGGCGGTAGTTGAAGCCCACCATGGCGTGCACCCCGCGGGCCCGGGCGGCGGCCGCGGCGGCCGCCATGCGCTCGGCCTCGGCCACCGTGTTGGCCAGCGGCTTCTCCACGAGCACGTGCTTGCCGGCGTCGAGGGCGGCCACGGCCATGTCGGCGTGCAGGTGGCCGGGGGTGCAGATGTCGACGACGTCGACGTCGGGCCGCTCCAGCACCGACCGCCAGTCCGTGCCGCTGTCCTCCCACCCGTACCGCTGCGCGGCCGCGGCAACGTGCCCGGCGTCCCGGCCGACCAGCACCCGCTGCGCGACGCGCGGCACGGGATAGAAGGCGTTGACGTTGCGCCACGCGTTGGAGTGGGCCTTGCCCATGAAGGAGTAGCCGAGCACGGCCACGCCCAGGACGGCCGGTGCGGGATCCCGGTCGGTGCGGGCGGCCGGCTCGGGTGCGGGGCTGGTCATGGGTGTCCTCCTCGGGTCCGGTCACGGGCGGCGCGCAGGAACGCCAGGCCCTGCTCCGCGAGCTGGTCCTGGGTCGGGGCCAGTGCCCGCCAGACCGCGGCGGCGGTGGCGATGCTGGCGTTGTGCGCGGTGAAGCTCTCGATGTTCAGGGCGCCGGTGTAGCCGACGGCGTCCAGGGCGTCGAAGATGCCCGTCCAGTCGGTCTGGTCCCCGCCGGGGGCTCCGCGGTCGTTGCCGCAGACCTGCAGGTGCACCAGGTGCTCCCCGGCCGCGCGGACGGCCTGGGCGGAGGAGCGTTCCTCGAGGTGCAGGTGGTAGGTGTCCAGGGCCAGGCCCACGCCGTGCCCGAGCAGCGGGCCGAGGGCCTCGAGGGCCTGTGCGGTGGTGTTGAGCAGCGAGGTCTCGTACCGGTTGAGCGGTTCGATGCCCAGGACCACACCGGCGGCCTCGGCCTCCGCGGCGAGCGGGGCCAGGTTGCGGCGCAGCTGCGCGTAGGCCTGCTCCCGTTCCGCGGCGTCCATCCGCCACAGCCGTCCCGTGTGGGAGTAGAACGGGCCGCACACCGCGGGGGCGCCGACGTCGTGGGCCAGCTGGATGCAGGCGCTGAGGTAGCGCTGGGTCCGCAGCACCACGTCGTCGTCGGCCAGCACCAGCTCCCGCCCGGGGGCCATGGCGCCCACGATCCACGGCCGCAGCCCGGCGAGCGCCTCCCGCACCGTCCCGGCGGTGAAGTCGCCCTCGTGCTCCAGGGGCAGCTCGACGGCCTCGAAGCCCAGGCCCGCGATCTTCGCCAGGAGCGGGGGCAGGTTCGCGTCGGTCAGCGGGGACTCCCACACCCAGGTGTTGACGCCGATCGGGCGGTGCATGGGCGGCTCTCCTTCCAGTGCGGTGTGGTGGGTGGGCGCCCCGCCCGCCGCCGGAGGGCCCGGGGGCCTCCGGCGGCGGACGGGGCGGCCGTCGCGCGGCTAAGGGGGTGATCCGGTCCCGCCACACCTCGGGGTAGCCCGGCAGGTCCTCGCCGCCGAACTTGGCGTAGTGGCCGTCCGGCATCCCCTCGTTGTCGGCCAGGAAGCCGGCCCGCTGGTCCTCGGTGATGGGCTCCTGCGGCAGGACCCACTCGGCGGGCACCTCCTCGCCGGCGAAGATCTGCTCGAGGGCCAGCAGCGGGGTGCGCCACTGGAAGTTCGAGTACACCGGGGCGATGCCGGTCAGGCCGGTGTCCTCCCACTTGCGCAGGTAGCTCATCTCGTCCTCGCCGGTCATCACGGGGTAGTCCGCGCCGGCGTCCTCGAAGGCCTCGATGGCGGCGACGGCGCCGTCACCGGCGTCCATCCACACGCCCTGCACCTCGCCGGTGGCGAGCTCGTCGGAGATGATCTTCTTGATCTCGGTGGGGTCGGCCCCGGTGAAGTAGTCCGTGGCCTCGATCCCGTTCTCCTCGAAGATCTTCTCGGCGGCCGCCCAGCGCTGCTCCAGCACGTCGACACCCGGCAGGATGCGCAGCGCCACGACCTTGTCGCCCTCCTGGAGGTTGTCCACCAGGAAGTTCGCCGAGTCGATGCCCCAGGCGAAGCCGCCGATCGGGTGGATGAAGGTCGTGGCGCAGTCGGTCTCCACCCCGCGGTCGAAGACCACCACCGGTTTGCCGGTCTCGCAGGCGCGCTCGACCGCCGGGGTGAGGGCGGCGGTCGAGTTGGGCGAGATGATGAACGCGTCGCAGCCGCCCTCGGCGATGAAGTAGTCGATGTCGGCGATCTGCGTGTTGTCGTCGTCCTGCGCGTCGCGGGTCTCCATCTCCGCGATCACCCCGGACTCCTGGAGCACCTTCAGCTGCTCGTTCATGGTGATCCAGCCGGTCTGGCGCCACGGGTTGGAGATGGAGGCGTTGGAGAAGCAGACCTTCTGCGGCCCCTCCGCGGCGTACTCCGCGGTCGGGGTCATCTCCCCCTCGATGTACTGCCTCCAGGGCTGCTCGGGATCGCCCTGGAAGTCGGCCGACCGCTGTGCGGACTGCTCGTCGTACTCGGCCTGGTCGAACCACTCGTCACCGCCTTCCGGGGCCGGCGTCGCGGCCGCCTGCTCGGCGCCCTCGGCGCCCTCGGTGGCCGGTGGGTTCTCGATCGATGAATCGGTGGTGCAGGCGGTCAGCCCCAGCAGCGCTGCCGCTGCCACCACGGTGACCTGTGACTGGATGCTTCGGCGCATCATGTTCCTTCCTCGTCGGTGCCCGGGGCGGGCTGTGCTGCGATGGCACGCTGTGGATCACGGGCCGGGTCCGCGCGGCCGCGCCGACGGCGCTGCCACGTCCGGGTGCCCGCGGCGACCGCGACGATGATGATCACGCCCTGCACCGTGTCCCGCCACGTGGACTGGACGCCCAGGAAGTTCAGGAGCGCGAAGAGGGTCTCGAGGGCGAAGGCCCCGGCGGCCGCGGACAGGACCCAGCCGCGCCCGCCGCCCAGGACGACCCCGCCGAGGACCACGGCGGTGATGGCCGTGAACTCGTATCCCCGCCCCACGGAGGGGTGCACACCGGCGTAGCCCACCAGGATGATCCCGGCGACGGTCGCGGACAGGGAGGAGAGCATGAACGCCCGGGTCCGCACCCACCAGACCCGGGCCCCGGTCAGCGCCGCGGCCCGCGGGTTGTCGCCCACGGCGATGAGCGTCCGGCCGTAGGGGCGGCGCATGAGCCAGAAGGCCGCGGCGGCGATCACCGTCACCAGGACCACCGGATAGGGCAGGACCTCCAGGACCGGGACGTCCTCGATGCCCCCGCGGCCGATCTGCCGGAAGCTGTCCGCGGGGTTGCCCGTGGCGGCGCCGCCGGTCCAGTAGAGCACCAGCCCCAGCAGGGCGAGCATGGTGCCGAGGGTCACGATGAAGCTCGGCACCTTCAGGAGCGTGGAGACCAGGCCGTTGACCAGTCCCACCAGGGCGCCGAGGACGAGCATGAGCACCAGGACGGGCACCACCCGGCTGTCGTCCTGGCCGATGAGGTTGCCGGCCACGAACACCTGGGCGGTGACCACCGACCCCATGGACAGGTCGAACTCCCCGGAGACGATCACGAAGTACTGGCCGATGGCGGCGATGGCGATCGGCGCCGTGCGGCCGACGAAACGGATCAGCGAACCCGGTTCCCCGAAGGACGGGTTGACTGCGATCGCCGCGGCGAGCAGGAGCAGCAGGAGCACGAAGACCGCTCCCCCGGGCGTCCGCAGGGCGCGCAGCACGCGCTCGTGCCGGGGTGCGCGGTTCTGCTGCAGGACGGCGGCCCGATCCGTGACGGCGGCGCTCATGCCGGGACCTCCTGTCCGCCGCGGGCGTGCTGGTGCTCGTCGAAGCGGGGGGTCCGGCGGGCCACCCTGCGCCGGGCGTACACGGCGACGGCGACCACGATGACGATCCCGCGGACGACGTCCTTGAGGAACGGGTTGATCTGCATGACGCTCATGATGTTGTCGATCATCGCGAAGATCAGCACGCCGCCCAGCGTCCCGACCAGCGAGCCCTTGCCGCCCGAGAGCAGCGTCCCGCCGAGGACGACGGCGGCGATCGAGAGCAGGTCGTAGCCGCCCTGGGATCCGATCGTCGGGCTGCCCACCCCGAGCCGCGCCGCCAGCAGCAGTCCCGCCAGGCCGGCCATCGTGGAGCAGATGACGTGGGCGGCGACGATCGGGGTGCCGGTCTGGATCCCCGACATCCGGGCGACCCGGATGTCCCCGCCGACGGCGTACATGTGGTGGCCCAGGCGAGTGCGCGTGAGCATCAGCAGGACGACGGCGGCGCAGGCCAGCATGATCAGCGTGGAGACCGGGACGGGCCCGATGCCGGTGGCGCCGACCAGCCGGAAGGCCACGGGGGCCTGTCCCGAGCTGCCCTTGTAGTTGGTGGCGAGGTAGCCGCTGACGATCAGTCCGGTGCCCAGCGTGGCGATGAACCCGTGGACCTTCAGCCCGGACACGACCAGTCCGTTGACCAGGCCGATGCCCGCCGAGACGAGCAGTGCCACGGCCACGCCGAGCAGGATGTTGCCGGGCTGCCCGGCCATGATCCCGGCCGAGAGCAGGCTGGCGAGGCTGATGACGTAGGGGACGGACAGGTCGAGGCTGCCCACCAGGATCACGAGCGTCTGGCCGATCGCGATGAACCCCAGGACGCTGGTCCCGGTGAGGATCGCCGAGACGTTGCCCGCGCTGACGAAGCTGCGCCCGGCGGCGCCGACCAGCACCGTGCCGGCGAGGAAGGTCAGCAGCACCACGAGGTAGACGATGTGGGTGGACGTGAGCCGGGAGAACGCGGTCATGGTGTGGCCCCCTCCGTCCGGGCGCCGGTGGCCAGCTGGAGCACTTGTTCCTCCGTGGAGTCGGGCGGGAGCTCACCGGCGATCCGGCCGTCCCGCATGACGAGGATGCGCCCGGACATGCCCAGCACCTCCGGCAGCTCGCTGGAGACCATGAGGATGGCCCTGCCCTCGGCGGCGAGCCGGCGCATGAGGTGGTAGACGGCGATCTTGGCGCCCACGTCGATCCCGCGCGTGGGCTCGTCGAGGAGCACGACGCGGGGGTCCACGGCCAGCCACTTGGCCAGCACCACCTTCTGCTGGTTGCCGCCCGAGAGGTACTGGACCTCCTGGTCCAGGTCCCGGGCCACGACCTCGAGGGAGGACAGCACCCCGGGGGCGGCCCTCCTGGCCTCGGCGGTCCGCCGCGGGAAGACGGAGCGGATGACGCCCAGGACGTTGTCCAGGACCGACTGGTCGAGGCTCAGCCCCTGGGACTTGCGGTCCTCCGTGATCAGCGCGATCCGCTGCCGGACGGCCTGGCGGGGCGAGGAGGCGGTGTACGGCCGCCCGTCCAGCTCCATCCGCCCCCGGGTGAAGGGGTGCACGCCGAAGACGGCCTCCACCAGTTCCGTGCGCCCGGACCCCTGCAGCCCGGCGACCCCCACGATCTCCCCCGCCCGCAGGGTCAGGTCGATGGCGTCGAGCTGGTCGTTGCCGCCGTCGTCGACCCTCAGGAGCACCCGGCCCCTGTCCGTGCCGGGCTCCTCGTCCGGGAAGTAGGCGGAGATCGGCCGGCCGACCATCATGCGCACCAGGGAGGCGTCGTCCATGGCGGAGGCCGGCTCGGTGCCCACGACGCGGCCGTCCTTGAGGACCGTGATGGTGTCGCAGAGGTCGAAGATCTCCCGCAGCCGGTGGGACACGTAGAGGATCGCGGTGCCGCGCGCCCGGAGCCGGCGGATGATCCCGTACAGCAGCTCCACCTCCGGGCCCGCGAGCGCCGCGGTCGGCTCGTCCATGGAGATGATGCGGGCGTCGTAGCTGATGGCCTTGGCGATCTCCACGATCTGCTGCTGCGCCACCGACAGCGAGCTCACCGTGGTGGTGGGCCGGATGCTGGTGACGCCCAGGTCCTCGAGCAGCTCGCCGGTCCGCGCGTTCATGGCCCGCCTGTCGACCAGCAGACCGCTGCGCGGCTCGCGGCCGAGGAACACGTTCTCCGCGACCGTGCGGTCGGGCAGCAGGTTGAACTCCTGGAACACTGTCGACAGCCCGGCCGCGTGCGCCTGTGTCGGGTGGTGGAACTCCACAGGAATGCCGTCGATCTCCACGGTGCCCGCGTCCCGCTCGTGGACCCCGGCGAGGACCTTCATCAGGGTCGACTTCCCGGCGCCGTTCTCGCCCACCAGGCCGTGCACCTCGCCGGCGTACAGCTGCAGCCCCGCGTCCTGGAGCACCGGCACCCCGAAGAAGGACTTCGACAGGCCGGTGACCCGCAGCACCGGGGAGCTCGCACGCTCATTCATGCGGTCACTGTGACATGCACCACGAACTTCTGTCGACAGTCCGGCAAAAGTTGGTTTGTGTGCATGCGATTGTGACGCGCTTGACCCCCCTAAGGGGCCGTGCTCTACTGACAAAGTGCTGAAGAGTCCACCGCAGACGCCCTCATCGCGGCCGGCGGCCTCGCCCGCTCCCGGGGCGAGCGAGGTCTTCCAGCTGCTGCGCGACGGCCGCCCGAGGACGCGGGCGGAGCTGGCCCGCCTGACCGGGCTGGCGCGCTCCACCGTGGCGTCGCGCGTGGACACCCTCATGGCGCTGGGCCTCGTCACCCCCGACGGAGGAGCCGCCTCGACCGGCGGCCGCCCGCCGTCGCTGTTCGCCCTCAATCCCGGCGCCCGGGTGGTGGTCGGCGCGGACTTCGGCGCCACGCACGCCCGGGTGATCCTGGCGGACCTCTCCGGCCGGGAGCTCGCCGAGGAGCGCCAGGCACTGGCGATCGACGAGGGACCCGACGCGGTCCTGGGCTGGCTCGTGCGCACGGTCGCCCTGCTGCTCGAGCGCGGGAACCGTCCGGTCTCGGAGCTCGCCGCCATCGGCATCGGGCTGCCCGGGCCCGTCGAGCACCGCACGGGGCGGCCGATCAATCCCCCGATCATGCCCGGCTGGGACCGCGCCGACGTCCCCGCCCTCGTGCAGACCCGGTACGACGTGCCCGTGCTGGTCGACAACGACGTCAACATCATGGCCCTGGGCGAGCGGAGCTTCTTCTGGCCCGAGACCACCGAGCTGATGTTCGTCAAGGTGGCCACGGGCATCGGCGCCGGGATCATCTCCGGCGGGGCGCTGCAGCGCGGGGCCCAGGGGACCGCCGGGGACCTCGGCCACGTCCGCGTGCCGCGCGGCGGCGAGGTCCTCTGCCGCTGCGGCAACATCGGCTGCCTCGAGGCGCTGGCCGGGGCGCCCGCGCTGGTGGCGGCGCTCAACGCGCAGTCCGCCGGTGAGCTCGGCACCAGCCAGGACGTGGTCGACCTCGTCCGCTCCGGCGACGCCCGGGCCGTCCAGGCGATCCGTCAGGCCGGCCGGGACATCGGTGACGTCCTGGCCACCTGCGTGAACCTCATCAACCCGTCCGTGATCGTGATCGGCGGCAGCCTCGCCCAGGCCGGTGAGCACCTGCTGGCCGGGATCCGCGAGGTCGTCTACCGGCGGTCCCTGCCCCTGGCCACGGAGCACCTGCGGGTCGCGCCCTCGGTCGCCGGGGACCGGGCCGGGGTGATGGGGGCGACCGTGATGGCCGTCGACCACGTGCTGTCCCCCGAGTCCATCGAGGCCGCCTGCGCCACCCTGACCACGGCCTGAGGACCTCCGCCCTCGGTCTCCCCGCCCCGTTCTGCACGAATATCGTCCGACGACCTGGCGGAACGGGTGCACGGACTAGTTCCCCGTCGCGCTCGGCACTCATCGCTGTCACGAGCGGCCGGCGCGCGCAGAACGGGCGGGCGCCTCCGTGAGGCGCCCGCCCGTTCTGCGGTGCATGCGGTTCAGTTGCGTGCGCTGCCGGTGTTCGTGCCCTCTCCGGAGTCGTCGCGGTGGTAGAGGTACTCGTTGCCGTGCTGGTCCTTCTCCACGTAGAAGTGCTCCTGCACCTCCTGGTACCACTGCTCGGCGGCCTCGCTCATGTGCTGACCCTCCTGGCCCTGGGCGAGGCGGTCCCCCGGCCCGTAGACCCGCATCGCGATGGCATTGAGCCGGTCGAGGATGCGGTGCGGCTGCTCCCCGTCCCGTGCGGTGGCCTGCTTCTTCTTCACCATGGCGTCCCCCGATGCCGATGTGATGGTGGTCACCATTCTACCGCCGGCGCAGAAAGGGAGAGAGCGGCCCTCCGGCCGGAATCGCCGGTGGGCCGCCCTTCGTATTGCGCTCCGGAGGAGCTACTCGATGTCGCGGATCTTCTTGAGGGAGCCGGTCGTGGTGCGGTACTCCCGGACGTAGTCGGGCTGCTCCGGGTGGTCGATGCTCGGGGCGTTCTCCGGCTCCGAGCCGTGCACGTAGTCCGGCGCCACCACGAACTCCTCGTCCACCGCGCCGTCACTGCTGCGGCGGTGGAACTCCTCCGGGGGCAGCACCCGCCGCCACTGGCGGGTGGGCAGGACGCCGATCTCGCCGGCGTCCTCGCGCAGGGCCCTCAGGAGCGAATATATCATCAGGTAGCCCAGCACGAAGAAGGGCAGGCCGATGAGGATGGCCACGTTCTGCAGGGCCGCCAGTCCCGTGGTGCCGGTGGCGGTCAGCAGGATCGCGGCGATCAGGCCGATGGCCACGACCCAGAACACCCGCTGGTGGACCGGGGCCTCCTCCTCGTGGCCGCTGCCCATGGTGTCCATGACCAGGGCGGCGGAGTCGATCGAGGTGATGAAGAACAGCACGACGATGAGCACGCCCACCGCGGAGGTCACCGTGGAGAACGGGAAGTTCTCCAGGAAGACGAACATCGCCCCGGGGATGTCGCCCTCGTCGACGACGGCCTCGACCAGTCCCCCGCCCCCGTTGAGCTCGATGTTGAACACGCCCATGCCGAAGATCCCGAACCAGATCACCGAGAACAGGGTGGGGAACGCGAGCACGCCGGAGACGAACTGGCGGATGGTGCGGCCCCGGGAGATGCGGGCGATGAAGATACCCACGAACGGTGACCACGTGATGGTCCACGCCCAGTAGAAGACGGTCCAGCCGCTCTGCCACCCGGTGTCCGCGAGCGTGTCGTTCCAGAAGGCGAGCGCCGGGAGCATCGAGAGGTAGGTGCCGGCGGACTCGACCATGCCCCGGAGCATCATCACGGTGGGCCCCGAGACGAGGATGAAGACGAGCAGGCCGATCGCGATGAGGATGTTGGTGTTCGACAGCCGCTTGATGCCCCGGTCCAGGCCCAGGGCCACGGACACGGAGGCCACCAGGCTCACGGCGGCGATGATGAGGATCTGGGAGAGGGCGGACTCGGAGATGCCGACGAGCCGGGCCAGGCCGCTGTTGATCTGCATGGTGCCCAGCCCGATGGAGACCGCGACGCCGAAGAGGGTGCCCACGATGGCGAGGATGTCGATGCCCCGGCCCACGGGGCCGTGGATGCGCTCGCCCAGCAGCGGCTGGAACATGGAGCTCACCCGCGGCGGCAGGTTGCGCTTGTACATGAAGTAGCCGAAGGCCAGGGCCGGGAGGGTGAAGATCGTCCAGGTGTGCAGTCCGAAGTGGTACAGCGTGAAGCCCATGGCCTCGGTCGCCGCCTCCATGGACTCGGGCTCCACCCCCTGCCGCGGCGGGTTCGCGAAGTGGTTGACCGGCTCGGCGACCGCCCAGAACATCAGGATCGTCCCGATCCCGGCGGCGAAGAGCATGGAGAACCAGGACAGGTTGGTGTGCTGGGGGCGTTCGTCGTCGGCCCCCAGACGCACCTGCCCGAAACGGCTGATCATCAGGTAGATGAGGAAGAGCAGGAAGACGGTCACCCCGAGGATGTAGAACCAGCCGAGCTGGTCCATGACCCAGGCGGAGCCCTGCGCGAAGAAGGCGTCCATCGCGTCGGTGAACACCAGGGTCAGGACCACGAAGGCGATGATGATCAGGGCGGAGCCGAAGAAGATGGCAGGACTGGTCCGCAGCCGCAGGGCATCGTGCAGTGAGTTGAGCATCGGAGAGCTTCCCCGGCCGCCGGCCACGTCGAGCGGACCGCCGCCGTGTCTGGACGACGTGCTTCGGTCGCCCTCGACCCTACCCGGACGTGACGCAGAGTTACAGGCGGCGGGGATGGGCCGGGGACGGCAGGCGGGGCTCGACGTGCCACTCCCACCAGGCGTCCACCCGGTCGAGCAGCCGCTGGACCGAGTCGTCGTTGGCCAGCACGGTGTCCGAGACCGCGGCCCGCTCCTCGTCCGTGGCCTGGGCCGCGATGCGCGCCCGGGCGTCCGTCTCCGTCATCGCACGGTCCTCGACCATCCGGCGCACCCGCTCCTCCACGGGGGCCTGCACGGTGAGCACGTGGTCGAAGCGCTCGTGCTGGCCGGTCTCCACCAGCAGCGGGATGTCCTCCACGAGCACCGCGTCCTCGCCGGCCGCGGCGGCCAGCCGTTCGGCCTCCGCCCGCACCAGCGGGTGGACGATCGCGTTGAGCCGCTGCCGGGCCTCCGGGTCCCCGAACACCAGGGCGCCCAGGGCGGCGCGGTCCAGCCGCCCGTCAGGGGTCAGCACCGAGGGTCCGAACTCCTCGACGATCCCCTCCAGGCCGGGCTGCCCGGGTTCCTGCAGGGCCCGGGCGATGGCGTCTGCGTCGATCACCGTGGCGCCGAGCTCCGTGAGCCGCCGGGAGACCGTCGACTTGCCCGAGGCGATCCCGCCCGTGAGTCCGATGGTCAGCATGCGGCCATGGTAGCCGCCGGGCGCGGACGGGAGCGCACGCCTCCCCGGCGGCCGCGACGGCGGTCAGCACGTCCGGGGGCGTGCCGGACCCATGCGGGCTAGGCTCCCGTAGCCGGCGGAACCCGCGGCCCGCCGGGGCGAGCGCCGCCGCCGCGTCGGCGGCGCGGGGCACGTTCCGCCCCGACGCGGGTCCGTCCGCTCGGTGCCCTCCACCGATCCGGGCAGCAGCAGCGGCCCCGTCGAGGGAGCGCCGGGGCCGCCCTAGAGTGGGGAGCATGGACCCGGACCCCCTGCTCAGTCGCGCCACCGGCTACACCACGCTCGCCGCAGGGACCGAGGCGGTGGCGGAGCTGGAGATCAAGCGGTCCCGGTTCCTGGCCGTGCTCCGCCGGGCCGGCACCGAGGCCGAGGCGCGGGCCCTGGTGGAGGAGCTGCGCCGGAGCTCCCACGACGCCCGCCACCACTGCTCCGCGTTCGTGCTGGGCCCGGACCGGGACGTCCAGCGCTCCTCGGACGACGGGGAGCCGGCCGGCACCGCCGGCCTGCCCATGCTGGAGGCGCTGGTGCTGCGGCGCACGGGCACGGCCGCGGGTGGCGCCGACGTCACCGACCTCTCCGATGTCAGCGCGGTGGTGGTGCGCTGGTTCGGCGGCACCCTGCTCGGCGCCGGCGGACTGGTGCGCGCCTACTCCGACGCCGTGTCCCAGGCCCTCGACGGGGCGCAGCTGGTCCGCCCCCGGCGGCAGCGCCTCTACCGCCTGCCGGCCTCGCACGCGGACGCCGGCCGGATCGAGAACGAGCTGCGGGCCACCGGCCTCACCGTGCTGGGCACCTCCTACGGGGCCGCGGGCGCCGAGCTGGGCCTCGCCCTGCCCGACGACGACGCCGCCCTCGCCGCGGCGCACTCGCGGGTGGCCGCGCTGACCGCCGGCACCGGGGTCCTGCACCCGGACGGCGTGGACTGGGTCGACTCCCCCGCCGCTCCCCCGGCCTGAGCGCCCCGCGGCGGGACCGCCGGGTCGCACCGGTGGCGTCCGGGGCCGGTTCCGGCCGAGCCGCGGCAGCCGCTGCCGGAGCGTGACCGGGCCGGAGCATGACCGCGCCGGTAGCGGCCGCGTCCGGACACGGGGACGGCCCCCGCCCTGGACAGGGCGGGGGCCGTCGGAGCGCAGTGCGGGACTGCCTACCGGTGCCGGTCGGCTCAGGCGCCGGTGAGCTTCTCGCGCAGCGCGGCCAGGGCCTCGTCGGAGGCCAGGGTGCCGGAGTCGGCGGGAGCCTCGGAGGAGTAGCTGGTCGGAGCCGGCGCGGAAGAGGAGGAGGACGACGAGGACGAGGAGCTCGTCGTGCCGCCGGCGGCCGCCTCGGCGTCCTCGGCGATCGACTTGCGGACCTGCTCCTTGTGGGCCTCCCAGCGGGCCTGGGCGTCGGCGTACTGCTGCTCCCAGGCGGCGCGCTGCTCCTCGAAGCCCTCGATCCACTCGTTGGTCTCGGGATCGAAGCCGGCGGGGTACTTGTAGTTGCCCTGCTCGTCGTACTCGGCGGCCATGCCGTACTGGGCCGGGTCGAACTCGGTGGAGTCCGGGTCCACGCCCTCGTTGGCCTGCTTGAGCGACAGCGAGATGCGGCGGCGGTCCAGGTCGATGTCGATGACCTTGACGAACAGCTCGTCGCCCACGGAGACGACCTGCTCGGCCATGTCCACGTGGCGCTGGGCCAGCTCGGAGATGTGCACCAGGCCCTCGATGCCGTCCTCGACGCGCACGAACGCACCGAAGGGAACGAGCTTGGTGACCTTGCCCGGCACGACCTGGCCGAGGGCGTGGGTGCGGGCGAACAGCTGCCACGGGTCCTCCTGGGTCGCCTTCAGCGACAGGGAGACACGCTCGCGGTCCATGTCCACGTCGAGGACCTCGACGGTGACCTCCTGGCCGACCTCGACGACCTCGGACGGGTGGTCGATGTGCTTCCAGGACAGCTCGGAGACGTGCACCAGGCCGTCGACGCCGCCCAGGTCCACGAAGGCACCGAAGTTGACGATCGAGGAGACCGTGCCCGTGCGGACCTGGCCCTTCTCGAGCTTGTGCAGGAAGTTGGAGCGGACCTCGGACTGGGTCTGCTCGAGCCAGGCACGGCGGGACAGGACCACGTTGTTGCGGTTCTTGTCCAGCTCGATGATCTTCGCCTCGATCTGCTGGCCGATGTACGGCGCGAGGTCGCGCACGCGGCGCATCTCGACGAGGGAGGCGGGCAGGAAGCCGCGCAGGCCGATGTCCAGGATGAGGCCGCCCTTGACGACCTCGATGACGGTGCCGGTGACGACGCCGTCCTCCTCCTTGACCTTCTCGATGTCGCCCCAGGCGCGCTCGTACTGAGCCCGCTTCTTGGACAGGATCAGGCGGCCTTCCTTGTCCTCCTTGGTGAGGACCAGAGCCTCGACCTCATCACCCACGGTCACGACCTCGTCGGGGTCGACATCGTGCTTGATGGACAGCTCGCGGGACGGGATGACGCCCTCGGTCTTGTAGCCGATGTCGAGAAGGACCTCGTCGCGGTCGACCTTGACGACGGTGCCCTCGACGAGGTCGCCGTCGTTGAAGTACTTGATGGTCGCGTCGACAGCGGCGAGGAAGTCCTCCTCGGACCCGATGTCGTTGACGGCAACCTGCGGGGTGGTGGTGGTCATGTAGTAGGGGCTCCGATGTGGATAGGTTCTGATCAGTCGGAACGGCACCTGCCGGCCGGCCGCGGCCGTTCCGAAGGACTGTTGGACAGGGTGCGTGCACAGCACGCACCGGCTCAGTCTACGGATGCGCCGAAAAGGAAGCAACACGCGCCCGCGCGGGCGGCGCCGGTCAGAACTGCGTGACCCCGTAGGGGGCGGTCGGCGTCTCCATGAAGTCCTGCAGGTCCCGCAGCGCGTCCTCGTCCCGGGCGACGATCAGCCCGGCCTGGGCCAGGGTGCTGGCCTTGACCGCCCCGAGGTACAGGGAGCCCAGCACGTCCACCCGCATCGCCACGTCGGCCCCGTCGGGCAGCTGCACCGCGGGCACGGACCGGCCGGCGTCGTCGTCGGCGGTGCGGGGACGGTCGGCGACGCGCTCGACCACGGGGCGCCCGCTGGTGGTGTCCAGCGCCCACAGGCCGTCGGCGTAGCCCATCGAGTCCACCAGGGAGATCACGATCCGCCCGCGCACGGTGTACGGGCGGGCCTCGAGGGCGGCGGCCGGGTCCAGGACCCGGACCCAGACCTTGTCCGACTCCGAGGTGACCCGGTACTGCGCGCGGTCGGTCATCGCCCACACCAGCGGGTCCTCCACGGGGGCCCGGCCGAAGCGGACCCGGTCCACGAGGTCCAGGGAGGTGACGAACTCCCACAGGGCGATCGACACGTCCGGGGAGGCGCCCACGAGGTCGAGCACGGTGAGGGTCAGCGGGTAGGAGGTATTGGGCTCGAACCGGTAGGTGACGTAGCCGTCCGGGCGCATCGCGTCGTCGTAGTGCACGGCGCAGCGCACCTCCGGGTCGGCCTTCTGCGGGGTGATGGCGTACTCCCCCGTGTACTCCGGCCAGTGGTAGGCCACCCGGCTCACCGACCCGTGCGAGCTCTCGTGGAAGCGCTGGAAGAGCACGGGGGCCAGCTGGCGCACGGCCTCCCCGTCGGCCATCTCCACGGTGCCCACCGTGGGGGCCTTCAGCTGCAGCCGGGTGGTGGCGTCGACGCTGACCTCCCGGTTGAACGTGGCGGCGCCGAAGCCGAACCGCCCGTAGATGGTCGCCTCCGTGGCGGTGAGCAGCGCCACGGGGTAGCCGTCCCGCTGCGCGCGGTCGAGGTCGCCGGTCATCAGCCGGCGCAGCAGGCCCCGGCGGCTGTGGGTGGGGCGCACCGTGACCTCGGAGATCAGCCGTGCGCGCAGCAGCCGGCCGCGGCCCACGTTGAGGGAGCCCTCCCACGAGGTGAACGTCGCCACGGGTCGCCGGGTGGGCAGCGCCGCCTCGGGCACCGCGTGCGGATAGGCGGCCCGCAGCCGGACCCGCTCGGCGTGCATCCAGGACAGGGTGCGCTCGAGGGTCTCCTCGGTGGGCTCCGCCTGGTGGAAGCCCTGGCGGATGGCCCGGACCCACTCCACCGCGGCGGGGTTCCCCGCGGTTCCGCCGGGGCCCACCCCGAACTCCGCGAAGGTGTAGTCGTGCCCGCCGGCCGAGTAGGACTCGGTCACGGTGCCCGGGGTGGTCGGCGGCGTCGGTGCCTCGTGCGTCAGGTCCATGTCGTGTCCTTCGTCGGCGGTGCGGAGCAGGCGGTCGGGCGGAGCGGTCAGTGGGCCGCCTCGTGCCAGGACCGCCCGGCGCCCACGTTGACCTCCAGTGGCACCGCCAGCTCGGCGGCCCCGCCCATCTCCTCGCGCAGCACCTGCTCCACGGCGGCCGTCTCCCCGCCCACGACCTCGACCACGAGTTCGTCGTGGACCTGCAGGAGCACCCGGGAGGACAGGCCCTCGGCGGTGAAGCGGCGGTCCACGCCCAGCATCGCCTTCTTGATGATGTCCGCGGCCGAGCCCTGGATCGGGGCGTTGAGGGCGGCGCGCTCGGCCATGGCCCGCAGCTGCCGGTTGTCGCTGGAGAGGTCCGGGAGGTAGCGGCGGCGGCCGTCGATCGTGGCGGTGTAGCCGTCGGCGCGGGCCTGCTCCACGACCCCGCGCAGGTAGTCCCGCACGGCGCCGAACCGGGTGAAGTAGTCGCTCATCAGCGTCCGTGCCTCGTCCACCGGGATCCGCAGCTGCTTGGAGAGCCCGAAGGAGCTCAGCCCGTAGACCAGCCCGTAGCTCATGGCCTTGACCTTGGAGCGCATCGCCGCGGTGACCTCCTCCGGGGCCACGCCGAAGATCTTCGAGCCGACGAACCGGTGCAGGTCCTCGCCGTTGCGGAACGCCTCGATGAGCGCCTCGTCCCCGGACAGGTGTGCCATGATGCGCATCTCGATCTGCGAGTAGTCGGCGGTCAGCAGCTGCTCGTACTCCCGGCCCGGCCCGGGGCGCCCCACCACGAACAGGGCGCGGATGCGCCGGCCCTCCTCGGTGCGCACCGGGATGTTCTGCAGGTTGGGGTTGGTGGAGGACAGCCGGCCCGTGGCGGCGACGTTCTGCATGTAGGTGGTGTGCACCCGCCCGTCCTCGGCGATGGCCTTCTGCAGGCCCTCGACGGTCTGCCGCAGCTTGTTCGCGTCCCGGTAGGCCAGCAGGCTCGCCAGGAAGCGGTGGCCCTTGGACTCGGGGTCGGTGCGGGTGAGCAGCTCCGCCACGGCGTCGGCGTCGGTGGTGAAGCCGGACTTGATCTTCTTGGTCCTCGGCAGCCCCAGCTCCTCGAACATCACCTGCTGCAGCTGCTTGGTGGAGCCCAGGTTCACGGGTTCGGCGATCTGGGCGTGGGCCTCCTGCTTGGCCTGCTCGATCACCCGGGCGAAGTCGTCGAGCAGGACCTGCACGCCCTCGGGGTCCACCGCGATCCCGGCCAGCTCCATCCGGCCGAGCACGACCGCCAGCGGCAGCTCCAGGTCGGTGAGCAGGCCGGTCTGGTGCGTCTCCGCGAGCTTGTCCAGCAGGTGCTCGGAGAGCTGGGTGGTGGCCACGGCCAGCTCCGCCTCCCGGCGCAGCACGGCCGGGTCCGGCCAGGGCCGCTCCTCCAGGGTCAGCTCCTGCTGGCCCTGGGCGGCGGGGCCGGTGTCCTCCGCGGCGGCCACCGTCAGGCCGAGCCGCTCCTCGAGCAGCGCCGGCAGCTCGTAGCTGCGCCGCGCCGGCTGCAGGAGGTAGGCGGAGAGCTGCGGGTCGTCCACCACGCCCTCGAGCACCAGCCCGCGCACGGACAGGGACTTCCAGACGTCCTTGACCCCGTCCACGATCTTCGCCCGTCCCGCGTCGGCGAGCCACCCGGCCAGGGCGGCCTCCAGTGCCGCGTCCGCGGCGGAGAGGTCGAGGAACACGGCGGAGGGCGCGTTCCCGCCGCGGGCCAGGACGACCCCGGAGAGCTCGCGGGCCCCCGGCAGCTCGGGGTCGTCCGCGCGGTGCAGGGCGCGCAGGACCACGGGCGAGTCCTCCGCGGCCAGCCAGTCCTGCAGCTCCTCCCCGGTGCCGGGCCGGGCCACCTCGCCGAGGCCGAGGTCGGCGGGCGGGGCGCTCTCGTCCTGCGGCCGGCCGAACGCGTCGAAGAGCCGGTTGCGCAGCCCGTCGCCGAACTCGAGGTCGTCGAAGACCTCGCCCACGGCCTCGGCGTCGGGCACGGGCAGCCCGGCGTCGGCGAGGTCGACGTCGAGGCCGAGGTCGGTGACGAGCCGGTTGAGCCGCCGGTTGCGCTCCACGGCCGCCCGGTGCTCGCGCAGCGCCTCGCCCTTCTTGCCCTTGATCCGGTCCGCGTGCTCGAGCAGCGAGGGCACGTCCCCGTAGGCGAGGATCCACTTGGCCGCGAAGCCGGCCCCCACCCCGGGCACCCCGGGGAGGTTGTCGGCCTGCTCCCCGGTCAGCGCGGCGAGGTCGGGGTAGTGCTGCGGCGGGACCTTGTACTTCTCCACCACCGCGGCGGCGTCCATGTGCTTGAGGTCGGAGGGGGTGCGCCCGGGGTAGACCACCGTGACGTGGTCGTCGATCATCTGGAAGGCGTCCCGGTCCCCCGAGAAGACGAGGACCTCGTAGTCCTGCTCCGCGCCGCGGCGGGCCAGGGTCGCCAGGACGTCGTCGGCCTCGTGGCCCTCCGCGGTGACCACGGGCACCCCCAGTGCCTCGAGGATCCGCCGGATCTGCGGGACCTGGCCGTGGAACTCCTCGGGCGTCTCGTCCCGCCCGCCCTTGTACTCCCCGTACTCCTGGGAGCGCAGCGTGGGGCCCTCGAGGTCGAAGGAGACCACCAGGTGGGTGGGCTTCTGCTCCCGGACCAGCTTCACCAGCGTGTTCACGAAGCCGTACACGGCCTCGGTGTGACGCCCGTCGGAGGTGACGAAGGCGGGCCCGCCGCCGTACTCGGCGGCGCGCGAGAGCGCGAAGAACGCCCGGAAGGCCAGGGAGTGGCCGTCGACCAGCAGCAGCTTCCGCTCCGGCCGGGAGACCGGCCGGGGGATCTCGACCTCGACCGGGTGGTCGGTCTCGGCCCCCACGGTCACCGTGCGCACGCCGGCCTCGGAGCTGCTGTCGGTCAGGATCTGCTGCGTCGTTTCACTCACGGACCCATCCTAGGGCCCGGGCCGGACGGGCTCCGTGTCCCGCAGCGTGCCGCTCAGGCGACCTGGTTGATGATCGCCTCGGCGACCTCGCGCATGGACAGCCGCCGGTCCATCGACGTCTTCTGGATCCAGCGGAAGGCCTCGGGCTCGGTCAGCCCCATCTTGGTGGTCAGCAGGGACTTCGCCCGCTCCACGAGCTTGCGGGTGGCGAACTGCTCCTTCATGTCGGAGACCTCGCGCTCCAGCGCCGCGATCTCCTCGAAGCGCGAGATCGCGATCTCGATCGCCGGCACCACGTCGTCGACGGTGAACGGCTTGACCACGTAGGCCATCGCGCCGGCCTCGCGAGCCCGCTCGACGAGCTCGCGCTGGCTGAAGGCCGTGAGCAGGACCACCGGGGCGATCCGCTCCGAGGCGATCTGCTCGGCGGCCGTGATCCCGTCCAGGACCGGCATCTTCACGTCCATCAGGACCAGGTCCGGGCGGTGCTCGCGCGCCAGCTCGACGGCGCGCTGGCCGTTGTCGGCCTCGGCCACCACGTCGTAGCCGGCCTCCCCGAGCATCTCCACGATGTCGAGGCGGATGAGGGTCTCGTCCTCTGCCACCACCACCCGGCGGGGCGGGCGCAGGGACGTCCCGGCGTCCTCCTCGGGAAGGGCGCTGTCCCGGTCCTCGGGCTCCTCCGCCGGGGCGGGTTTCGGCTGCTCCGTCACGCTGACTCCTTGCCTGCTGGTGGGGCGGTCCCGCGGCGGGCGGGACCGCGGACTCCGGGTGCACGGGTGGCCCGGGGCCGCCCGGCACGGCACGTGCCGTCCGATCGGTCCCAGCCTATAACTGTTGTACGCTGGTCGAGCGCAGGAGCAGTCCCCTCGACGGGGCCGCGGGGACTGCGACCACGGGCCCAAGTGGCGGAACTGGCAGACGCGCCGCACTCAAAATGCGGTTCCTCGGAGTGTGGGTTCGAGTCCCACCTTGGGCACGAGCACCCCGGACCGCCGGTCCGGGGTTTTTTCGCGCCCCGGACCGCCGGTCCCGCGCCGGTTCCCGCGCGGTCCTCGCTCAGGCCCCGGCGGGACGCTCGCGCAGCAGGTTGGTGACCCGGGCCGTGGACAGCCGCCGCCCCTGCTCGTCGGTCATGACGACCTCGTGCACGGTCATCGTGGCGCCCAGGTGCAGCGCCGTGCAGGTCCCGGTCACCGTCCCGGCGGCGATCCCGCGCTGGTGCGTCGCGTTGATGTCGACCCCCACCGCGAAGCGCTCCGGGCCGGCGTGCACGCTCGCGGCCGAGGAGGCCAGGGTCTCGGCCAGGACGCAGTGCGCCCCGCCGTGCAGGATCCCGCCGGGCTGGGTGTTCGGCTCCACCGGCATCGTGGCGACCGCGCGCCCGGGCGTGAGCTCCGTGAACCGGATGCCCATCGCCCGGGCGAGACCGCCGATCCCGTGCCCGGGGAACCCCGCGTGCAGCTCCTCGGGCACCCCGTGGGCACGGAGATCCCGGGCGTGCTCCTCCGGGTCGAGGCGCCCGCTCAGGACTCCCGCCACGGCCCCACGCGCTCACGCCGCCGCTGACCGCTCAGCAGCTCGCCGGCGTCCTTGACGTCGCCCACCCGGTGCACCTTCACGAGGTTGGTGGTGCCGGCGACCCCGGGGGGCGAACCGGCGCAGATCACCACGAGGTCGTCCTCCCCTGCCAGGCCCTGCTCCTGCAGGTGGAGGTCCACCTGCCGGGTCATGTCGTCCGTGTGGTCGACCTTCGCGACCTGGATCGGCTGGACGCCCCACAGCAGGGACATCAGGGCGGTCACCAGCGGCTCGGGGGTGAACGCCAGGATCGGGTGCGGCGGGCGCAGCCGGGAGAGCCGGCGGGCGGAGTCCCCGGACTGGGTGAAGGTGCAGATGTAGCTGACGTCGAGCTGCCGGGCGATCGTGACCGCCGCGCGGGTCACCGCGCCGCCGCGGGTGCGCGGCTCCGTGCCCAGCGCCGGGACGCGCTCGAGCGCCTGGGACTCGGTGGCCTCGATGATCCGGGCCATGGTCTGGATGGTCTCGATCGGGTACTTGCCCACCGAGGTCTCCCCGGAGAGCATCACGGCGTCCGCGCCGTCGAGCACCGCGTTGGCGCAGTCGGAGGCCTCGGCGCGGGTGGGGCGCGGGCTGTCGATCATCGACTCGAGCACCTGGGTGGCGACGATCACGGGCTTGGCCCAGCGGCGGGCGAGCTCGATGGCGCGCTTCTGCACGATCGGCACCTGCTCCAGCGGCAGCTCCACGCCGAGGTCGCCGCGGGCGACCATGATGCCGTCGAACGCGTCGATGATCTCGTGCAGGGAGTCCACCGCCTGGGGCTTCTCGATCTTGGCGATCACGGGCAGGCGGCGGCCCTCCTCGTCCATGATCTCGTGCACCCGCACGATGTCCTTGGCGTCCCGCACGAAGGACAGGGCGATCAGGTCCACGCCGCGGCGCAGGGCCCAGCGGAGGTCGTCCTCGTCCTTGTCGGACAGCGCGGGGACGTTCACGGCCACGCCGGGCAGGTTGATGCCCTTGTTGTTGGACACCGGCCCGCCCACGACCACCTCGGCGGTCACGGTGGTGTCCGAGACGGCGGTGGCGCGCAGGGCGACCCGGCCGTCGTCGATGAGCAGGGGGTCGCCCACGTTCACGTCGCCGGGCAGGCCCTTGTGGGTGGTGGAGCACAGCTCCGCGGTGCCCTCGACGTCCTCGACCGTGATGGAGAACTCGTCGCCGGGCAGCAGCTCGTGGGGGCCGTCGGCGAAGCGGCCGAGCCGGATCTTGGGGCCCTGCAGGTCCGCGAGGATCGCGACGGTCTGCCCGAGGTCCTCGGAGGCCCGGCGCAGGTTCTCGTAGGACGAGTCGTGGACGGAGTGGTCGCCGTGGCTCATGTTGAGCCGGGCCACGTTCATGCCGGACCGGATCGCCTGGGAGAGGTTCTCGTAGGAGGAGATGGCCGGGCCGATCGTGGCCACGATCTTTGCTCGTCGCATGTGTGCCGCCTTGGGTTGTGGGGTGCCACCGCGGGTGGACGCACAAGAAAGAACGACCGGGACGCCGCGCGGGCGCGGCGGAGCTCCCGGCCGCTCTGCCTGGTTGTCCTGCCCCGGAGCGGGGAGGTCCTTCCCAGCCTACCAACGCGGCACGTGGTGTCGAGGCCGCCGCTCCCCCGGCACCCGTCCACCGACGACGAGGCGCGGCCCGCACCCCGGGTGGGGGGTGCGGGCCGCGCCGTGGTCCGGGCCGTGGGCCCTACATGCTGAGGTCGATGGCCCGGTCCGTGGGGGCCACCGGCGCCGGCAGCCGGGTGGAGCCCAGGAGGTGGCGCTCGACGGCGGCCGCGCAGGCCCGGCCCTCGGCGATCGCCCAGACCACCAGGGACTGGCCCCGGCCCGCGTCGCCGCAGGAGAACACCCCGTCCACGTTGGTCATGTACTGGTCGTCGCGGGCCACGTTGGTCCGCCCGTCCAGCTCCGCGCCGATCTGCGCGGTGATGTCCTCGGACTCGTTGCCGGTGAAGCCCAGCGCCAGGAACACCAGGTCCGCGGGCAGGACCTTCTCCGTGCCCTGCTTCGGGGCGCGGCGGCCGTCGGGCAGGTACTCGGTCTCGGCGACCTTCAGCCCGGTCAGCTTCCCGTTCTCGCCCACGAACTCCACGGTCGAGGCCAGGTAGGTCCGCTCGCCGCCCTCCTCGTGGGAGGTGGAGACCTCGAAGACCCTCGGCATCATCGGCCACGGGTCGGCGTCGGAGCGGTCCGCGGCGGGCTTGCGCCCGATCGCCAGGGACGTGATCGAGGCGGCGCCTTGGCGGTTGGCGGTGCCGATGCAGTCGGAGCCGGTGTCGCCGCCGCCGAGTACGATGACGTGCTTGCCCCGCGCCGAGATCTGCCCCTCGACCTCGTCGCCGGCCACCACGCGGTTGGCCTGCACCAGGTAGTCCATCGCGAAGTGCACGCCCTCGAGGTCGCGGCCCGGGATCGTCAGGTCGCGCGGGAGGGTGGCGCCGGTGGCGACCACGACCGCGTCGTAGCGGCGCTTGAGCTGGTCCCAGGTGATGTCCTTGCCGATCTCCACGCCCGGGCGGAAGCGGGTGCCCTCGGCGCGCATGACGTCCAGGCGGCGGTCCAGGACCTCCTTCTCCATCTTGAAGTCGGGGATGCCGTAGCGCAGCAGCCCGCCGATCCGGTCGTCGCGCTCGTAGACCGCGACGGTGAACCCGGCCTGGGTCAGCTGCTGGGCCGCCGCGAGCCCGCCGGGCCCGGAGCCCACGACAGCCACGGTCTTGCCGACCAGCCGCTGCGGGACGAACGGCTTGATGATGCCCTCGTCGAAGCCCATCTCGCCGATCGAGTACTCGATCTGCTTGATGGTCACCGCCGGCTGGTTGATCCCGAGCACGCACGAGGACTCGCACGGGGCCGGGCAGACCCGCCCGGTGAACTCCGGGAAGTTGTTGGTGGCGTGCATGCGCTCGACCGCCTCGGCGTCGAGCCCGCGCCACACCAGGTCGTTCCACTCCGGGATCAGGTTGCCCAGGGGGCAGCCCTCGTGGCAGAAGGGGATGCCGCAGTCCATGCACCGGCCGGCCTGCTTCTGCAGCACCCCCCGGTCCTGGGCCTCCTGGACCTCCTTCCAGTCCATGATCCGGACCGGCACCGGCCGCTTGGGGCGGTCGACGCGCTCGGTCACCTTCAGAAAACCGCGCGGATCAGCCACGGGTCGTCACCTCCAGGATCTTGTGCCAGGCCTCGTCGCCGTCGGGGTCCTGCCCCCGGGTCGCGGCCTCTTCGCGGATGCCCTGCACCGCGGCGTACTCCCGCGGCAGGACCTTGGTGAACCGGCCCAGCGTGGCCACCGGATCGGCCAGCAGCCGGTCCGAGAGCTCGGAGCCGGTCTCCTCGCCGTGCTTCGTGATCAGCGCGAGCACCGCCTCGGCGTCGGCCTCGTCCAGTGGCAGCAGCTGGAGCTCGCCGCTGTCCCGGGCCTGCTTGTTGACGGAGGTCTCGGCCAGGTCGATGACGTAGGCGACGCCGCCGGACATGCCGGCGCCGAAGTTGCGCCCGGTGCGGCCCAGCACCAGGGCGGTGCCGCCGGTCATGTACTCGCAGCCGTGGTCCCCGATGCCCTCGACCACCGCGGTGGCCCCGGAGTTGCGCACCAGGAAGCGCTCGCCCACGGTGCCGCGCAGGAAGATCTCCCCGCCCGTGGCGCCGTAGCCGATCACGTTGCCGGCGATGACGTTCTCCGAGGCCTCGAACACGGCGTCCCGCTCGGGGCGCACGATGATCCGCCCGCCCGAGAGGCCCTTGCCGGTGTAGTCGTTGGCGTCGCCCTCCAGGCGCAGGGTGATGCCCTGCGGCAGGAACGCGCCGAGCGACTGCCCGGCCTGGCCGGTGAGCGTCACGTCGATGGTGTCGTGGGCGAGCTCGTCCGTGCCGAAGGTGCGGGTCACCACGTGCCCGAGCATCGTGCCCACCGCCCGGTCGGTGTTGATGATGTGCTGCTGGATCCGGACGGGCTCCCGCTTCTCCAGGGCGGCCCGGGACAGGCGGATGAGCTCGTTGTCGAAGTGCTTCTCCAGCTCGTGGTCCTGGCCGCGCATGTTGCGCACGGCCGCGCCGCGGTGCTCGAGCACCGTGGAGTGCAGGATCGGGGACAGGTCCAGCCCGTGGGCCTTCCAGTGGTCGATCGCGGCCTTGGTCTCCAGGACCTCGGCGTGCCCGACGGCCTCCTCGATCGAGCGGAACCCGAGCTGGGCCAGGTACTCCCGGACCTCCTCGGCGATGAACTCGAAGAAGTTGACCACGTGCTCGGCCTTGCCGGTGAAGCGCCGGCGCAGCTCCGGGTTCTGCGTGGCCACGCCCACCGGGCAGGTGTCCAGGTGGCACTTGCGCATCATGATGCAGCCCTCGACGATCAGCGGGGCCGTGGCGAAGCCGAACTCCTCCGCCCCGAGCAGCGCCGCGATGATCACGTCGCGGCCGGTCTTCATCTGCCCGTCCGCCTGGACGACCACCCGGTCCCGCAGCCCGTTGAGCATCAGCGTCTGCTGGGTCTCGGCGAGGCCGAGCTCCCAGGGGGCGCCGGCGTGCTTGAGCGAGTTCAGCGGGGCCGCACCGGTGCCGCCGTCGTGCCCGGAGACGAGCACCACGTCCGCCTTGGCCTTGGTGACCCCGGAGGCCACGGTGCCGATGCCGATCTCCGAGACCAGCTTCACGTGCACCCGGGCCCGCGGGTTGGAGCGCTTGAGGTCGTAGATCAGCTGCGCCAGGTCCTCGATCGAGTAGATGTCGTGGTGCGGCGGCGGGGAGATCAGCGACACCCCGGGGGTGGAGTGGCGCGTCCGGGCGATCCAGGGGTAGAGCTTCTGGGCCATGAGCTGGCCGCCCTCGCCGGGCTTGGCGCCCTGGGCCATCTTGATCTGGATGTCGTCGGCGTTCGTGAGGTACAGGCTCGTGACGCCGAAGCGGCCGGAGGCCACCTGCTTGATCGCCGAACGGCGCTCCGGGTCGAGCAGCCGCTCCACGTCCTCGCCGCCCTCGCCGGTGTTGGACTTGGCGCCGAGCCGGTTCATGGCGATCGCCAGCGTCTCGTGCGCCTCCTGGGAGATGGAGCCGTAGCTCATCGCACCGGTCTGGAAGCGCTTGACGATCGAGCTGACGGGCTCGACCTCCTCCAGCGGCACCGGCCGGCGGTCGGAGGAGAAGCCGAGCAGCCCGCGCAGGGTCAGCAGCTTCTTGGTCTGGTCGTCCACGAGCTTCGTGTAGGACTTGAAGATGTCGTAGCGGCCGCTGCGGGTGGCGTGCTGGAGCCGGAAGACGGTCTGCGGGTTGAACAGGTGCGGCGGGCCGTCGCGGCGCCAGTCGTACTCCCCGCCGGTCTCGAGGTCGCGGTAGGGCTCGGTCACGCCGTCCGCGGGGTAGGCCCGGCGGTGGCGGGAGGCGGTCTCCTCGGCGATGACGCCGAGGCCGATGCCGCCGATCTGGGTGTGGGTGCCGGTGAAGTAGTCGTCCACCAGCTCCCGGGACAGGCCGAGGGCCTCGAAGACCTGGGCGCCGCAGTAGGAGGAGACCGTGGAGATGCCCATCTTGGACATGATCTTCTGCACGCCCTTGCCCAGGGCCTTGATCAGGTTCTGCACGGCGTGCTCGGTGGTGATCCCGGTCAGGTCGCCCGAGCGGACGAGCTCCTCGGCGGACTCCATCGCCAGGTACGGGTTCACCGCGGAGGCGCCGTAGCCGATGAGCAGCGCCACGTGGTGGACCTCGCGGACGTCGCCGGCCTCCACGATCAGCGCCACCTTGGTGCGGGTGGCCGAGCGCAGCAGGTGGTGGTGCACCGCGGAGGTCAGCAGCAGCGAGGGGATGGGCGCCCACGCGCCGTTGGAGTCGCG
This sequence comes from Kocuria oceani, assembly GCF_029524215.1. Lineage (NCBI taxonomy): Bacteria > Bacillati > Actinomycetota > Actinomycetes > Micrococcales > Micrococcaceae > Kocuria > Kocuria oceani. The sequence continues at coordinate 175,346 of NZ_JARAMH010000003.1, read as the reverse complement.
GTCCGAGACGATGACGTACTCCACGCCGCGGGCCACGGCCGCGGAGACCTTCTCGCAGATCTCGGCGATCCGGGCGCGCAGGGACTCGGCCCCGCCGTCGGGCCGGTACAGGCCGCGCACCTTCAGGGCGGCGGGCATCCCGTCCTCGCCCTCGATGTGCAGGAACTGGTCCAGCTGGTCGTTGTCGATGACCGGGAAGTCCAGGGCGATCTGGCGGGTGCGCACCCGCTCGGTGGTCAGCAGGTTCCCGGACGGCCCGACGGAGCCGCGCAGGCTGGTGACCAGCTCCTCGCGGATCGCGTCCAGCGGCGGGTTGGTGACCTGCGCGAAGGACTGCACGAAGTAGTCGAACAGCGTCCGGGACTGCTCCGAGAGCACGGCGATCGGGGTGTCGGTGCCCATGGCGTAGATGGGCTCGGCGCCCTTGGCCGCCATCGGGCCCACGATCATCTTGAGCTCCTCCTGCGTGTACCCGAAGGTCTTCTGGCGCAGGGTGATCGAGGAGCGCGGGTGCACCATGTGCTCGCGCTCGGGCAGGGCGGTGATGTCGACGATGTTGCCGTCGGCCCACTCCTCCCACGGCGCCGCGGAGGCGATCTCGGCCTTGATCTCGGCGTCCTCGACGATCCGCCCGCGGGCGGTGTCGACGAGGAACATCGTGCCCGGGGACACCCGGCCCTTGCGCACGACCTTGCGGTCGCCGATGTCGACGACGCCGACCTCGGAGGCCAGCACGACGAGCCCGTCGTCGGTGACCCAGAACCGGCCCGGGCGCAGGCCGTTGCGGTCCAGCAGCGAGCCGACCTGCACGCCGTCGGTGAAGGCGACCGCGGCGGGACCGTCCCACGGCTCCATGAAGGAGGCGTGGTAGCGGTAGAACGCCTTGCGGGCCGGGTCCATGGTCTCGTGGTTCTCCCAGGCCTCCGGGATCATCATCATCATGGCCTGGGTGACGGGCCGGCCGGAGAGCACCAGCAGCTCGGCCACCTCGTCGAGGGACTGCGAGTCGGAGGCGCCCTCGGAGCAGATCGGGAACAGCTCCTCGGGGCTGCGGCCCAGCAGCGGGGACTTCAGCTGCGACTGGCGGGCGCGCATCCAGTTGCGGTTGCCCTTCACGGTGTTGATCTCGCCGTTGTGCGCCAGGGTGCGCATGGGCTGGGCCAGCGGCCAGGAGGGGAACGTGTTGGTGGAGAAGCGCGAGTGCACGATCGCCAGCTCGGTGGCGAACCGCTCGTCGGCCAGGTCCGGGTAGAACGGCTCCAGCTGCTGGGTGGTCAGCATGCCCTTGTAGACGATGGTGCGCGAGGACAGGGAGGGGAAGTACACGCCGGCCTTGTTCTGGGCGCGCTTGCGCAACCGGAAGGCCTTCTGGTCCAGGCGGCGGCGGGCGGCCTCGTCCTCGGGCGCGGGGGCCGGCTCGGCCACGAAGAGCTGGACGAACCAGGGCATGACCTCGCGCGCGGAGCGGCCCACCACGGACTCGGCGACGGGGACCGGGCGCCAGCCCAGGACCTGCAGCTCCTCCGAGGCGGCGATCTCCTCGAGCGCGGCCTGGATCTGCTCCGCGTTCACCCCGCCGTGCGGCAGGAACGCGGTGCCCACGGCGTAGCCGCCCAGGGGCGGCAGCTCGAAGTCCACGACCGCCCGGAAGAACGCGTCGGGCAGCTGGGTGAGCAGCCCGGCGCCGTCCCCGGTGCCCTCGTCCCCGCCCACGGCACCGCGGTGCTCCAGGTTGCGCAGGGCGGTCAGGGCGGCGTCGACGATCTCGTGGCTGGGGGCGCCGTTGAGGGTCGCGACCACGGCGAGCCCGCACGCGTCCTTCTCCTCGTCCGGGTGGTAGAGGCCCTGCTCCGCGGGCGCGTTCGAGAACTGCTCGAACGGCGACGTCGCCTGGTCCTCGGCGATCTCGGCCGGGTCGGCCGGACGGGGGTCCGTGCCGTGCTGGTCGGAATTGTCACCGGGGGTGCCGGCGGGGGTAGAAGTCATGACAGACGTCTCCTCACCATGAGATGTGGTCAGCAGGAGCGGCCCCCGCAGCAGAGCTCCGGTCGGGAGGTGCCGCCGGTTCGTGAGCTGCCGCCGGCGTCCTCGAGCGGTGGTCGAGGTGGTGCCGGGCGGCGGAAGGGCCCCGTTCCAGGAAGGTCCGACGTTGGACGCTCTGGCGTGCGCAGGAGCGGAAGGCGTGGTTGGCCCGTCCCCGGTCGTGCGCCAATGAAATCTAGCACTCCGATGTTACAAGTCTGAAAACTCCCGGACCCTCCGTGGTATTGCGGGGCTGATCCGGGGCATCAGGTCCGGGCCGCCTGCGCGGCGCCGTCCCGGGCCCTCCGGCGGCGCACGGTGACCGCCGCGAACAGCACCAGTCCCAGCAGCACCAGGCCCAGCGAGGTCCACACGTGCACCCGCAGCCCCAGCACCATCAGGGAGGGGTCGATCCGCAGGAACAGCTCGATCAGCATCCGGCCGATCCCGTAGTGGACCAGGTACAGGGCGAACAACCGGCCCCCGTCCAGACGGAACCGCCGGTCCAGGGCCAGCAGCAGCACCACGCCGGCCAGGTTCCACAGGGACTCGTAGAGGAACGTGGGGTGGAAGAGGGTGTCGGCGGGCAGCCCGGCGGGGAAGTTGGCGCCGGCCGGGTCGATCTCCAGACCCCACGGCAGGGTCGTGGGCCGGCCGAAGAGCTCCTGGTTGAACCAGTTGCCCCAGCGCCCGATCGCCTGGGCGAGGAGCAGCCCCGGGGCCGCGGCGTCGGCGAACACGGCCAGGGAGACCCCGTGCCGCCGGCACACCCACCACGCGGCGGCCGCGCCGAAGGCCACCGCGCCCATGATGCCGAGCCCGCCCTCCCAGATCCGCAGCGCGTCCACGGGGTCCGCCCCCGGGCCGAAGTAGCCCGCCGGGTCGGTGATCAGCACGTGGTAGGCCCGGGCGCCGACGATCCCGGCGGGCACCGCCCACATCACGACGTCCCACACGATCTCCGGGTCCAGGCCGCGGTCCTTCCAGCGGCGCAGGGTCAGCCACATGGCCGCGGCGATCCCGGCGAGGATGCACAGGGCGTAGGCGTGCACGGTCAGCGGGCCCACCGAGAAGCCCGACCAGTCCGGGGAGGGGATGCCGGCCCGGACGGGGACGCTCAGCAGGACGGGGGAAGCGGCGCTCAGCAGCATGGGACGGGGCCTCGGCTCGTGGGGACGTGGGGAGGGGCGGGGACCCGGTCCGGGCCGCTCCGCCCCGTCACGCTATCAGGCCAGACCCGCCAGTTCCCGGGCCAGGGCGCCCACGGCCTCGGGGCCGCCGTCGGCCAGGGCCTTCACGAGGGCGGTGCCCACGATGACCCCGTCCGCGTAGGCCCCGATCTCCTCCACGTGGGCCCGGCGGGAGACGCCCAGCCCGACGCACACGTGCTGGGCGCCGGCGGCGCGGGTGTCGGCCACCAGTTGCTCGGCGACGTCGGAGACCGCGTCCCGGGCCCCGGTCACGCCCATCACGGAGACGGCGTAGACGAAGCCGCTGGCGGCCTTGGCCACCAGGTCCAGGCGCTCGCGCGAGGAGGAGGGGGCGGCCAGGAAGACCCGGTCCAGGCCGTGCGCCTGGGAGGCGGCGAACCACTCGGCGGCCTCGTCCGGGATCAGGTCCGGGGTGATGATCCCCGCTCCCCCGGCCTCGGCCAGCCGCTCGGCGAAGGTGTCCACGCCCATCTGCAGGACGGGGTTCCAGTAGGTCATCACCACGGGCACCGCGTCGGTGCGCTCGGCGACCGCGCGGACCACGCGGAAGACGTCGGCGACCCGGAAGCCGTTGGCCAGGGCCGTCGTCGTCGCGTGCTGGATGACGGGCCCGTCCATGACCGGGTCCGAGTAGGGGATGCCGATCTCGATGACGTCCGCGCCGTTGCGGCCCAGGGCCACCGCCGCCTCCACGGACTCCTCGACCGTGGGGAAGCCCGCGGGGAGGTAGCCCACGAGCGCGGGCCGGCCCTGCTCCCGGCAGGCCGCGAGGCGTGCGGCGAGCCGGGAGTCGGGGTTGCTGCCCAGGCCGGGGGGCAGGATGCGGGAGGCCAGGTCGGCGCCGGCGCCGGGGTGGGTGGTGCTCACAGTCGCTCGCCCTTCTCGCCGAGCTCCGCCTCGGCGCTGTCGTCCGGGAGCATCCCGAACCATTCCGCGGCCGTGGCCACGTCCTTGTCGCCGCGCCCGGAGAGGGAGACGACGATGATCTTCTCGGCGGCGGCCTCCGCGCCGAGCTCCTCGACCCAGCGCCGGCCGATCTTCAGCGCCCCGGCGAGGGCGTGGGACGTCTCGATCGCGGGGATGATGCCCTCGGTGCGGCACAGCAGCTGGAACGCCTGCATCGCCTCGGTGTCGTTGATCGCCTCGTAGCGGGCCCGCCCGATGTCGTGCAGGTAGGAGTGCTCCGGGCCGACGGCCGGGTAGTCGAGCCCGGCGGAGATGGAGTGGGACTCGAGGGTCTGTCCGTCCTCGTCCTGCATCAGGTACGTCCTGGCGCCGTGCAGCACACCGGGCCGGCCCAAGGAGATGGTCGCCGCGTGCCGGCCGGTCTCCACGCCGTCCCCGCCGGCCTCGAGGCCGTAGAGCTCCACGGAGGGGTCGTCCAGGAAGCCGTGGAAGATGCCGATGGCGTTGGAGCCGCCGCCCACGCAGGCCGCCACCGCGTCCGGCAGGCGCCCGGCCCGGTCCAGGACCTGGGCGCGGGCCTCCTCCCCGATCTGCTCGTGGAAGTAGCGCACCATCGCGGGGAACGGGTAGGGGCCGGCCGCGGTGCCCAGCAGGTAGTGGGTGTGCTCGACGGAGGCGACCCAGTCCCGCAGGGCCTCGTTGATGGCGTCCTTGAGCGTGCGGGAGCCGTTGGTCACGGGCACCACGGTGGCGCCGAGCAGCTCCATCCGGGCCACGTTGAGGGCCTGCCGGCGGGTGTCCTCCTCCCCCATGTACACCACGCACTCCATCCCGAACAGCGCGGCCGCGGTCGCGGAGGCGACCCCGTGCTGGCCGGCGCCGGTCTCGGCGATCAGCCGGGTCTTGCCCATCCGGCGGGCGAGCAGGGCCTGGCCGAGCACGTTGTTGATCTTGTGCGAGCCCGTGTGGTTGAGGTCCTCGCGCTTGAGGAAGACCCGGCACCCGGCCTCGGCGCCGAAGCGGTGGGCCTCGGTGAGCAGGGAGGGGCGCCCGGAGTAGTCGCGGGAGAGCCGCAGGAACTCCGCGGTGAACTCGGGGTCCGCCTTGGCCTTGTCGAAGGTGTCCGTCAGCTCGTCGAGGGCGGCGACCAGGGACTCGGGCATCCAGCGCCCGCCGAAGTCCCCGAAGTAGGGGCCCGGGGCCTCGCGCAGCGACGCGGCCCGCGCAGCAACGGACTCGGCCTGGGCGTCCGGGACGTGCCGGCGGGCACGGGCCGCGGCACCGGCGGTGCGGTAGCGGGCGATGGCGGCCGCGGCGTCGGCGCTGCGCACGAGCGCCTCGCCGACCAGCACGGCCTTCGCCCCGTGGGAGGCGTACAGCTCGACCTGCTCCTCGCCCTCCACCCCGGACTCGGCCACGAGCACCGCGCCCTGCGGCAGCAGGCCGGCCAGCCGGCCGAAGGTCTCGACGTCGGTGTCGAGGGTCTTGAGGTTGCGCACGTTCACGCCCACGATGCGGGCGCCCACCGCCACGGCGCGCTCGATCTCCTCGGGGGTGTGCGTCTCCACGAGGGCGTGCATGCCCAGCTCGTGGGTGAGGTCGAGGAAGCGGCGCAGCTGCTCGTCGGTGAGGGCGGCCACGATCAGCAGGACCAGGTCGGCGCCGTGCGCCCGCGCCTCCCAGATCTGGTACTCGTCGACCGTGAAGTCCTTGCGCAGCACCGGCACCCCCACGGCCGCCCGCACGGCGTCGAGGTCGGCCAGGGAGCCGTTGAAGCGGCGCTGCTCGGTGAGCACGGAGATGACGGAGGCCCCGCCGCGCTCGTAGCCGGCGGCGAGCAGGGCGGGGTCGGCGATCGGGGCCAGGGCGCCCTTGGACGGGCTGGAGCGCTTGACCTCGGCGATAATCTGCACGGCGTCCGCGCTCGGCCCGCGCAGCGCGGACTCGGCGTCCAGCGCGGGCGGCCGCTGGGCGGCGGCGGCGCGGAGCTCGTCGAGGCCGACACGCTCCCGGCGCTCGGCCAGGTCGGCGCGGACGCCTTCGATGATGGCGTCCAGGACCGTCCCGGTGCTCTGTTGCGACATGGATTCCTGTCCTCTCGGCGGCGGCGGCCGCCTCTCTGCGTGCTGCGGGGACCGGGCCGGTGACCCGGCCGCGCCGGGACGCCGGCCCCTGGGGGAGCGCCCGGCCGTGGCCGGTGCTGCGCGGGGCCGGGCCCTGCCGGCGCCGGCTCAGCTCTGGTGGTTGCGGGCCTCGTGCTTGCGCTGCTCGGAGCCGGCTCCGTGGCCCATGGAGCGGAGCACGGCGCCGGCGATCAGGCCGACGACCACGAGGCCGATGCCGACGATCAGCACGGGGGTGTTGCCCACGGTGAAGCCCACGACGCCGACGATGACGCCCACGGACATGATGCCGATGGTCACCCAGGCGGCCAGGGTGTTGCCGTGCCCCACGAAGCCCGTGTGGTCGAGGACGATCTCGTTGCCGTTTGCCATGTTCCTGCACTCCCGATTTCCCTGCCGGGGCCGGCCGGCCCCGCTCGCCGGGCCCCGGCGGGGCGCGGCGGTTGCTGACAGTCTGTCTCGCTCCATTGTGCCACCCCGCGGCGGGGGACGCGCGCGCCGCGGGGCCGGGCGCGGTGCCCGGCGCGCCCGGGCGGCGGGCACGGTCCCCGCGGCGGGCCGGGGCGCCCGCGCTCGCTCCGGGCGCGGACCCGGGCGGGAGCTCAGGCGGTGGGGTCGCGCCCCTCCGTGAGGGCGTCCCAGGAGTCGATCTCGTCCCCGCGCCCGGCGGTCGCGCCCGGGGCGGCTTCCGTGCCGGTGCGCTCGTAGCGCCGGGCCGTGGTCCAGGACCGCCCCGCCAGCAGGGACCACGCGCCGCACAGGGCGACCAGCACGGCCGCCGCCGCGGCGAGCCACGGCCAGAGGGTCAGGGCGAACTCGCCGCCGGCGTTGACCATGCCCGTGGTCTCCCCCACCGTGGTCTGCGCGGCGCCGGCCGGGTCCGCCAGCACGGCCACGGACGCGGCCAGGGCGCCCAGGCCGGCCAGGACGACCACCACGGACACCACCGCGCGCAGCACGCGCCCGGAGATGGCCGTGGTGAGGGCGCCGGCGGCCGCGACCAGCCCCAGGGCGGTGACCGCCGGGGCGGCGTCGGAGCCGGCGACGTCCACGGTCACGGGTTCGAGGGTGGTCTGCACCGTGGCGGAGACCCACGTGGCCGCCGAGCAGCCGAAGACCGCGAGCGCGGCGACCAGCGTGGCCAGCACCACCGTGGACCGGCGGGAGAGCCGCGCGCGCCGGGACGCCGTGGCCTCAGCCACGCCCGGCACCGGCGCCCGGGACGGCCGTGCGCTCGAGGTCGAGCTCGTGCAGCCGCTCGGCGAGCAGGACCGCCCGCAGCGGGGCGGTGGCCTTGTTCAGGGACTCCAGGGCCTCGGTCTCGGGGTCGGAGTCGGCGACGATGCCGCCGCCGGCCTGGACGTAGGCCTTGCCGTCCACGAGCAGCGCGGTGCGGATGGCGATGGCCATGTCCATGTCCCCGGCGAAGTCCAGGTAGCCGACCACCCCGCCGTAGACGGCCCGGCGCAGCGGCTCGTACTCGTCGAGCAGCCGCAGGGCGCGCGGCTTGGGCGCACCGGAGAGGGTGCCGGCGGGGAAGGTCGCGGCGAGGACGTCGTAGGCGGTGGCGTCCGGGCGCATCCGCCCGACGACGTTGGAGCACAGGTGCATGATGTGGCTGAAGCGCTCGACCTCCATGAACTCGGTGACCTCCACGGAGCCCGGAACGGCGATCTTGGAGATGTCGTTGCGGGCGAGGTCCACGAGCATGAGGTGCTCGGAGCGCTCCTTCTCGTCCTGGAGCAGGTCCCGCTCGAGGGCGAGGTCCTCCTCCACGGTGCGTCCGCGGGGCCGGGACCCGGCGATGGGGTGGGTGACGGCCTGGTCCCCGGTCACGGTCACGAGCGCCTCCGGCGAGGAGCCGACGACCGAGAAGGGGCGCCCGTCGGCGTCCTCGAAGCTGTACAGGTACATGTAGGGGCTGGGGTTGATCGCCCGCAGCATCCGGTAGACGTCGAGGGAGTCGGCCGTGCACTCCGTCTCGAAGCGGCGGGAGACCACGACCTGGAAGATGTCCCCGTCCACGATCGCCTTCTTGCCCTCCACGATGGAGTTCATGAACAGCGTGCGGTCCCAGCTCTGGGCGACCTTGGCCTCGAGGTCGCCGCGGATCTCGTCGGCGCCGGTGAGCGTCGAGGCGGTGACGTGGTCCACGGGCCGGGCGAGCTTCTCGAGCATCGCGTGCACCCGCTCCACGGCGTCCGCCCACGCCTCGTCGACGCGCTCGTCGGTGTCGTCGAAGTTGATGGCGTTGGCCACGAGCAGGACGGTGCCGTCGGTGTTGTCGTGGACGGCGATGTCGGAGACGAGGTTCATGGCCAGCTCGGGCAGGTGCAGGTCGTCCTCGGGCGGGTGCGGGAGCTTCTCCCAGCGGCGCACGGCCTCCCAGCCCACGAACCCGACGAGCCCGGAGGTCAGCGGGGGGACGTCCTCGAAGCGCTCCGTGTGCAGCAGCGCCATCGTGTCCCGCAGCGCCTCGACCGGGCTGCCCCCGGTGGGGGCGCCGGCGGGTGCCCGGCCGATCCAGTGGGCCTGCCCGTCCTTGGCGGTCAGGGTGGCCCGGGAGTTCGCGCCGACGAACGAGTAGCGGGACCAGACCCCGCCCTCGGCCGCGGACTCCATGAGGAACGTGCCGGGACGGGCGGCGCCGTCCTCGAGCGCGAGCGCACGGTAGAGGCCGATCGGGGTCACGGCGTCCGCGAGGATCTTGACGCGCACGGGGATGACGCGGCGCTGCGCGGCGAGCGCGCGGAACTCTTCGAGGGTGGGGCTGATGGTGCCCAGGTCCTGCATGGGTGTCGACCTGACTTCCTGGTGGCGGAGGAGGAGAGCGGGGGGTGCGGCTCAGACGGCGGCGGCGGCGCCGAGGTCGCGGCCGTCGAAGCAGCTGCGGGTGCCGGTGTGGCAGGCGGCGCCGGTCTGGTCGACCTGCACGAGCAGGGCGTCGCCGTCGCAGTCCAGGCTCACGCGGTGCACGCGCTGGACGTGCCCGGAGGTGTCGCCCTTGCGCCAGTACTCCTGGCGGGACCGGGACCAGAACGTCACGCGGCCCTCCGTGAGGGTGCGGCGCAGGGCCTCGTCGTCCATCCAGCCCAGCATCAGCACCTCCTTGGTGTCGTGCTGCTGGACCACGGCGGCCACGAGACCGGCCGGGTCCCGCTTGAGGCGCGCCGCCACGGCGGGATCGAGGACGGCGGTTCCGGGTGCGGGGCTCTGCTGGTTCATCGCCCCCATCCTATCGACCTGTTCCGGGGGGACGGGTCCCCGGCCTCGGCGGCCAGGGGCCCGGGAGCCGGGGCCGCGGGAGCCGTGACCCCGGTGCCGGGGGCCGCGGCCTCCGGTCCCCGTGCCGCGGGCTCGGGGACCGCGGCGGGCCGGGCACCGGGTCGTCGCCGCCCGGCCGGCCGGGACGGCCCCGCCGACCGGTCCCGCCGCCGGGCACGTCCGGGGTCCGGTCCGCCCGGCACGGCCGGCAATCGGGTCGCGGCGACGGTCAGGAAGGCCACGGCGAGGATGAACATCGACAGCCCCAGGGCGTAGGTGCCCACCGCCCGGTAGCCGCCCACCAGGGCGGGGTCCAGGAAGAAGTAGGGGTACCAGCCGACCATCCGGCCCCGGACGAGGGTGTACACCGCCCACAGCGCGGGGAAGACCGTGGCCACCCAGACGGTGGCCCAGCGCAGCCGGTTCCGCCCCGGGGCCAGGAGGAAGTCCAGCAGGGCGTAGACGGGGAGCACGAAGTGCAGCACCTGGGAGGACCGCGGGACGAGGAAGAGGTGCCCGAACAGCTCGGCGTTGGCGAGCAGCACCGCGAACACTGCGCCCGAGACCGTCGTGTAGGTGGTGGCCAGGGCGCGCAGGCCCGTCAGCCAGCCCAGCTCCGGGCGCCCGGTGGCGGTGTGCAGCACCGCCAGCAGCAGCGCCACGATCAGCAGGAACGCGCTGTGCACGGTGAAGTAGCTGAACAGGTTGGAGCCGAGACAGGTGCGGGTCACGAAGGCGCAGTCGGCACGGGAGACCAGGGCCCAGATCGCGACCACCAGGGCCGAGACCCGGGCCGCGACGACGACGACTCGCACGTGCCCCTCCTCCCGGTCGCCCGTCACCCAGGATATGGGCTGCGCGCCGCCGTGTCCTCCGTCTCCCGCCACGGGGCGCCAGGGCCTATGGTGGGGCGGAGAACCGGATGGGCACGACGGGCAGGACACCGACGACGATGGATGCCAGGACAGCGCGGCGCGGCGCGGCGGCGGCCCTCAGCGGCCTGCTCCTGACCGGGTGCACGGGCCCCGGTCCGACCCCGGACCCGCCCGGGAGCCCGGTGCCGTCCGCCGCGGCGCCCTCGGCCACGGCGTCCCCCTCGGCGCCCTCCGCCACGGCCGCCTCCGGGCCGTGGGGCGCCTACCCCGGCCGGGGCGAGGCGTGCGCCGCGGTGGCCGAGGACCTCGTGGCGCTCGCCCTGCTGCCGGCCAGTCTCTCCGGCGGACCGACCACCGAGCAGGTGCAGGCCGTGGAGGACGAGGTCGCCGGCATGCTGGCGGCGGCTCCCCCGGAGCTCGCGGCGGACCACGCCCGGGTGCAGCTGCTCGTGGACTCCTACGGGGAGGAGCTGGCGGAGGACCCGGACGCCCGGTTCGACGGCGAGGCCCTCGACGAGGCGCTCGCACCGGTGCGGGACTGGCTCGACGGGACCTGCCGGGACACGCGCTGAGCCGGGCACCCGCTGGGTGCCCGGCTCGGTCGGCGCGGCGGTCGACGGTGACCGGCCGCGCCCGGCGGCGGTCAGCGGCGGTTGAGCAGACCCCTCAGCCAGCCTCCGAGGCCGCGCCCGGTGTTCCGGCCGGCACCGGCCTGCCCGGCGGCGTTCATGCCGCGGGTGGCCCGGCGGCCTCCGGCGCCCCGTCCGGCGGTGCCCCCGGCTCCCCGTCCGGTGAAGCTCTTGATGATGCTGTTCAGTCCCACGGTGGGCTCCTTCGCGATCGGCCTGTCGAGCGACTGTCGTCAGCTCACTGACGACTCTACGCCCGGCCACCGGCCCGCGGCTACGGGCACCCCGGCCGCCCGCGAGGTGGCGCACGGCGGCGACGGACGCTGCTCCGGTGGCCGACGGCTGCGACCACGGCACGGGGAGGGGGCGGGGGCGGAGTCGTTCAGCGGACCTCGTGGCCCGCCGAGCGCAGGGCGTCCTTGACTTCGGTGATGGCGTGCACCGGCCCGAAGTGGAAGATCGAGGCCGCCAGCACGGCGTCGGCGCCGGCCGCCACGGCCGGCGGGAAGTGCTCCGGGGCACCGGCCCCGCCCGAGGCGATGAGCGGCACGTGCACCCGGGCGCGCACGGCGCGGATCATCTCCAGGTCGAAGCCCTCCTGGGTGCCGTCGGCGTCCATGGAGTTGAGCAGGATCTCGCCCACCCCGCGGTCCTCGGCCTCCCGTGCCCACTCGAGGGCGTCCAGGCCCGTGAGGGTGCGCCCGCCGTGAGTGGTGACCTCGAAGCCGGAGGGGGTGTTGCCCGTGCGGCGGGCGTCGAGGGAGAGCACCAGCACCTGGCTGCCGAAGTGCCCGGTGATCTCGTCGATCACCCCGGGACGGGCCACCGCCGCGGTGTTGATCGACGCCTTGTCCGCCCCGCAGCGCAGCAGCCGGTCGACGTCGGCGACCGCGCGCACGCCGCCGCCCACCGTGAGCGGGATGAAGACCTCCTCGGCCGTGCGGGAGACCACGTCGAAGGTCGTGGCGCGGGCGGCCGAGGACGCCGTGACGTCGAGGAACGTCAGCTCGTCGGCGCCGGCCTGGTTGTAGCGCTTGGCCAGCTCGACCGGGTCCCCGGCGTCGCGCAGGTTCTCGAAGTTCACGCCCTTGACGACGCGACCGGCGTCGACGTCCAGGCACGGGATGACACGTACGGCAACGCCCACGGGCGGGACCTCCTCGGCTGCGGTGGGGTGGGAAGGGCTCAGATGCGGGCGGCCTGGATCGGGGAGACCAGGATGGCGCGCGCGCCGACGTCGTAGAGGGCGTCCATCACCTTGTTGGTCTCCGACTTCGGGACCATGGCGCGCACCGCCCACGCGTTGCCGCGCCCGAGCCGGGAGATGGTGGGGCCCTCCATGCCGGGGGTGATCTGGGTGGCGGCCTCGACGAGCTCCTCGGCGACGTCGTAGTCCATCATCACGTACTGCCGGGCCACGAGCACGCCCTGCAGGCGGCGGCGGAGCACGGACAGGCCCTCGGGCTCCTCGGCCCGGCGGCTGCGGATCAGCAGGGCCTCGGAGGTCATGATGGGCTCCCCGAACACCTGCAACCCCGCGGCGCGCAGCGTGTTGCCGGTCTCCACCACGTCGGCGATCGCGTCGGCCACGCCCAGCCGGATGGAGGACTCCACCGCCCCGTCCAGGCGCACCACCGAGGCGTCCACGCCCCGCTCGGCCAGGTAGTCCCGCAGCAGGCCGTCGTAGCTGGTGGCGATGCGCCGGCCGGCCAGCTCGGCGATCGAGGAGTACCGGCCGGCGGGGCCGGCGAAGCGGAAGGTGGAGCGGGCGAAGTCCAGGGCCAGGTCCTCGTCCGCGTGCGCGCCGGAGTCCAGCAGCAGGTCGCGGCCGGTGATCCCGACGTCGAGGGTGCCTCCGCCCACGTACACCGCGATGTCGCGCGGGCGCAGGTAGAAGAACTCGATGTTGGCCTCGGGGTCCACGAGCACCAGCTCGCGGGAGTCCCGGCGCTGCCGGTAGCCGGCCTCCTTGAGCATGGTGACGGCGGCTTCGGACAGGGCGCCCTTGTTGGGCACTGCGACACGCAGCATGGGGGATCCTTCTCGGCTTCGGTGGGACGGGGGCGGGGGCGCTCAGAGGTGGCGGTAGACGTCCTCGAGCGTCAGGCCCTTGGCGACCATCATGACCTGCAGGTGGTAGAGCAGCTGGGAGATCTCCTCCGCGGCCTGCTCGGAGGTCTCGTACTCGCACGCCATCCAGACCTCGGCGGCCTCCTCGACGACCTTCTTGCCGATCCCGTGCACGCCGGTGTCCAGCTCCCGGACCGTGCCGGAGCCTTCCGGTCGGGTCACGGCTTTGTCGCTGATCTCGGCGAAGAGGGTCTCGAAGGTTTTCACGACTACCAGGGTAATGGGTCCGCGGGCTCCCCCCGGACCGGCCGCGCTCGGCCGGTCCGGGGGCGCGGGGGCTCAGACGCCGAGCGAGCGCAGCAGCAGGGCGGTCTGCACCGCGGCGGCCGTCGCCTCGTAGCCCTTGTCCTCCTGGGAGCCCTCCAGGCCGGCGCGGTCGAGGCCCTGCTGCTCGGTGTCGCAGGTCAGCACGCCGAAGCCGACCGGCACGCCGGTGCGCACCGAGACGTCCGTGAGGCCCTGGGTGGCGGCGGAACAGACGTAGTCGAAGTGCGGGGTGCCCCCGCGCACGACCACGCCCAGGGCCACCACGGCGTCCAGCCCGGGCGCCAGGCGGGCGGCGGCGACCGGCAGCTCGAAGCTGCCGGGCACGCGCACGACCGCCGCGTCGGTCACGCCGGCGTCGGCGAGCGCGCGGCGGGCGCCGTCGAGCAGCCCGTCCATGATCACCGTGTGCCAGCTGGAGGCGACGACGGCGACGCGCAGTCCGCTCGTGTCGGCGGCGCTCAGGTCGATGTCGGGGGCTCCGTGTCCGCTCATGGGGTGAGGTCTCCTGTGCTGTTCGTGCGGTCGCCGGCGTGCGCCGGCGCCTCGGGGTGTGCGGTGGTGTCGTCGACGTGGCGCAGGCGGTGGTGCATGCGGTCCCGCTTGGTCGCGAGGTAGTCGTGGTTCTCGGGACGGGCCGGGACCTCGTTGGGCACCATCGCGACGACGTCGATGCCCAGCTCGGCCAGCCGCTCCGCCTTGGCGGGGTTGTTGCTGAGCAGCCGGATCCGCGACAGGCCCAGGCGGTGCAGGATGGCGGCGGCCGCGGTGTAGTCCCGCGCGTCTGCGGGCAGGCCGAGCAGCTCGTTGGCCTCCACGGTGTCCGCCCCGCCGTCCTGGAGCTTGTAGGCCCGCAGCTTGTTCACCAGGCCGATCCCTCGGCCCTCGTGGTTGCGCAGGTACAGCAGGGTGCCGCCGTCGTCGGCGATCCGGCGCAGGGCCAGGTGCAGCTGCGGTCCGCAGTCGCACCGGTAGGAGCCGAAGACGTCCCCGGTGAGGCACTCGGAGTGCAGCCGCACGAGCGGGGGCTGGCCCACGGGCACCCGCTCCGAGGACGGGGCGGTGAGGCTGAGGTGCTCGGCGGCCGGGTCCCCGGACCGGCCGGGCACCTGCCAGCCCACCACCTCGAACCGCCCCTCGGGGGTGGGCACGACCACGGGCTCGGAGCTCACCAGCGGGGCCTCCGGCGTCATCGGCGGTCCCCGCGCAGCTGCTCCGCCAGGTCCTCGATGCTCACCAGCGGGATGCCGTGCCGGTCGGCGAAGGCCCGCAGGGCCGGCAGCCGCATCAGCTCCCCCTCGTCGTGCACGAGCTCCGCGATGACCCCCACCGGTTCCAGGCCAGCGAGGACGCACAGCTCGACGGCGGCCTCGGTGTGCCCGCGGCGGACCGCGACGCCTCCGTCCGCGGCACGCAGCGGCAGGACGTGCCCGGGCCGGGTCAGGTCCTCCGCGCCGGCGGACCGGTCGGCGAGGACCCGGGCGGTGAGCGCCCGGTCCGCGGCGCTGATGCCGGTGCTCACGCCGTGGCGGGCGTCGCAGGTGACCGTGTAGGCGGTGCCCTTGGAGTCCTCGTTGACGGCGACCATGGGCGGCAGGCGCAGCGCGTCCGCCCGCTCCCCCGTCATCGGCACGCACACGACGCCGGAGGTGTGCCGGATGGTGAAGCCCATGAGCTCGGCGGTGGCGTGCTGGGCCGCGAAGACGATGTCGCCCTCGTTCTCCCGGTCGGCGTCGTCCACGACGACCACCGGCCGGCCCTGCGCCATCGCCTCGACCGCCGTGCGCACGGCGTCCAGGCGGATCGGCTCGCCTGCCCCGCCCGCGCCGGGGCCCGTGTCCGTCCGGGTGCTGCTGGTGCGCATCATGCTCCTTCTCCTGCGGTGGGCCCGGCCTCCGGCGCCGGGGTGCTGTCGGTGCGGGCGAAGGCCAGCAGCCGCTGGGCGTACTTCGCGAGGACGTCGACCTCGAGGTTGACGGACGCCCCGGCGGGGCGCCGTCCCAGCGTGGTCTCGGCCAGGGTGGCGGGGATGAGCCCGATCTCGAACCAGGGCTCGGCGGCGCCGGGGGCGCTGACCGCCGTGACGGTCAGGGACACCCCGTCCACGGCGACCGAGCCCTTCTCCGCGACGAAGGGAGCGAGCTCCCCGGGCACCGCGATGCGCACCCGTTCCCACTCCCCCAGGTCCTCCCGGGCGACGACGGTGCCGGTGCCGTCGACGTGGCCCTGGACCACGTGGCCGTCCAGGCGCCCGCCGGCGGGCACGCACCGTTCCAGGTTCACGGTGTCGCCGGGGGCCAGCGCCCCGAGGGTGGTGCGCACCAGCGTCTCGCCGATGACGTCGGCCAGGAACTGCCCGGCGCCGATGTCCTCGGTGCGCGTGGCCGTCAGGCACACGCCGTTGACGGCGAGGGAGCCGCCGTGCGGCAGGTCGGCGACGAGCGGGCCCGCGTCCACGAGGAGACGGGCGCTCCTGCCGTCCGGGCGGGGCTCTACCGAGCGCACGGTGCCCTGCCCGGCGACGATTCCTGTGAACATGCTGCTTGTCCTCTGTCTCTCTCGGTGCGGTCGGTCGGTGAGGTCTGTTCGGTGCGGTCAGTCCGCGGGGGCGGGCCGCAGGTGGATCCACAGGTCCGGGCCCAGCTGCTGCACCGGTCCCCCGCCGGTGGGGTCCAGCCGCCACCGGGAGGCGTCGGCGAGGGTGCCGATGCCCTGCTCGGCGAACGCGGGCCGCCCGGCGCCCAGCAGCAGCGGCGCCTGGTAGAGGCTGATCTCGTCGACGAGGCCGGCGCGCAGGAAGCCCGCGGCGACCGTGGCGCCGCCCTCGATGAGGACGTGGCGGACCCCGGCGTCGTAGAGCTCGGCCAGGGCGGCGTGGGGGTCGTGGGTGACCAGGTGGCGGAACCGGCCGTCGCTGCCGCGGATCGCCGCGTCGGCCGGGACGGCGCGCAGCCCCATGGCCGCGCGCAGCGGCTGCCGCGGCACGGCGGCGCCGTCGCCGGTGCGGGCGGTGAGCCGCGGGTCGTCGGCCAGGACCGTGCCGGTGCCCACGAGCACGGCGTCGGCGCGGGCGCGCAGGTCGTGGCCGTGCTCGCGCGCCGAGGCGGAGGTGATCCACTGGCTGGTCCCGTCCGCCGCGGCGATCCGGGCGTCGAGGGTCTGGGCGACCTTGAGGGTGACGAACGGCCGTTGAGCGCGCATCGTCTCGCCCCAGCGGTCGTTGAGCCGTTCGGCCTCCTCGGCGAGCACGCCGGAGCGCACCTGCAGCCCGGCCGCACGCAGGGTGGCGGCCCCGCCGGCGGCGGCGGAGGTCCGGTCGGGGGCCCCGAAGACCACCCGGGGCACGCCCGCCTCCACGATGGCGTCGGCGCACGGGCCGGTGCGGCCCCAGTGGTTGCAGGGCTCGAGGGTGACGTACATGGTGGTGCCGCGCAGGTCCGTGCCGGCGGAGGCGGCCTGCTGCAGGGCGTCGACCTCGGCGTGGACGGTGCCGGCCCCGCGGTGGTGGCCGACGTGCAGGATCCGGCCCGCGGCGTCGGCGAGGACGGCTCCCACGAGGGGGTTGGCCCCGCGCGGGCCGTGCGCCGCCGCGTGCAGGGCGGTCCGCATGATCGACCGTTCGGCGTCTCCGCCGGGCCGGTGCTGCGGGTCCATTCGCGTCGTCCTTTCCCGGGTCGGCTCCGGGGGGCAGGACGACGGTGCCGCCGGCCGGGCCCGTGCGGCCGCGACCGGCGACGCGGCGGGCCGGCAGGGCGCGCCGCGAGGGCCGTCGAACGTGTTGCCTTCCATCCAGACTGTGACTGTCGGTACCGGAGTTCCACCGGTTCGGCCGTGCCCGCCCCGCTGGGGCGCCGCACGGTTCGCGGACTGTGACCGCCGGTTCGGACTTGCACCGACCCCGGAACACGTTGTTCTTGAGCCCGATTATGGCACAGCCCCGCCGGGCCGGCAGCACCGGGCGGCGGGTCCCCGCTCAGGACCGGGCGTCGTGGGCGGCACTGCGCAGTGCCGTGATCGCCGCCTCGGGGTCCCCCGCCCCGTAGACGGCGGAGCCGGCCACGAAGGTGTCGGCCCCGGCCTCGGCGGCGCGCAGGATCGTCTCCTCCGTGATCCCGCCGTCCACCTGCAGGGCCACCCGCCCCCCGCCGGCACGGATCGCCTCGGCCGCCCGGCGGATCTTCGGCAGCATCACGTCCAGGAAGGCCTGCCCGCCGAAGCCGGGCTCCACCGTCATGACCAGGAGCATGTCCACCTCCGGGAGCAGGTCGAGGTAGGGCTCCACGGGGGTCGCCGGGCGCAGGGCCATCCCGGCCCGCGCGCCGTGGGCCCGCAGCTCCCGGGCCAGCTTCAGCGGGGCGCGCGCTGCCTCCGCGTGGAAGGTGACCGACTCGCAGCCGAGCTCGGCGTAGCCGGTGGCCCAGCGGTCGGCGTCCTCGATCATCAGGTGCACGTCCAGCGGGACCGGGCTGACGGCCAGCAGCCGCTCCACCACGGGCAGCCCGAGGGTGAGGTTGGGGACGAAGTGGTTGTCCATGACGTCCACGTGCACGGCGTCGGCGGTGGCGATCCGCGCCAGCTCGGCCTCGAGGTTGACGAAGTCGGCGGAGAGGATCGAGGGGTGGATGCAGGGCTGTGGCACGGAGGACTCCTGGATGGTCGGGGGTTCGGGGGGGGGGGCTCAGCGCTTGCGCAGCAGGGCCAGGAACATGGCGTCGGCGCCGTGCACGTGCGGCCACAGCTGGACGGTCGCCGGTCCCGCGGCGCCCTCCCAGGGGCGGGACGGGTCCCGGTCCCCCTCGAGGGCCCCGGGCAGGGCGGCGGCGCGGGCCGGACCGAGGGCATCGAGGAGCTCCACGTCCTCCCGGCGGCCCAGCACGTCCTGGACCACCGCGAGGGTCTCGGCAGCGTGCGGGGAGCACGTGGCGTAGGCGACCGTGCCCCCGGGGCGGGCGACGTCGAGGGCGGCCTCCAGCAGCTCCCGCTGCAGCGGCCCCAGCTCGGCCAGGTCCCGCGGGGTGCGGCGCCAGCGCGACTCCGGCCGCCGGCGCAGCGCCCCGAGTCCGGTGCAGGGGGCGTCGACGAGCACCCGGTCGTAGCCGGCCTCCTCCGCGGGGCGGCCCCCGAGCAGCTCGCCGGCGGCCCGGCCGTCCCCGGTGCGCACCGACCACGCGTGCCCGGGCACGGGCCGCAGGGCCTGGCGGACCAGCTCGGCCCGGTGCGGGGCCACCTCGTTGGCCGTCAGGTGCGCGCCGCGCTCGGCGGCCAGGGCGGCCAGCAGCGCGGCCTTGCCGCCGGGACCGGCGCACAGGTCGAGCCAGCGCTCGCCCCGGCCGTCCCCGGCCCCGGCGCTCCCGCCGCCGGCCGCGGCCAGGGCCCGGGCGACCAGCTGGGAGCCGGCGTCCTGGACCCGGACCCCGCCCGCGCGCACGGAGGAGAGCCGGTGCAGGTCGCCGCCGCTGCTGAGCGCGGAGCCGGGCACGAGCGCGCCCTTCTGCGCGCCGGCCTCGAGGGCCTCGGTCAGTTCGCCGAGGCCGGGCAGGGCCACGAGGTTGACCACGGGGGCCTCGTTGTCCGCCGCGAGCAGGGCCTCGAGCTCGGTGCCGGACCGGCCGTGGGCCACCAGGGCCTGGCGCAGCGCGCGGACCTGCCACGCCGGGTGGGCGTGGGCCAGGCCCAGCCGCGCGGTCTCGTCGGCGGCGTCCTCGCTCAGCTCGGCGATCCACGCGGGGAGGTCCCGGGCGGCGACCTTGCGCAGCACCGCGTTGACGAGGGACCCGGGCCCGGCGCCCACCACGGCCCGCACCAGCCCGACCGTCTGGTCGAGGGCGGCGTGGTCGGGCACCCGCATCGCCAGCAGCTGGTGCACGCCCAGGCGCAGGGCGTCGAGCACCGCGCCGTCGAGGTCGGCCAGCGGCCGGTCCACGCACCGGCTCAGCACCGCGTCCCAGGTCCCCTGCCAGCGCAGCGCCCCGTAGGCCAGCTCGGTGGCGAAACCGGCGTCGCGCCGGTCGAGCCGGTGGGCCCGCACGGCCTTCGGGAGCACGAGGTTGCCGTAGGCGCCTTCCTCGGAGACCGCGCGCAGCGTCTCGAACGCGGCCAGCCGGGCCGGGTCTGCCCGGCGGGTCCGGGCCGCCGGCGCGGCGGAGGAGAACGTCCGCTCGGTCCGGGGGCGCCGGTTGCGCTCGTGGCCCCGGGCGTTGCGCCGCTCATCCCCCGGGCGCCGGTCCCGGCCGCCCCGGCGGTCGTCCTGGCGGTCGTCCCGGCGGTCGTCCTGACGGTCGCGGCGGCGGTCGTCGCGCCCCCGGCTCTCGCGCTCGCTCACTCGAACACCACCCTGTCCTCCGTGTTGTGGCCCCGCGCCCAGGCGGCGGCGTCCATGGTCTTCTTCCCGGCGGGCTGCACCGTGCCCAGCTGCACCGCGCCCGAGCCGGTGCCCACGAGCACGGCGCCGCCGCGCAGCGCGCACTCCCCCGGCGCGAGGTCCCGGACCTCGGGGCGGGCGGCGACGCCCTCGAGCTTGATCCGGCGGCCGTCGAGCTGGGTCCAGGCCCCGGGCTCCGGCGTCGTCCCGCGGACCCGGCGGACCACGGCCAGGGCGGGGTCCGCCCAGCGGACCCGCCCGTCCTGCGCGGTGAGCTTGGGCGCCAGCGAGACGTCGCCCCGCTGGGCGGCGGGCCGGGCCGTGCCCTCGACCACCGCGCGCAGCGAGTCGGCCAGCAGGGGCGCGGCCGTGCGGGAGAGCCGCTCCAGGACCGTGCCGGCGGTGTCCTCGGGGCGGACCTCGTCGGTCATCGTCCCCACCACCGGGCCGGTGTCCAGCCCGGCCTCCAGCAGGAACGTGCTGGCGCCCACCACCGTGTCCCCGGCCATCAGCGCCCGCTGCACGGGGGCGGCGCCCCGCCACTGCGGGAGCAGGGAGAAGTGCAGGTTGAGCCAGCCGTGCGGCAGGGCGTCGAGCGCGGCCTGGGGCACCAGCGCGCCGTAGGCGACCACCGCGGCCACGTCGGCGCCCAGGTCCCGGATCCGCTCGGTCAGCTCCGCGTCGATCCGGTTGGCCTTGAGCACGGGAAGGCCCCGCCGCTGCGCCTCCTGCGCCACGGGCGAGGGCGTGAGTACCTTCTTGCGGCCCACGGGGGCGTCGGTGCGGGTCAGGACGGCGAGGATCTCGATGTTGGACCGGTCGGCCAGGTGGACCAGGGGGGGCACGGCGACGGACGGCGTGCCGGCGTAGAGGATCTTCACTGCTCTCCAGACGGGTGGGGACGGGGGGTGGACTCAGCCGCGGGCGGAGCCGAAAGCGCTGCCGGTGCCGCTGCCGAAGGAGGAGCCCACGGTCGCGGCCCGCTGCCCGGCCACGCCGTGGACCACCCCGTCGTAGTCGGCGGCGCGGATGGCCCGCAGCGCCTCCTTCCGGGCGGCGCCCACGAGGCGGTCGACGTACAGCCGCCCGTCCAGGTGGTCGGTCTCGTGCTGCAGGCAGCGCGCGAGCAGACCGGTGCCCTCGACGGTGACCGGCCGGCCGTCCTGGTCCGTGCCGGTGACCCGGGCCCAGTCGCGGCGCGGGGTGTCGAAGCCGAGACCGGGCACGGAGAGGCAGCCCTCGCCGCCCTCCTGCGGTGCGTCGCCCACCTCCAGGACCGGGTTGACCACGTGTCCGGCGCTGCCCTCGACCGCCCAGGTGAACAGGCGCAGCCCGATCCCCACCTGGGGCGCGGCGAGGCCGACGCCGCCGACGTCGAGCATCGTCTCGGTCATGTCGGCGACGAGCCGGCGCAGCGCGTCGTCGTACTGCGTGACCTCCGACGCGCGGGTGCGCAGGACGGGATCGCCGATGGTGCGGATGGGCAGGATGGGCATGGGGCAACCTCGCTCTCGACCCGACAAGTCTACGGGCCGCCCGCGGGGCGCGGGGCGCGGACCCGTTCCGGAGGTCCTAGGGCTGCTCCGGCGGCGGGGGCGGCGGCACGGGGCGCAGGGCGGGGCCGGCCGCGGCCAGGGCGGTCTCCTGGGTCCACAGCCGGTGCAGGGCACAGAACTTGTACCAGTGCTGCTCGAGCACCGCCGGCACGGCCTGCACGGGCACGACCTCCGTCTCCCCGATCGCGACCCCCAGCAGCAGGTCCGCGCCGCCGTAGGCCCAGGGCTCCCAGGTGCCGGCCTCGGCGTCCACGAGGGACTCCTCGGCCTTGAGCCCGGCCACGAGCTGGGTGACGACCTTGGCGTCGAGGGACTTCACGCGCCCGTCCCGGTCCGTGCCCTTCGTCTTGTAGTCGATCAGGCAGACCTTGCCCGCGATCCGGGCGACGAGGTCGAGGGTGCCGGCGTAGCCGACGGTGGAGTTCCAGACGGTGACCTCCACGGCGAGGGGCTCGGGGGCGTAGAGGTCCCACCACTCGTCGAAGCGGGAGGCGAAGCGCTCCTCGCCGTGCTCGGCCAGGGTGGCCCGCGCCTCCGCGGCCCGGTGGGGCTTCCCGAGGGCGCGCAGGGCGATCTGCTCGGCGTAGGTGTGCACCCGGTCCCCGCGGGCCGCGGCGTCGTCCCGGTGCCGCTGGGCGGCCTTGGCGGCGTCCCGCACGACGGCGCGCAGCTGGGCGGGCGAGCCCAGGGCCGCCCGCAGCCGGTCGTCCTGCACGGCCGCCTGCGCGGCGGAGTAGCCGTACCAGCCGTCCAGGTCGGTGGCGGCACGGGAGAGCACGGTGGTGATGGAGGGGACGGTGGCCTGCTCGGAGATGGACCTCGCGTACATCCGTCCGTACTCGGTCTGTTCCGCCAGCCTGGGCTGTGTCACGCTGCTCGTCGCCTCTCCGTCGGGTCCCCGGCTCGACCGGGCGGGTCCCCGGTGCTCCGGGTCCTGGGCCGCAGGCTACCGACCGCCTCGGACACGGGACGCCCGGGGCCCGCCGGGCACGACGAAGGCCCCGGCTCGGGGAGCCGGGGCCTTCGGGTGGTGCGCGATACTGGGATCGAACCAGTGACCTCTTCCGTGTCAGGGAAGCGCGCTACCGCTGCGCCAATCGCGCTTGACCGGCGACCTCCGGGGAGGCCGTCAAGCATGGTGGGTCGTGCACCGAGGTGGAGACGGGATTCGAACCCGCGTAGACGGCTTTGCAGGCCGCTGCCTAACCACTCGGCCACCCCACCGGGGCCTCGTCCTCGCGGACAGGGCCGTCGGTCACGGCATGGGACATGCCGATTCCTGCGAGCGGACGACGGGAGTCGAACCCGCGACATCCACCATGGCAAGGTGGTGCTCTACCAGCTGAGCTACGTCCGCATGTCTTTCCGGGGATCTCTCGATCTTCCGGTGTGGAACTCTATCACAGCCCCGTGCCCGGCGTTCCCGCCGGTCCGGTGCGTCGACATCCGGCGGAGTCCTGGAGCGTCCCGGCCTCGCGGCCCGTCCGTTCGCCGGAACCCGTCGGTGTTCCTGACAGGCAGAGACTGTACGGGACGGTTTTCCGGATCGCCAAATCGGCGGCCGGCGGCGCGGCCGGACGGGCGAATTGGCCCACGGCCCGGTTGTGGGTTATGGTTTTCGAGCAGTGAGCGCGATTGGCGCAGTGGTAGCGCGCTTCGTTCACACCGAAGAGGTCACTGGTTCGAACCCAGTATCGCGCACGAGCATCGACGAGGGCCCCGGCTGAGATCATCTCAGCCGGGGCCCTCGTCGTCGTGCCGCCTCCTGGGCGGGGCCCCTGCGGGCCCCCGACGACGGCGCCCGCCCCGCCGCCCCGTCCGGGGACGGCGGCGGAGCGGGCGCGGAGGGTGCGCCCGGGCCGTGCACCCGGGCGGTGGCCTCAGACCGTGGAGACGTCCCCCAGGATCCCCTCGCGGGCCAGGGCGGTGAGCCGCGAGACCGCCCGGTAGTACTTCTTCTGGTAGCCGCCGGCCATCATCTCGGCCGTGAACACCTCGTCGAAGGGCCGGCCGGAGGCGATGATCGGCAGGTTCTTGTCGTAGAGCCGGTCGGCGAGCACGACGAAGCGCAGGGCCACGGCCTGCTGCTCGATCGTGTGCACGTCCTGCCACACGATCGCGTCGATCCCCTCCAGGAGCTTGCGGTACCGGGAGGGGTGCACGTCGGAGAGGTGCTCGATCAGATCGGCGAACGCGTCCGCGGCCACCACCCGGCCCGAGAACCGCTCCTCGACGGCGCGCTCGAGCTCGCCGCCGGACAGCGGCGCCGGAGCCTGCGGCAGGCCGCGGTGCCGGAAGTCCTCACCGTCGATGCGCACGACCTCGAACTGGTCGGCCAGCACCTGGATCTCCCGCTGGAAGTCCTGGGCGGCGAAGCGGCCCTCGCCGAGGGAGCCCGGGAGCGTGTTGGACGTCGCGGCGATCCGGACGCCGGCGTCGGCGAGCTCGCGCATCAGGCGGGACATCAGCACGGTGTCCCCGGGGTCGTCGAGCTCGAACTCGTCGATGCACACCAGCTGGTAGGTGCTCAGGGCGTCGACGGCCTTGCGGAAGGTCAGCGCGCCCACCAGGTTGGTGTACTCCACGAAGGTGCCGAAGGCCTTGGGGCCGGGCACGGCGTGCCACAGGGAGGCGAGGAGGTGGGTCTTGCCCACGCCGAAGCCGCCGTCCAGGTAGATCCCCGTGCGGACGTCGGCGGGGCGGGGGCCGCCGCCGAAGAGCTTGGCGAAGAACCCGCCGCCGGAGCCGGCCCGTCCCACGGAGTCCGCGAAGGCGCGCAGCTCCCGCACGGCCTCCGCCTGGGACGGCTGCTGGGGATCGGGGCGGTAGGTGTCGAACGAGACCTCGCCGAAGCGCTCGGACGGGCGGAACCCTGCCAGCAGCTCGTCGGCCGACACGTGCGGCCGGCGGTCGGTGAGGTGTTCGATGCGGATGCTCACGGGGAGACCTCTCTGTCCGCCGGGCACGACGGCTCGCTGGTTCGGCGCGCCGGAGGGACGCGCGCGGGTGCTCCGGCGATTTTAGCCCGCGCCCCGCGGCCGCCGGTGCGCCGGCCGCGAAATCCCGGCCGTCCCGGGCCGGGTGCCGCCCGTGCGGGGGGCGGCACCCGGCCGGGAGCACTACGCTGGAGGGGAATCCGATCCCCACCCCGGAAGGAGCCCCCATGGGCGTTGCCGTGGAGAACAACGAAGAGTTCGCGCAGTACGCGCACCCCGAGCGGCTGGTGTCCACGCAGTGGGTCGCCGAGCACCTCGACGACCCGGGCGTGGTGCTCGTCGAGTCCGACGAGGACGTGCTGCTGTACGAGACCGGGCACGTCCCGGGCGCCGTGAAGGTGGACTGGCACACCGACCTGAACCGCCCCGACACCCGCGACTACGTCGACGGCGCGCAGTTCGCGGAGCTGATGTCCCGCAAGGGCATCTCCCGCGACACCACCGTGGTCGTCTACGGGGACAAGTCGAACTGGTGGGCCGCCTACGCCCTGTGGGTGTTCGAGCTGTTCGGCCACCCCGACGTGCGGCTCATGAACGGCGGGCGGGACAAGTGGATCGCCGAGGGCCGGGAGCTGTCCACCGACAAGGTCGTGCCCGAGCGCGCCGAGTACCCGGTGGTCGAGCGCGACGACTCCCGGGCCCGTGCGTACCAGGAGGACGTGCTCGGCCACCTCGGCGAGCAGCCGCTGATCGACGTCCGGTCCCTGCCGGAGTACACCGGTGAGCGCACGCACATGGCCGAGTACCCCCAGGAGGGCACGCTGCGCGGCGGGCACATCCCCACCGCGGCCTCCGTGCCGTGGGCCCGGGCCGCCGCCGAGGACGGCCGGTTCCGCTCCCGCCAGGAGCTCGAGGCGGTCTACCGCGACGAGGTCGGCCTGGCCGAGGACGACGACATCATCGCCTACTGCCGCATCGGCGAGCGCTCCAGCCACACCTGGTTCGTGCTGAAGTACCTGCTCGGCTTCGAGAAGGTGCGCAACTACGACGGCTCGTGGACCGAGTGGGGCAACTCCGTGCGCGTGCCGATCGTCCTCGGCGAGGAGCGCGGCGAGGCCCCGGGGGCGTCCCGATGAGCGCTCCGCTGCCCGCCCAGCTCGAGGAGCTCGTCGAGGACTTCACGGCCGTCCCGGAGGAGGACAAGCTCCAGCTGCTGCTGGAGTTCTCCCGCTCCCTGCCGGCCCTGCCCGCCCGGCTCGGCGAGCACCCGGAGGAGCTGGAGCAGGTCGTGGAGTGCCAGTCGCCGCTGTTCCTGACCGTCGAGTGGGACGAGGGCAGCGAGCCGGGCCCCGAGGCCCCGGTGCGGCTGTTCTTCTCCGCCCCGGCCGAGGCGCCCACCACCCGCGGGTTCGCGTCCATCCTGCACGAGGGGCTCGACGGCCTGCCCGCCCGGCAGGTCCTCGAGGTCCCCGACGACCTGCCGGAGCGCTTCGGCCTGACCCAGCTCGTCTCCCCGCTGCGGATGCGCGGGATGTCGGCGATGCTCGGGCGGGTCAAGCGGCGCGTGCGCGAGCTCCAGGGCGCCTGAGGGCCGGGCCGCCCGTCATGGCCAGAACCGCCCGCCGCGCCGGGCCCACGGCCGCCGTCGCGCTCCTGGAGCGGGAGCGGGTGGCCTACGCCCGGCACGAGTACGAGCACGACCCCGCGACGGCGTCCTTCGGCCTGGAGGCCGCCGCCGCGCTGGGCCGCGACCCCGCGCAGGTGTTCAAGACCCTCATGCTCGTCCACGAGCGCGACTGGGCGGTGGCGGTGCTGCCCGTCTCCGCCCGGCTGTCCGTGCGCGCGGCCGCAGCTGCGCTGGGCTGGAAGAGGGCCGCCCTGGCCGAGCCCAGGCTGGCGGAGCGGCGCACCGGCTACGTGGTGGGGGGCATCTCCCCGCTGGGCCAGAAGACCCCCTCCCCCACCCTGCTGGACGACTCCGCGCTCGGGTGGGCCACGGTGCTCGTCTCCGGCGGGCGCCGCGGCCTGGACGTGGAGCTTGCCCCGGCCGAGCTGCTGCGGCTCACCGGCGGCTGCACGGCGGCCCTGCGGAGCTGACCGGGCTCAGGGCCGCGCGGCCCCGGCTCCTCCGGCCGGCAGGGCGTCCTGCGCCAACCGCTCCGGCAGCCAGCTCCGCACCGCGTCCTCCCAGCGCCGCGGGTCCACGTTCCACTCCTTGGTGTGCCGGGCGCGGGTGAACGGCACGAACTCCACGAGCCGGTTCAGCTCCGCGAGCCGGCGGGAGCTGGCGGCGGGGACGAACTCGTCGTCCACGGAGTGCAGCACCAGGGTGGGCGTGTGCAGCTGCTCGCTGCGGGAGAGCCAGTCGAGGGCCTTGAGATCCACCGGCGCGGCGAGTCCGGTCAGCATCCGGCCCCCCGGGTGCGAGATGAGGCTGGTGGCCAGCCGTCCGATCCCGGAGGGGATGCGCCGGGTGCGGGAGTGGTGGGCGATCAGCTCGAACCAGTCCACGACCGGCCCGGTCAGCACCAGGGCGGCGATGTCGTCGCGGTAGAAGGAGAGATCGGCCGTCTGCAGGGAGATGGCCCCGCCCATGGACCAGCCGAAGAGCACGATCTGCGTGGCGCCGCGGGACTTGGCGTAGCTGATCGCCGTCTGCACGTCCTTCCACTCCGTGAACCCCAGCCCGTACCGGAAGTCGTGGGTGGGCGGCGCCTCGCGGTCGTTGCGGTAGGAGATCAGCAGGGAGGTCAGCCCGAGCTCCCGGGCCACGGGCACCGCGCGCACCGTCTCCATCCGGTTGGCCCCGCGGCCGTGCACCATGATCGCCCACGGCCCGGGCAGCTCCCGCGGCCGCTCGCCCTCCGGGGTGGGCCCGCCCTCGGCGGGCACGACCCAGCAGGGCGCCGGGCCGACCTCGATGGGGATCTCGACCTCCTCGAACGGCAGCCCGGCCGCACCGGGGTCCGGGTAGACGGTCCCGGACCAGAAGCCGCGGGAGGCCTTCGCGAGGTCCCCCGTGTAGACCTCCTCCACCACCCGGGTCACGGTGCCCTCCTGCGGGGAGTAGGAGCGGATCGCGCCGATCCGGGCGTGGCCGCGGCCGGCGTCGAAGCGCAGGCTGTAGGTGCCCGCCACGGTCGTGTCCACCGTGGCCGGCAGCTTCACGAGGGTCGTCGCGGCCGGGTCCCCGTCCTCGCCGGTGCGGGTCAGCCCGAGGACGGGCAGGTCCTCGGAACGGTACTTCGGCGGCACCACGACCTGCCGGGCGAAGTAGGCCGCGGCGGCGCTGGAGAGCCCGAAGGACAGGGAGGCCGCGCCCACGGTGGCGGCGGCGCCGACCACCGCGCCGCGGGCCCACGCCGTGGCGGGAGCGGGCGGCGCCGCGGGGGGCGCGACGGGGGCCGGGCGGAAGCGTCGAGGCATGCCACCAGTCTTCCACGGGGCCGCGGGCATAACCCGGAGGGGCACGTCGTTGTCCCTGCCGGGTGCTCCGGTTCCCGGGCCGCCGGCCGGACCACCCGCCCGACCACCCGCCCGATCCCGGAGGACGACACCATGAGCGAGACCACCAGGCACGACGACCGCCCCGAGCCCACCGACCGGACCGAGCAGGACTGGCGCTCGATCCTGTCCCCCGAGGAGTACCACGTGCTGCGGGAGGCCGGGACGGAACGGCCCTTCACGGGCGAGTACTGGAACACCCAGACCGAGGGCGTGTACACCTGCCGTGCGTGCGGCGCCGAGCTGTTCCGCTCGGAGACGAAGTTCGACGCCCACTGCGGGTGGCCCTCCTTCTACGCCCCGCTCGCGGAGGACCGGGTCCGCTACATCAAGGACACCGCCCTGGGCATGGAGCGGGTGGAGGTCCGGTGCGCCGCCTGCGACTCGCACATGGGCCACGTCTTCGGCGGAGAGGGCTTCCCGACCCCGACCGACCTGCGGTACTGCATCAACTCCGTCTCGGTCCGGCTGGTGCCCGCCTCCTCGTGACCGGTGGGCCCGCGCGCGGCGTGGCACCGGCCACGCCGGCGCCCGGACGGCCTACCCTTCCAGTGTGAGCACCGTGAACGACCTCTCAGGGGTGTCCCAGGGCTTCCAGGAGGCCCTGGAGCACCTGCTCCGCACCTCGTACCGGGACGGCATCGAGCTCACCGAGATCCCCGCGCCCACGCACCTGGCCCCCTTCGCGGCCGCGGTGCGCGCGGAGGTGCGGCAGCCGCCGGCCCCGCCCGCCGGCCCGGCGGCGGAGCCCGGCACGCCGCTCCCGCCCCGGCCGCGCACGGCCTCCCCGGCCGACGAGCTCGGGGCCCGGGGACCGGCGGACGAGCTGGCCGCAGGCCGCTTCGTGCTGCTGTTCGACCCCTCCGAGCCCGAGGCCTGGGGCGGGCCCCTCCGCATCGTCACCTGGGCGCGGGCGGCCGTGGGCCGGGAGGTCGGGAGCGACGACACCGCCGGGCTGCTCGCCTGGACCCGGCTGCTCGAGTCCCTGCGGCGCCACCGGGCCGGATACTCTCGGGAGGGCGGCACCGCGTCCCGGGTCCTCGCCGAGGGCTTCGGGACCCTCGGCGACCAGCTCGAGGGGGCCGACGTCGAGCTGCGGGCGTCCTGGACGCCCCACGGGTCCGACGTGGAGCCGCACCTCGCCGCCTGGGCGGACACGGTCTGCGCCTTCGCGGGCCTGCCGCCCTACCCGCGCGGGGTGACCGTGCTGCACCCGCGCCGCTGACCACCGAACCGACCGCGCCCCGACGGGGCCGACACAGAATCGAAGACGCCCCTTGACCAGCCCAGCCGACCGCCGATCCGCGCCCGACGAGTCCCCGACCCCGGTGGTCGCCGGATTCGAGGACTACGAGATCCCCGACAGCGTCCACCTCGCGGCCCCGTTCGACGGCGTCCCGCCCGTCGTCGAGACCGTGGCCGGGCTCGAGCGGGCCGCCGCCGCCGTGGCCGGGGGGACGGGCCCGGCCGCGATCGACACCGAGCGCGCCTCCGGCTTCCGCTACGGCCAGCGCGCCTTCCTCGTCCAGCTCCGCCGCGAGGGCGTGGGCACCGTGCTGATCGACCCCGAGGCCACCGGGTCGCTGGCCGTGCTGAACGAGGCGCTCGCCGGCGTGGAGTGGGTGCTGCACGCCGCCACCCAGGACCTGCCCTCGCTGCGGGCCCTGGACATGGAGCCGGACCAGCTCTTCGACACCGAGCTGGGCGGGCGCATCGCCGGGCTCCGCCGGGTGGGGCTGGCCGCAGAGACGGAGGAGCTGCTCGGCTACACGCTGGCGAAGGAGCACTCCGCCGTCGACTGGTCCAAGCGGCCCCTGCCGCAGGACTGGCTCAACTACGCTGCCCTCGACGTGGAGATGCTGATTCCGCTGCGCTGGGCGATGGAGGACCTGCTCCGGGAGCAGGGCAAGCTCGAGTGGGCCCTGGAGGAGTTCGAGGCCGTGCGCACGGCTCCGCCCGCCCCGCCGCGCCAGGACCCGTGGCGCAGGACCTCCGGGATCACCAAGGTCAAGGGCCGTCGCCAGCTCACCGCGCTGCGCCTGCTGTGGGAGGAGCGCGAAGCGCTGGCCCGGCACAAGGACCTCTCCCCCAGCCGGCTGCTGCCGGACGCGGCTCTCGTGGCGGCGGCCTCCGCCATGCCGCGGACCGTGCCCCAGCTGCTGGCCACCCCCGGATTCCACGGACGGCAGGCCGCGCGGGAGGCTCCCCGGTGGCTGCGGGCGATCGCCGAGGCCCGCAACGCCACCGAGCTCGTCCCCGTCACCGTGCGGTCCGACGCCCTGCCGCCCGTGAAGGCCTGGGAGGCCAAGCGCCCCGAGGCCGCCGCCCGCCTGAAGGTCCTCAAGCCGGTCGTGACCGAGCTGGCGGAGGAGCACGGGCTGCCGACCGAGAACCTGCTCACCCCGGAGCACCTGCGCCGGTTCTGCTGGCAGCCCCCCAAGAGCACCGGTGACCAGGCGGTGGCCGACCGGCTGCGCGACCTCGGCGCCCGCCGCTGGCAGGTCCAGCTCACGGCCCCCGTCATCGGCGCGGCGTGGCGGGAGCTGCGGGCCCGCAAGCGCGCCGCCCGCCACGCCGAGCAGCAGCCCCAGGCCGAGCCCCCTCAGGTCGAGCCGTCCCAGACCGAGCAGGTGCAGGACGAGCAGCCCGGGACCGGGCACTCTCCCGCCGGCGGCCAGGGAGCCCCCGCGGCCTGAACCGCACGGCCTGCGGCAGCCGGTCGGTGCCGCCCCCGGTCGGTGCCGTCTCCGGTCGGTGCCGTCTCGGGCCGGGCGCCTCGCGGGACGGCACGACGACGGGCCCCGGCCGTCGGCCGGGGCCCGTCACGGGGCTGCTGGGATCAGCTCTGGGTGTCGCCGGGGGCCGGCTGCGGCTCGGCGGGCTCCAGCGGGCTCTCCGGAGTGACCGGCTTCGCCGTCTGCAGATCCGCGTAGCCGGTGGTGGAGGTGCCGGTCGCCGCGTCGGTGCCGCCCGAGGAGCCGGAGACCTTGTCCTTGACCGTCGAGGACGCGTCCGAGGCCTTCGTGCCCACCGTGTCGGCGGCCTTCTTGGCGGAGTCGGCGAGCTTGCCGCCGACCACGGGCACCTCCGACTTGACCCAGTCGGTGCCCTCGGAGACCTTCGCCTGCACCTTGGGGTCCTGCCAGGTCTTCATGGCGTTCTGCTTCAGGGCCTCGTAGCTCTGGCGGCCCGAGGCCGAGCCGACCACGAAGCCGACGCCGAAACCGGTCACGAAGATGAGTCGCTTGATCATGGTGCTGTCCTTCCGTCCGTCCCGGCGCGGCGGCCGGGAACGGGTCGGAGCCTCTGGTGCACGGCTCGTCCCCGGTGTCTGTTGTCATCATCATCCTACTGATCACATGCTGTGGCCGACACTGCTCCCGCCGGTCTCCGCTGAGAGCGATCACCCGCCCCGCCCGGGCGCACGCCCGGAGCACATCCCTCGACCGCGCCGTTCAACCGCACCGTTCGACCTCACCGGTGGAGCTCCGGCCGGCCCGTCGGCGGCGGCGCCTAGACTGGCGGTGCACCCGCAGCACCGCCGACGAGAGGACCACCATGGCCGATCCCGACGCCTCCACCGCCCCCACGGCACTGCCCCGGCGCACGGTCCTGGGCGTGGCCGGCGCGGGCCTCGGCGCCGCGGCGGCACTGAGCGCCTGCGGCGGCCAGGACGGGCCGCCGGACGGACCCGCCCGGCCCGTGGACGCGGGCGCGGTCGGGGACGTGCCCGTGGGCTCCGGCGTCAAGGTGGACCGGGACGGCGTGCAGGCAGTGGTGGCCCGGCCCGCCGAGGACACCGTCGTGGCGTTCTCCCCCGTGTGCCCGCACCAGGGCTGCATGGTCGTGCCCGAGGAGCAGCTCTACGTCTGCCCCTGCCACGCCTCGCAGTTCGACCTCGCCACCGGGGAGGTCCGGGGCGGACCTGCCCGGACGGGGCTCACGCCGTACCCGGTGGCCGTCCGGGAGGGCCGGATCCTGCTGGGCTGAGCCGCTCAGCCCCGGCCCGGCCGCGGCAGCGACGTGCTGTCCCGGGCCGTGTCGGGGAGGACCTCGGTGTCCTCCGCCTCGACCGGGCGGGCGTAGGGCACCCGGGTGCCGAGCACGGAGGCGAGCGTGTCCTGGGCGACGCGCTGGGCGGTCAGCCCCACCCGCTCCAGGACCTGGGAGCGCGAGCCGTGCGCGAGGAACCGGGTCGGCAGGCCGACCTCGTTGAGGGCGGTGTCGACGCCGGCGGCGCGCATCTCCTGCCGGATCCTCGAGCCGATCCCGCCCGCGCGCACCCCGTCCTCCACGACGACCACGATCCGGTGCTGGGCGGCGAGCTCGATGACCGACCCGGGCACCGGGAGCACCCACCGGGGGTCGACCACGGTGGAGGACACCCCGTGGGCCTCCAGCCGGTCGGCGACGTCGAGGGACAGCCCGCTCATGGCGCCCACGGAGACGATCAGGACGTCGCGGCGGGCCCCCTCGGTGCCGCTCTCACCGCCGCGGCGGGCGAGGACGTCCACGCCGTCGCCGAGCCGCTCGACCGCCGGGACGGGCGTGCCCACGGACCCCTTGGGGTAGCGGATGACCGTGGGGGCGTCGCCGACGGCCACCGCCTCGCGCAGCTCCTCGACCAGGGTGGGTTCGTCCCGTGGGGCGGCGAGGTGCAGCCCGGGGACGATCTGGAGCAGCGCCAGGTCCCACATGCCGTGGTGGCTCGGCCCGTCCGGTCCGGTGACCCCGGCCCGGTCCAGGACCAGGGTCACCCCGGCGCGGTGCAGGGCCACGTCCATGAGCAGCTGGTCGAAGCCGCGGTTGAGGAACGTGGCGTACAGGGCGACCACGGGGTGGAGCCCGCCGTAGGCCATGCCCGCGGCCATCGCCACGGCGTGCTGCTCGGCGATGCCCACGTCCACCACGCGGTCGGGGTGGGCGGCCTGCATCTTCTGCAGCCCCACCGGGATGAGCATGGCCCCGGTGATGCCGACGACGTCCTCGCGCTCGTCGGCGATCCGGGCGATCTCGTCCCGGAACACGGCCGTCCAGCTGCGCTCGGAGCTCGTCGCGGTGGAGCGTCCCGTGACGGGGTCGATGACGCCCACGGCGTGGAACTGGTCGTCCTCGTGGGCGATCGCGGGCGCGTACCCGTGGCCCTTCTCCGTGATGGCGTGCACGATCACGGGTCCGCCGTAGTTCTTGGCGTTGCTCAGCGCCTGCTCGACCGCCTCGAGGTCGTGGCCGTCCACCGGGCCCAGGTACTTCATGCCGAGGTCCTCGAAGATCCCTTGCGGGACCACGACGTCCTTCAGGCCCTGCTTCATGCCGTGCAGGCCCCGGTAGAGCATCTCCCCCACCGG
Organism: Kocuria oceani; assembly: GCF_029524215.1. Classification (NCBI taxonomy): domain Bacteria; kingdom Bacillati; phylum Actinomycetota; class Actinomycetes; order Micrococcales; family Micrococcaceae; genus Kocuria; species Kocuria oceani. Next base: position 142,217 of record NZ_JARAMH010000003.1, on the reverse strand, counting down.
CCCGGAGTGCTTCAGCAGGTTCTTCACCGACTCGAGGGTCTGCTCGTAGCGCCGGTCGGTGCGCACCGCGTCCACGCCCTGCTGCACGCTCGCCTGCAGCTCGGCCAGGTGGTTGGCGAACCCGCCCACCGTGGGGGCGTAGGAGCGGCCGTTGTCGTTGACCACGATCACGACCTTGCGGTCGCGGTCGGAGGCGATGTTGTTCACGGCCTCCCACGCCATGCCGCCGGTCAGCGCGCCGTCCCCGACGAGCACCACGGTGTGCCGGTCGGACTGCCCCGTCATGGCGTAGCCGCGGGAGATCCCGTCCGCCCAGGACAGGGACGACGACGCGTGCGAGGACTCGACGATGTCGTGCACCGACTCCGCCCGGTCCGGGTAGCCGGCGAGGCCGCCCTCCTGGCGCAGCGTGCGGAAGTCCTGGCGGCCCGTGAGCAGCTTGTGCACGTAGGACTGGTGCCCGGTGTCGAAGACCACGGAGTCCTTGGGCGAGTCGAAGACGCGGTGGACCGCCATGGTCAGCTCCACGACCCCCAGGTTCGGCCCCAGGTGGCCCCCGGTCGCGGAGACGTGGGTGACGAGGAAGTCACGGATCTCGGCGGCCAGCTCGGTCAGCTCCGCGCGGGTCAGCCCCGCGAGGTCCTCGGGCCCGGACACCCGTTCCAGCACGCTCATGCTTCCTCCCGCACTCCTCGGCGTCGTGGTCGGCCGCTCCGGGGTCGCCGGGGCGGCGCGTTCCCCCGATCCTACTCGCTCGCCCCGACACCCCCGGGCAGCACGAGGGGCCCGGTCCGTCGCCGGACCGGGCCCCTCGTGCGTCCTGGATCAGGACCGGGCGACCGCTCGCCCGTGCTCTCCCGGGGCGCCGGAGCGCGCCCGGGGACCTACTTGGCGATCTGCCGCAGCACGTACTGCAGGATCCCGCCGTTGCGGTAGTAATCCGCCTCGCCCGGCGTGTCGATGCGCAGGACCGCGTCGAACTCGACCGTGGAGCCGTCCTCCTTCGTGGCGGTGACCTTCAGCGTCTTGGGGGTGGTGCCCTCGTTGAGCGCGGTCACCCCCTCGATCGCGAAGGTCTCGGTGCCGTCCAGGCCGAGGGAGTCGGCGGACTCCCCGGCCGGGAACTGCAGCGGCAGCACGCCCATGCCGATGAGGTTCGAGCGGTGGATGCGCTCGTAGCTCTGGGCGATGACGGCCTTGACGCCCAGCAGCGAGGTGCCCTTGGCGGCCCAGTCGCGCGAGGACCCGGAGCCGTACTCCTTGCCGCCCAGCACGACCAGCGGGACGCCGGCCTGCTGGTAGTTCATCGCGGCGTCGTACACGGCGGCCTGGGGGCCGCCCTCCTGGGTGAAGTCGCGGGTGAAGCCGCCCTCCACGCCGTCCAGCAGCTGGTTCTTGATCCGGATGTTGGCGAAGGTGCCGCGGATCATGACCTCGTGGTTGCCGCGCCGGGAGCCGTAGGAGTTGAAGTCCTTGCGCTCCACGCCGTTGGCGATGAGGTACTGGCCGGCCGGGGTGTCGGACTTGAAGGAGCCCGCCGGGGAGATGTGGTCGGTGGTGACCGAGTCGCCCAGCTTCAGCAGCACCCGCGCGCCGGAGATGTCCTCGACCGGGGTCGTCTCCATCGTCATTCCCTCGAAGTACGGGGGCTTGCGCACGTAGGTGGACTGCGGGTTCCACTCGAAGGTCTTGCCGGTGGGGGTGTCCAGGTTCTGCCAGCGCTCGTCACCGTCGAAGATGGTGCCGTACTCGCGGGTGAACATCTCCGTGTCGATGGACGCGTCGATGATCTTCTGCACCTCGGCCGGCTCCGGCCAGATGTCCTTGAGGTAGACGTCGTTGCCGTCCGCGTCCTGGCCCAGGGGCTCGCTCTCGAAGTCGAAGTCCATGTTGCCGGCCAGGGCGTAGGCGATGACCAGCGGCGGGGACGCCAGGTAGTTCATCTTCACGTCCGGGTTGATCCGGCCCTCGAAGTTGCGGTTGCCGGAGAGCACCGAGGTCACGGCCAGGTCGTTGTCCTGGATGGCCTGGGAGATCTCCTCCTCCAGCGGCCCCGAGTTGCCGATGCAGGTGGTGCAGCCGTAGCCCACGATGTAGAAGCCGAGCTCCTCCAGCGCCGGCACCAGACCGGACTTCTCGTAGTAGTCGGTGACGACCTTGGAGCCCGGTGCGATCGAGGTCTTGACCCACGGCTTCGCCTTCAGGCCCTTCTCGACGGCGTTGCGGGCCAGCACCGCCGCGGCCATCATGACCGAGGGGTTGGAGGTGTTGGTGCACGAGGTGATCGAGGCGATCGACACCGCGCCGTGGTCGAGCTCGAACTCCCGGCCGTCGGGCATGGACACGGGGACCTGCTTGGTCGGTCGGCCGTTCTCGGCGTACGCGTGGTGCTCGCGCGGGCGGTCGGCCTCGGTCTGCTGGTCGCCCGGGCTGTAGGCCGGGGCGTCGGAGGCCGGGAACGACTGGGCGGAGGCGTCGTCGGCGGAGTTGCCGGCGGTGACGTCCTCGTCCACGTGGGTGGCGTAGTTCTTGATGTCCTCGTGGAACTGCGCCTTCGCGTCGGTGAGCGAGATGCGGTCCTGGGGGCGCTTGGGCCCGGAGATCGAGGGAACCACGGTGGAAAGGTCCAGCTCGAGGTACTCCGAGAAGGTGATCTCCTCGGCCGGGTCGTGCCACATCCCCTGTTCCTTCACGTACGCCTCGACGAGCGCGACCTGCTCGTCGGAGCGCCCGGTCAGGCGCAGGTAGTCCAGGGTGACGTCGTCGATCGGGAAGATCGCGGCGGTCGAGCCGAACTCGGGGCTCATGTTGCCGATCGTCGCGCGGTTGGCCAGGGGCACCGCGCCCACGCCCTCGCCGTAGAACTCGACGAACTTGCCGACCACGCCGTGCTCGCGGAGCATCTCGGTGATGGTGAGCACCACGTCGGTGGCCGTGGCGCCCGCCGGGATCTCGCCGGTGAGCTTGAAGCCGACCACGCGCGGGATGAGCATCGAGATGGGCTGGCCGAGCATCGCGGCCTCGGCCTCGATGCCGCCCACGCCCCAGCCGAGCACGCCCAGGCCGTTCTCCATGGTCGTGTGCGAGTCGGTGCCCACGCAGGTGTCCGGGTAGGCGCGCAGGACGCCGTCGACCTCGCGGGTCATGACGACGCGGGCCAGGTTCTCGATGTTGACCTGGTGGACGATGCCCATGCCCGGGGGCACGACCTTGAAGTCGTCGAAGGCGGTCTGGCCCCAGCGCAGGAACTGGTACCGCTCGCCGTTGCGCTGGTACTCGATGTCCATGTTGCGCTCGATCGACTCCCGGCTGCCGAACGAGTCGATCTGCACGGAGTGGTCGATGACGAGCTCGGCGGGCGCGAGCGGGTTCACCCGGGCGGGGTCGCCGCCGAGGTCCGCGACGGCCTCGCGCATCGTGGCGAGGTCGACGATGCAGGGCACGCCGGTGAAGTCCTGCATGATGACACGGCCCGGGGTGAACTGGATCTCGATGCTGGGCTCGGCCTCCGGGTCCCAGCCGGCCAGGGCCTCGATGTGCTCGGAGGTGATGTTGGCGCCGTCCTCGGTGCGCAACAGGTTCTCGAGCAGAACCTTGAGGCTGTACGGGAGCTTCTGCGCCCCCTCCAGCGTGTTCAGTCGGAAAATCTCGTATTCGGTGCCGTCGACGTCGAGAACGCCCTTGGCTCCGAAGCTGTCCACCGTGCTCATATGCGTGGAACTCCTCTCGCCACCGTCATGGAAACGCCCGCGGGAGGATCCCGGCGAAGTGCCGGGCGTTCTCCCGTGAACAGTCACCTGTCAGTGTAGCCCGATCGGGCGCGGTGGCTCCCGAGCGGCCGTCGGCCCGGCGACACAACCGGGCGCGGGTCAGGGCTCCAGGACCGCCAGGGTCTCGACGTGGTGGGTGTTGGGGTACATGTCGAAGGCCCGCACCGACCGCACCCGCCACCCGGCCCGGCGGAACCGGCCGAGGTCCCGCGCCAGGGTGGCCGGGTCGCAGGCGAGGTAGGCGATCCGGCGCGGGGCCAGGGCCACGAGCTGGTCCACCACGACCCGCCCGGCGCCGGCCCGGGGCGGGTCCAGGACCACGACGTCCGGCCGGTCCGCCGCCCGGGCCCGTCCCGGGGACCTCCGCCTCCGGGGCGCGGCGGTGCCCGGCCAGAGCCGGGCCGCGACCTTGTCGACGCTGCCGCGCTCCACCCGGACCTGCGGGCGGTCCGTGAAGGTGCGCCGCGCGTCGGCGCTGGTGAGGGGCGACCCCTCGACGGCGAGCACGGACCCGGCGGGGCCGACCGCGTCGGCGAGCGCGGCCGTGAACAGGCCCGCGCCGGCGTAGAGGTCGAGGGCGTGCTCCCCCGGGCGGGCCCCGGCCGCGGCAGGCACCGCCTCGAGCAGCAGGCCGGGGGCGCTGCGGTGGATCTGCCAGAAGCCCTCGGCCGAGACCTCCCAGCGGTGGGCGCCGGCGTGCTCGACGACGGCGGGCCGCCCCGACCACGTCTCGAGCTCGCGCGAGTCCTCGGCGCGGGCGGTGACGGAGACCTCCCGGCCGGCGGCGAGGCGGTCCAGCTCCCGGTGCAGCCGCTGCCGGTCGGCGCCGGCGGCCAGGGACAGGTGGACCAGCGGCGTCCCGCCGCCGGCCGGGGCCGCGACGTCCACGCGCACCGCGCCCCGCAGGTCCAGCGCGGAGAGCCTCAGCTCGTCGATGGCCGGGACGACGAGCGGGAAGCTCTCGACCGGGACGACGGCGGCATCGCGGTGGGGGTGCATCCCGATCCGCCCGGCGGCGTCCACGGCGAAGTGGGCCCGGGTCCGCCAGCCCAGGCCCAGGGGGTCCTCCCCGGGCATGGCCTCGACCTCCACCACGGTCTCGAGACCCGCCAGGCGGGAGAGCTGCTCGGCGACCACGGCGGCCTTCAGCCGGCGCTGGGCCGGGAGCTCGGCGTGGCCGAACTCCGCCCCGCCCACGGGCGGCTCGCCGCGCCGCCAGGTCAGGAGGGCGTCGGCCGGTGCCCAGACGTGCCGGTCGCGGCGGCCGGGGTCGGCCTCCAGGACCGCCACCACGTCGCCGCGCCAGAAGCGTGCCTCGGCCCCGGCCTCCGTGAGCCGGACGCGGACCAGCTCACCGGGCAGGCCGTGGCGGACGAACACCACCCGGCCCTCGCCGGTGCGGGCCACGGTGTGGCCGCCGTGGGCGATCGGGCCGAGGCGCAGCTCGAGCTCGTCGTGCTCGTCGGGAGTGGCCGGGGGGTGCGGGGAGGTCACGGGCGGGCGGCTCTCTGCTGGGGGGCGGGGGCGGACTCGGGGCCGACGTCCTGGCCGGCGGCCGAGGACAGGTGCCAGGGCACGGAGGCCGTCATGACCCCGCGCTCCTGGTGCAGGCGGGCGCGCAGCGGGCGGATCGCCTGGTTGTGCAGCAGCCGCTCCCAGCGGTGGCGCACCACGTACTCGGGCAGGTAGACCACGACCAGGTCCCGCGGGGACTTCCGGCGGACCCCGCGCACGTGGTCGACCACGGGGCCGATGGTGTCCCGGTAGGGGGCGTCGAGCACGGTGACGGGCACCGGGATCTCGAGCCGCTGCCACTCGTCGAGGATCCGCCGGGTGGCGGCGGCGTTGGTGTCCACCACCACCGCCTCGAGGGTCGAGGGCCGGGAGGCCCGGGCGTAGGCGAGGGCGCGCATGAGGGGCTTGCGCACGGAGGAGACGTAGATGATGGCGTGCACCCGGGAGGGCAGGGCCCGCACCGGGGAGTCGGGCTGCAGGGCGAGCTCGGCGTCCACGGCGTCGTAGTGCCGGCGGACGCCGGCCATCACGGCGCTGAGCAGCACGATGGCCACCAGGGTGATCCACGCGCCCTGGGTCAGCTTGGTCACGAGCACGACCACGAGCACGGCCGCGCACAGCACGAAGGCGACCAGCGCCACCGCCCGGCGGCCGAACAGCTCCCGGCGCACCCCGGGGTGGGGCCGCATCCGCCGGACCCGCCCCCAGTGCCGGACCATGCCCGCCTGGGTGAGGGTGAAGGAGACGAACACGCCCACGATGTAGAGCTGGATGAGGCTGTTGACGTTGGCCCCGAACGCGACGATGAGGACCACGGCCACGAGCAGCAGCAGCAGGATGCCGTTGGTGAAGGCGAACCGGTCCCCGCGCGCCTGCAGCTGCCTCGGCAGGAAGGCGTCGCGCGCCAGTCGGGAGGCCAGCGTGGGGAACCCGGAGAAGGCCGTGTTCGCGGCGAGGATCAGCACCCCGACGGTCGCGGCCACGAGCACGTAGAACCACAGGGAGTCGGTGCCGAAGACGGTCTTGGCGAGCTGGCCCAGGACCGGGTCCTGGAAGAAGTCCGGGGCGGGGAGCCGGCCGTCGACCAGCAGCTGCTCCTCGGGGTTGCCCACGACGACGACGTCCGTGCGGTCCGCGAGGTACATGACCCCGGCGAGCAGGGCCGCCGAGAGCGCGCCCAGCAGGCCGAGGGTGGCGGCCGCGTTGGCGGCGCGCGGCTTGCGGAAGTAGGGCACGGAGTTGGTGATGGTCTCCACGCCGGTCAGCGCCACGGCCCCGGAGGAGAAGGCCCGGAGCACCAGCAGCGCCCCCGCCAGGCCGGTCAGCCCGGCGTCGAAGCCGGCGGCGGGAAGGACCTCCCGGTCCGCGCTCGGGGCCTGCCCCAGGGAGCCGGTGAGGTCCTGGCCCACGCCCACGAGCAGCAGCGCGGCGAGCACGGCCAGGAAGAAGTAGGTGGGCACCGCGGCGGCCCGGCCGATGAAGGCCAGTCCGCGCAGGTTGAGCAGCCCGACGAGCAGCACCCCCACCACCGCGAGCTCCACCCGCCGGTCGGCCAGGCCGGGCAGGGCCGCCGTGACGTACTGCGCGGCGGTGGCCATGGACACCGCCACAACCAGCGTGTAGTCGGCCATCAGGGCCGCCCCGACCCCCACGCCGGCGGTGCGCCCGAGGTTCTTGGAGACGATCTCGTAGTCGCCGCCGCCGGAGGGGTAGGCGCGCACGTTCTGCCGGTAGGCGGCGATGACCACGGCGAGCACCACGAGCACGGCCAGGCCCACCCACGGGGAGATCGCGACCGCCGTGGTCCCCGCCAGGGCGAGCGTGAGGATGATCTCGTCCGGCGCGTAGGCCACCGAGGACAGCGCGTCCGCCGAGAAGACCGGCAGCGCCGTGCGCTTGGGCAGCACGGCGTCGTGGAACCGCTCGTTGTGGATGGGCTTGCCGACGAGTGCGCGGCGCAGCGCCCGGGGAATGCTCTGCACGGCTCCCCACGGTAGTCCGTCCGGCACCGATTGTCCGCCGGGACGGGCGTGAGGTGCGCCGCCCCGCGTGGCCTAGGCTGAGGACATGGCGCATTTCGTGATCATGGGAGTGGGGCGCGTCGGCGTGATGGTCGCGCACACCCTGGAGGACTCCGGGCACACCGTGGCGGTGATCGACCAGGACGACCGGGCCTTCCGCCGGCTGCGCAAGTCATTCGAGGGCAAGAAGGTCACCGGGCTGGGCTTCGACCGCGAGGTGCTGCGCCGGGCCGGGATCGAGGAGGCCTACGCGTTCGCGGCCGTCTCCAGCGGGGACAACTCCAACATCATCGCCGCGCGGGTCGCGCGCGAGACCTTCAAGGTCCGCCACGTGGTCGCCCGCATCTACGACCCCTCCCGCGCGGAGTTCTACCAGCGCCTGGGCATCCCCACGGTCGCCGCCGTGCGCTGGAGCGCGGACCAGGCGCTGCGCCGGATCCTGCCCGAGCAGTCGATCACCGCCGACTTCCGGGAGGCCTCGGGCCGGCTGCAGCTGGGCGAGCTGTCCCTCGACGACTCGTGGTCGGGCCTGCACCTGGAGGCGATCGAGGAGGCCGCCGGCGTGCGCGTGGCCTTCGTGACCCGCTTCGGGGAGGGCGTCCTGCCCGGCCCGGACACCAGCTACCAGCAGGGGGACGTGGTGCACGCGATGATGCGCACGGGCGAGGTGGAGGCGATCTCGCGCATCCTCTCCCGCCCGCCGGACCCGGACGTCCTGGACTTCGCCAACTCCCTGCGCCGCGACGCCGAGGACGCGTCCGGCGCCGACCGCACCACCTACCCGGGAGGCAACTGATGCGCGTGGTCGTCGTGGGCGCGGGCGCCGTAGGGGCCTCGATCGCCCGGGAGCTGCTCTCCCACCACCACGAGGTGGTGATCTTCGACGAGAAGCCCGAGGTGATCGGTCGCTCCGACCTGCGCGGGGCCCAGTGGATCATCGGCGACGCCTGCGAGCTGTCCACGCTGCGGGAGGGCGGCCTGGAGCAGACCGACGTCGTCGTCGCCGCCACGGGCGACGACAAGGCGAACCTGGTGGTCTCCCTGCTGGCGCGCAGCGAGTTCGGCGTGCCCCGCACGGTGGGGCGGGTGAACAACCCCAAGAACGAGTGGCTCTTCGACGACGCCTGGGGCGTGGACGTGGCCGTGTCCACGCCGCGGCTGATGACGGCGCTCGTCGAGGAGGCCGTGGAGGTGGGCGACGTGGTGCGGCTGCTGACCCTGCAGACGGGCGGGGCGACCCTCTCCGCCTACACCGTCCCGCACGAGCACCCGGTCATCGCCTCGATGGTCTCCCAGGTGCCGTGGCCCCCGGACGTCACGCTCGTGGCGATCCTGCGCGACGGCGTGCCCATCACACCCTCCGGCGACGACGTGCTGGAGGGCGCCGACCAGCTCTTCTTCGTCTCCACCGCCGAGGGCGAGGGGCAGCTGCGCGCGATGTTCACGACCGCCGACCAGCACGAGCCGTTCGAGGGCTGAGCCCGGCCGGGCGGCTTAGCCGGCCCTGTCCCCCGCGGCTCCGTCCTGCTCGGTGCCGTCCTGCTCGGCGGCGATCTGCTCCGGCGGCCGGGAGACCAGCCACGCCAGCCACAGCGTCAGCGCGTACAGGGGCACGCCCATGACCAGCCGGGCCACGCCCAGCCCGGTGAGGTTCTCCGCGAAGTACAGCGGCACCTGCACCAGGAGCCGGGCCGCGAACATGGCCATGAGCATCACCGTGGCCACCCGGTACGCGCGCCGGCGCACCGGGACGTCGCGCCACTGGGTGCCCTCCCCGCGGATGTAGCCGTAGAACACCCCGAGCAGCGGCCAGCCGGCGAGCAGCGAGATCCCCAGGCCCACGAAGGAGACCGTGTTGATCCAGAACCCGGGGACGTAGTAGTCCAGGGCCTCGCCGGTGGCGCGGGCGAACAGCGCGCACACGCCCACGCCCACCACACCGGAGACCGCCTGGACGAGACTCTGCCGCTGGGCCAGGCGCAGCACCGTGAACGCGGCCGCGGTCCCGAGGGACGCCAGCAGGGCCACGCCCAGGGTGTTGCCCACCAGGAGCACGGCCAGGAACACGAAGCCCGGCAGGATCGTCTCGGCCAGGCCCCGCCAGCCCCCGACGGCGTGCAGCACGTCGAGCTGGCCGTTGTCCTTGCGCCGCATGCCGGAGCGGGCCGCGTAGGCGGCCATCGAGTCCTCCATCCCGGCGCGGCGCGGGGCGGGGCCCGCCGTCTCGTCCGGCTCCCCGGGACGTGTCATCCGTCGACCTGCCACATGTGCTGTTCCGTCCTATCTGCTGACCTGCTTGGCGATGATCTCGTAGCGCGGGTTGAACATGGTGGGGCGGCCGTCGCGGAAGCTCACGACCCCCACGCAGCGCAGCCGCGTCCCGGCGGTCACGCCCGGCACGCTGCGCTGGCCCTGCCACACGAGCAGCAGCGCCCGGGGCTCGGGGGCGTCGGGATCCCGGTCGCACTCCGGCACGAGCAGCGCCGCGTAGTTCTGCACCCCGGTCACCGGGGGCACCGTCACCTCGACCACCTGGCCGGTGGCCATCACCCGGTGCCGGCCGCCGGCGGCCGCCGGGTCGAGGTCCCCGGCGCACACGGGCGCCTCGGTGACCACGTCGATCGCTCCCGTCGCCGATCCTGCCCGCGGTGAGCCGATGTGCGCGTGTGCCACGGCTCAGCCGATCTCGGTGATCTCGGGGCCGCGCCGCGGCGGGGCCACGGGCCCGGCCTCCGGCTGCGGGGCCGGCGCCCGGACGGAGCCCTCCGGCACGGTGAGCGGGAGCAGCTCCCGCGGGGGCATGGGACGGTCGCCGCGCACCACGACGAGCTCGCGGACGACCTCCTCGAGGGCGGCGGACTCGGCTGCCACCGCGGCGGTGCCCGTGAACACCGCGCGCACGAACCAGCGGGGACCGTCGATGCCGACGAAGCGCGCGAGGCGGAAGCCCCGGGTCCCGTCCGAGGCGGTGGCCGGGAAGCGGGTGAGCACCTGGAGCCCGAAGGGCCCCTCCTCCACCGTGGGCTCCCCGTTGCCCTCGCGCAGGGACTGGACGAGCTCGCGGCGGACCTCGTCCCACAGCCCCTCGGACCGGGGCGCGGCGAACGCCTGGACCTGCACCGAGCCGCCGGCGAGGTCGAGCGCCACCGCGCGCGGACGCTGGGTGCGCTCGTCGACCTCCAGGCGCACCCCCAGGCCCTGCCGGGGACGCACGAGCAGCGCGCCCAGGTCGAGATAGCCGTCCCGGTCCTCGAGCTGGGCCACGTCCAGCGGGCCCTGCGGCTCCCGGGGCGGCGCCGGCTTCTCTTCCGGGGCGTCCCGCGGCTGCTCCGGGACGTCCTGCGCCGCCGGCTTGTTCTTCTTGCGACCGAACATGTTCTCGTCCTCCTCCGCCGGCACGCGTGCCGGCTCGTGGCGTCAGCTCTCGGGTCAGCTCGTGGTCAGGCGGTGCCGCTGGAGCCGAAGCCCGTTCCGCCGCGCTCGGACACCGGCAGGACGTCGACGACCTCGAAGACGGCCTGCTCCACGCGCTGCACCACGAGCTGGGCGATGCGGTCCCCGCGGCTGACCCGGAAGGGCTCGTCCCGGTCCGTGTTGAGCAGCGTCACCATGATCTCCCCCCGGTAGCCGGCGTCCACCGTCCCGGGGGCGTTGACCACCGTGATGCCGTGGCGGGCAGCGAGGCCCGAGCGCGGGTGGACGAACCCGGCGTAGCCCTCGGGCAGCGCGATGGCCACGCCCGTGGGCACCAGGGCGCGCTCACCGGGGCCGAGGGTCAGGTCCGCGCGGGAGCGCAGGTCCGCGCCGGCGTCGCCGGACTTCGCGTACACGGGCAGAGGGAGGTCCGGGTCGATCGCCTGCAGCGCGATGCTGAGCGGGCGCCCGGGGCCCGGGGAAGGCCGGTGGCCTGTCGACTGGTCGTTCACAGTGCCCCACTCTAACGCGCCGGACCACGCCCGCGGTCGTGAGAACCTTGTCCCATGTCCCACCCTGCTTCCTCCAGCGAGTCCCCGTCCGACGACCCCCGCGGCGCCCGACCGTCCCCGGCCGGCACCCCTGGGACCCGGGTCCTCTACGAGGAGAAGCTCACCGCCGCGTGGTGGATGTGGCTCCTCGTGCTCTTCACCGGTCTGGTCGTCCTCGTGGCGCTCGCGCCCATCAACCTCTGGGTGGCCGGGCTCGCCGCCCTCGGGGCCGCGGGGGGCGCCGCCGCGGCGCTGCTCGCCTCCACCAGCTCCATCGTGATCACCGACGAGTCGCTGCAGGTCGGCCGGGCCCGGATCGAGCGCCGCTTCGTCGGCACCGCCGAGGCCTTCCGCGGTGACGAGGTGCGCCGCGTCCGCGGCCCCGAGCTCGACGGCCGGGCGTTCATGAACTTCCGGGCGTCCGTGGGCCCCGTGGTGCGGATCCGCATCACCGATCCCGTGGACCCGACCCCGTACTGGCTGACGTCGACGCGGCACCCGGAGCGGATCGTGGAGGTCCTGTCCCAGCCGGTGTGAACCCGGCGCCCGGACCCGGACGGAGGAACCCCGCCGCGACACGCGTCGCGGCGGGGTTCCTCCGGTGCCGGGGCGGTCCGGCGGGTGCGGTGCTCAGCCCACGCACTCGATGCAGTACTTGACGCCGTTCTTCTCCTCGGCGACCTGGGACCGGTGGCGCACCAGGAAGCACGAGCCGCAGGTGAACTCGTCCTCCTGGGCCGGCAGCACCACCACGGAGAGCTCCTCGTTGGAGAGGTCCGCACCGGGCAGCTCGAAGCTCTCGGCCGCCGCCGCCTCGTCCTCGTCGACGCTGCCCGACTGCGGGTCGCTGCGGCGCGTCTGCAGCTCCTCGATCGAGTCCTCCTTGAGCTCGTCGTCCTGCTTGCGCGGCGCGTCGTAGTCAGTGGCCATAGTCGGTCTTCGCTCCAAGATGGGTCCAGCACGAGCTCTCGGGCGGCTGCCGCGCCGCCCACCGGGCTCTGTATCGCGTAGATTGTTCACCATGTGAGGGCAAAAATCCAACCGTGCTCCCGCCCGCGAACACGCGGTCCGACGGGTTCGCGGGCGGCGTCCCGCGACCCCCGTGCGGCGGCCAGTAGGATTGGGGCGCAGGGTCGCACCGGCACCACGCCCGCGGCCACCGGCCCCGCCGCGCAGTCCTCGCTCGACGACCGCGAGCGCACCCGAGAACCACCCGGAGGAATGACAGCATGGAGCAGTTGCGCCTGGCAGGTGTGCACGACGACGGTGAGCACCTGGTCGTCGAGGACGAGACGGGCACCCGCCGCCTGCTGCGGATCGACCAGGAGCTGCGCCTGGCCGTCCAGCGCGCCCGGCGCCTCGCCGGCGCCCGCCCCCGGGGCACGGGCCAGTTCGGTCCGCGCGAGATCCAGGCCCGGTTCCGCGCCGGGGCCACGGTCGAGGAGATCGTGGCCGAGAGCGGCTGGGAGGCCGCCCGCGTCCGCCGCTACGAGTGGCCGATCCTCGCCGAGCGCGCCCACATCGCCGCCGAGGCGCAGAAGGTCGAGATCGAGGACCGCTCCGCGCACCGGGGCTACCACTCCGTCTTCGAGGGCGAGCCGCTGACCCTGGGCCGGGCCGTGGCCCACCGGGCCGGGGACCTCGGCGTGGACCCCTCCTCGCTCGAGTGGGACTCCTGGCAGCGCGAGGACCACCTGTGGACCGTGGTCGCCCGGTTCTCCGTGGCCGACGCCGGGTCCGCCCCCACCCAGGACGAGCCCCAGGCCGAGTGGCTCTACAACCCGGCGAACCAGAGCGTGCGCCCGGCCAGTTCCTGGGCCGAGGCCCTCACCGAGACGGGCACCCCGGACACGCCGCTCGGCGCCGGCCTCGGCGTCCTGGACGGCGGGCTCGACCCGGAGCTCACGCAGCTGCGCCGCTCCGCCGTGGAGGCCGACGACCTGCTCGACGTCCTGCAGGCCCGGCGCGGTCAGCGCATCGGCGAGGACGTGGAGGGCGACGACGCCCTGGCCGAGCTGCTGGGCCGGGGCATGGGCCACGTCGAGCGGCGTCCCCGACCGCTGGCCGCGCCGGAGGACGCCCCGGTGTTCGACCGGCCCTTCCAGCCCGCCACCCGCTTCCCCGACGCCGCCCCGGCCGCACCGGACACGACCCCGCAGGCCGCGGCACCGCAGAATGCGCCCGAGGACGGTCCCGGCACGGCACCGTCCCACCCCGAGGGCAGCACCGCCCCCCGCGCCGCGGGGCAGGGTGCCGCGGGGCAGGAGCCCGTCGTTCAGGACGCGTCCCCGCAGAACGCCCCCGAGCAGGACGCCCCTGAGCGGGACGTGACCGATCAGGACGTGACCGATCAGGACGTCCCCGAGCAGGTTGCCGCCGCCCAGGACCCGTCGGAGCCGGGGCGCCCGGCGCAGGAGGTGCCGGGCCCGATCGCCGCGCTCCGGCCGGCGGCCCCGGCCCCGGAGTCGCCGGCCGGCCGCCCCGCGTCCGGCCGTGGCGAGGACGCCGTCGGCGCGGGCTCCGAGCGTCCCGACGCCCGGGACGAGTCCGGGCCGGCGGGCGCGGACACCGGTCCGGCCGACGGCGAGGGCGCCGCGCCCGAGCGGCCCCGGCCGCGCAACCGGACCGCGAAGGCCCGCCGCTCGGCGCGCTCCTCCGTGCCCAGCTGGGACGAGATCGTCTTCGGCAGCTCCTCCGACTGAGCTCCCGGCCCCGGCGCGCGCCGGCCTCCGGCGCACCGGGACGGCCACGGGATAGAGTGCACGCAACAGGGGCCGGTCCGCGCCGCGCCCCCGGGTCCGCGCGCTCCCCCGTCCTGCGCGCGGCCCGGACGCACGGAACCACGTCAGGGGTCAGCAGGTCATGGGCAATTCGATCGAGGACGATCTGTTCGGTGAGGACGAGCGCGACGGCGTCGCCGGGCCGCCGGACGGCTCCGCCGACCGGACCGGGAGCGAGACGCCGGCCGAGCTGGTCCGCGGCTCCGGGCCTGGCCGGGTGGTGGCGGGGCTCGTGCTCGGCGCGGTGGTGCTCGTGGTGCTGGCCGGCGTCGGCGCCCTCTATCTCGGCGGGGTGGGTCGCGACCTGTTCGGGGCCGGCCGGGAGGCGCAGTTCGTCCCGGCTCCCTCCGTGAGCCGCACCGCCACCGCCACGCCCACACCGTCCCGCACGCCCTCTCCGAAGCCCACCCGGTCGCCGTCCCGGACAGCTGCGCCCAGCCCGTCCGCGGAACCGGAGCCCGTCGCCCCCGCCCCCGTGGCCCCCGCTCCGGTCGCCCCCGTCGTGCCGGAGCCGGTGGCCCCGGCGCCCGTCGCCCCCGTCCCGGTGGCCCCGGTCCCGGTGGTCCCCGCTCCGGTGGCGCCTGCTCCGGTGGTGCCTGCTCCGGTGGTGCCCGCGCCGGTCGTGCCCGCGCCCGCTCCCCCGCCACCGAGCCCGCCCGCGACCCCGGCACCCGGCACCGGCAGCCCCGTGCCCGAGAACACCGTGGAGGCACCCGCCGAGGGGACCGACGAGGAACCGCTCACGGAGCAGGCCGCCGCCGGTGAGGAAGGGGCGGCGGAGGCCACTCCGGGCGCCCCTGTCCAGGAGCCCGAGCAGGAGCCCGCGGAGGACCCCGAGGAGCAGTCCGCGACCACCCCCTGAGTGCGGCCGCGTCCGCGCTCAGCTCAGCCGCAGCAGCGGCACCTCGCGCTCCGCCCGGGTGAGCGAACCGTGCTGGCCCACCATCGAGAGCACGCTGGGACGGGCCCGCCCGAGGTCGAACAGCGCCAGCGGGTCCTTGGCCGCGACCAGGAGGTCGCCGATGCGGGCGCGCACGGCCTCGCGCACCAGCCCGGGGGGCCCGAAATACCCCGCCTCGAGGGCGGCCTCGCGGGAGAACAGCCACACCCGGGAGCCGAAGCACTCCCGCCAGGCCGCCACGAGCGCCTGCACGTCCCCCGCCGTCGCGTCCGGTTCGAGGTGCAGCTGCACCATCCGCGGCTCCCCGGCCGTGTGACGGACGCCGTCGAGCAGGCCGGGCACGCGGGAGACGTCGACCCGGGCGTCCGGTGGCACGTCGACCATGCCGTGGTCGCCGGTCACCAGGACGGTGGTCCCGGCCGGCACCCGGGCGACGAGCCGGCGCAGGGACGAGTCGAGCTCCTCGAGCTGCGCGGTCCACTCCCAGGACTCCCAGCCCTTGGCGTGCCCCGTACGGTCCAGCTCGTCCCAGTAGAAGTACATGAGCGCGTCCCGGCCGGCGGTGAGCTGGTCCAGCGCGGTGCTCACGCGCGCCGCGGGGCCCTCGGCGGCCACGAACCGGCCTCCGCGCAGGGCCGCGTTGGTGAGCCCCGAGTCGGCGAACTTGTACCGGCTGACGGTCACCACGTCGACGTGCTCGGCGGCGCGCTCCAGCACCGTGGGCAGCGGCTGCCAGGCCCGCGGGTCCACGGCGGCGTCCCAGCCGCCGAGCTGGTTGACGACCGTGTCCCGGTCCGGGTCCAGCACGTCGTAGCCCACGAGCCCGTGCGCGCCGGGGGCGGCGCCGGTGCCCAGGGACGCGAGGGAGGACGCCGTGGTCGTGGGGAACGCGGCGTCCAGGGTGGCCAGGTTCCTGGCCCCGGCCAGCGTGGGGGCGTGGCCGGCGCGGGCCCGCAGCTGGGCGCGCCCGAGCCCGTCCGCGAGGACGACGACGACGCGGCGGGCGGCGGGCAGCCCCAGCACGTCCTCGAAGCCCGGCACGCCCAGGGAGGCGGCGGCCGAGGACATGACCTCCGCGACCGTGCGCCGCCCGTAGCGGGGCGGCTGCGGCAGGTCCCCGGGCAGGCCGGGCAGGATCTCCTCGACCGCCCTCATCGGGCGGGGCCGCCGTCCCGGCCGGTGAACCGGTCGGTGAACCGCGTGCGCGGGGTGGCGGTGGGGCCGCGCCGTGGGGCGGGCACGCGCCCGTGCGCCGGCTGGGCGATCTGCGCGCCGTCGGTGATCGGGGAGAGGTTGGCCCGGCGCAGCGTGCGCGCGAACTCCCGCGCGCCCTCGACCGCGGCGGGGCCGTCCGCCTCGGCGCTGATCCGCAGCACGATGTCCTCCCGCGAGGCCGTGCCGGTGTAGCCGTGGTCGGCCTGGCACTGCGGGTCGTCGCACAGGGCGGGTGCGAGGTCCACGTGCAGGGTCCCGGTCCACGCGATCGCCAGCGTGACCTCGGAGATGGGGCTGTCCGGCCGGTAGTTGGCCGGCTGGTAGTACGAGTAGCTCAGCGTGACCGAGCGGATCTGGGAGATCCCCACCGTCTCGGTCGAGACCCGGGCCACCACGTCGCGGCCGCTCTCGTCGAACTCCTCGTCGTCCACGTGCGTGACGTGCAGGACGTCCTCCGCCAGGACCAGCACGGTGATGTGCCGGTGCACCTCGGTCCGGTCGATGTGCGTCTCGAGCTGCACGAGGTGGGAGACCGGGGACCGGCCGTCCAGCGAGTCCTGGACCACGTCGATCACCAGTTGCGGATAGAAGCCGGCCTTGTTGATGTCCTCGACCAGCCGCTGGCCGCGCTCACCTGAATACGTCATGGGGGCCATTTTCCCCCACGCCCGCGCCCGCGCCCAACACGGCCGTCAGGGGACCCGGAAATAGCACTCCTGCCGGCCCCCGCCGACGTCCTCGCAGAACGGCTCGAGCTGGATCGGGCCCGACGCCGTCGGCGCCGGGCTCGAGGTCGGCGCCGGGCTCGGGGTGGCCGAGGTGGTGGCCCCGGGGGCGGGGGCCTGCCGGGCGGAGCCCAGGGGGTCCAGCAGCAGGTATCCGACGAGCAGCGCCGTCAGGCCGACGAGACCCAGGAGCAGCCCGGTGAGCGCGCCGCCGCGCCGGCGCCGGGACGGGGCCGGGTCCGGCGGGGACGGCGGGGCCGCCAGGGTCTCCGTCGTCGCCGCGGCCGCACCGGCCGGAGCGGTGGTCCGTGTGCGGCTCGCCCTGCCCGTCGCCGCGCCGGGGGCCCCGGGGACGGGGCTCTCCGGGATCGCCGGGGCGTGGCCGTCCGGGGTCGCGGCGCCCGGCGCGACGGTGGCGGGCCCCTCGTCATCGGCGCCGCCCGCCGCGCCCCACGCCCCGTCGCCGGTGGCGGGTGCCCCGCCGCCGCTCCCGTCCGGTCCCTCCCAGCCCTCGCGCACCCGGGTGGCCCAGGGCTCCGGCAGCGGGTCGAGGACGTCGAAGATCTCGAAGGGCTCCCCGTCGCGGGTGAGCGCCGGGTCGAACGTGCGGGCGGCCGCGCCCGCGGTCAGCGCGTCCAGCACGGCCACCGCGGCGTCCCGGCGCAGCGCCGGGTCCGGGGTGAGCAGCGCCGCGAGGTGCTCCGCCAGGTCGCCCTGCTCCCCCACGACCGCGCGCGCGTCGGCGGGCCCGAGGCTGCCCTCCGGCTCGAGGGCCGGGTCCAGCATCCGCAGCGCGGTGATCCCCGCCGCGTAGAGGTCCTGGGCGGGGGCCGGGTCGGCGAGCCCGTAGGCCTCCGGCGGCAGGTAGCCGGGCGTGCCCACCACGGTGCCCGTCCGGGTGAGGCGGGCGTCCTGCACCCGCACGGCGATGCCGAAGTCGGAGAGGAACACGTGGGGCCGTCCGGTGCCGGTGCTCTCCAGCATGAGGTTGCCCGGCTTCACGTCCCGGTGGACCCACCCCTGGGCGTGCACGAACTGCAGGGCCCGCAGCAGCTGGGCGAGGACCTCCTCGGTGAGCTCCGGAGAGGCGGCACCGTTGTCCAGCAGGGCGGACTCCAGGGTCCCGCCGTGGACGAGGGGCATGGCGATGGCCACGTGCTCGTCCTCCGCGGCCCAGCCGTAGGGGGCGAGCACGTGCGGGTGGTCCAGCTTCACGGACTGCTCCCGGGCGAACCGGAGCAGGTCCGCGGAGTCCCGCTGGCGCAGCACCTTGGCGGCGCACAGCTGCTGGAGCCGGCCGTCCCACGCCCGCCACACGGACCCGCTGCCGCCGCGCGCGATGGGGTCGATGAGGGTGTACCGACCGGCTATGGTGTCCGCCACGAGGTCCGGGACCGCCTAGCTGCGCATCGCCCGGCGAGCGCTGTCCGTCCGCTGCCGCGGGTTGCCGATCCCCACCGACGCGCCGAGCACCGTGAGGGAGCCGCTGGAGACCAGCACCGGGTTGAGCTCCACGCGGGCGATCTCCGGGTGCCGGTCCTTGAGCAGCGCGACCCGGGCCACGAGGTCCTCGAGCCGGTCCACGTCGGCGGCCGGGACCCCCTGGTGGCCGAAGAGCTTGCGGGAGGCCTTGGGCTCCCGGACCATCCGCCGCACGTCCATGTCGGTGAGCGGCGGCACCCGGTGGGCCCAGTCCTCCAGGAGGTTCACCGCGTCCCCGGCCATCCCGAAGGAGACCACGGGGCCGATGAGCGGGTCCTCGATGGCGCGCACGACCACGGCCTGGCCCGTGGGCGCCATGGACTGGACCTCGAGGTCGAAGGACCCGAAGGGGGCCAGGGCCCGGTGCATCGTCGAGATCGCCGCCCGCAGCTGCTCGCCGTCCTGGATGTTGAGCTGCACCCCGCCGAGGTCCAGGCGGTGGCGGAGGTTCGGGTCGGTGGTCTTCAGCGCCACCGGATAGCCCAGCCGCTCGGCGGCGGCCGGCGCGTCCGCCGGGTCGGTGAACCGGGCGCTGGGCAGCAGCCCGATCCCGTAGGTCGCCAGCAGCGTGCGGGTCCGGTCGGCGTCCAGCTCCAGCAGGCCGTCGCCGGGGACGCGGGGCAGCACCGTCTCCACGAAGGTCTCGGCGGCCTCCGCGTCGATCCCCTGGGGCTCGGCGAAACGACCCTGGTCCTGGGCGCGCCACCGGGTGTAGTCCACGACCTTCGCCAGGGCCCGCAGCGCGGCCCCGGGCGAGTCGAAGCACGGCACGTCCAGGCCGTCCTCGGCGTGGTGCAGCACGGACGCGGCGCCGGGCTCGGTGCTGCCGGTGAAGGCGACGACCACCGGCTTGTCGTGCTCCCGGCCCGCCCGTCCGACGGTCTCGGCGACCTGCTGCGGCACGGTGCCGGGGATCGGCATCAGCGTGACCACGGCGGCGTCGACGCCCTCGGCGCCGAGGCTGCGTCCCACGGCCGCCCCCAGCGCCTCGAGGGCCCGGGCCCCGCCCTCGGCGGTGGGCACCGACGCCTGGGTCACGGCGGTCTCCAGGCCCAGCTGGGTGCACCGGTCCTCCATGAGCTGGCCCAGCGCGAGCGCGTTGGACACCAGCGCCGTGCGGGGTCCCGCCGGCAGCGGCTGGGCGGCCAGGATGCCGGCCACGTCCATGAGGTGCTCGCTGGTGTCGGCGCGGATCACCCCGGCCTGGCGGAACATCGCGTCCAGGGCGCCGGGCGGGGCCTGGGTGGTGCGCCCGGTGTGGCCCGGCGGCAGCCGCAGCCCCGTCACCTCGCTCTTGGCCACGATGACGGGCTTGGTCAGGGACAGCCGGCGGGCGATGCGGGAGAACTTGCGGGGATTGCCCACCGACTGCAGGTAGAGCCCGCAGGCGCGGGTCGCGGTGTCGTCCTCCCAGTACTGCATCATGTCGTTGCCGGAGACGTCGGCGCGGTTGCCGGCCGAGAGGTAGGTGGACACGCCCACGTTGTGCCGCAGCGCCGCGGCGTTGAGCATCATCCCGATGGCCCCGGACTGGCTGAACAGCCCCAGCGGCCCCTGCCGGGGGGTCGTGGGCAGCACGGAGGCGTTGAAGCGGCACTCCGGGTCCGTGCGGTACAGCCCCAGGCTCGCCGGCCCGACCAGGCGCATGCCGTGGGAGCGGGCGCGGCGCACGAGCTCGGTCTGCCGGGCCCGGCCCTCCGCCCCCGCCTCCGCGTAGCCCCCGGTGACCACCACGACGGCGCGGACGCCCGCCGCGCCGCACTGGTCGACGACATCGGCCACCCTGTCCACCGGCACCGCGATCAGCGCCAGGTCCACGCGCTGCGGGACCTCGCCGATCGAGGTGGCGTGGGTCATGCCCTCCCGCTCGAACGGCGTGGGGCCCACCCCGCTCAGCCGGCCCGCGAACCCGGAGGCGAGCAGGTGCTCCACCAGGGCGTGCCCGGCGTGGCCGGGGTCCCGCGACGCGCCGACGACCGCGATCGAGGACGGGGTGACCAGATCGGCGACCGAGCGGGCCTCCGCCCGGTGCTCACGTGCGGCCATCACGGCCAGGGACTTCTCCGTGGGGTCGATGTCGAAGCCCACCACGACCACGCCGTCGTCGAAGCGGCGGGTCAGCTCGTAGCCGGCCTCGGCGAACACCCGCAGCATCTTCCGGTTCTCCGGCAGCACCTCGGCGGAGAAGTGGTCGATCCCGTTCTCCCGCGCCGCGGCGGCGAGGTGCTCCAGGAGGATCGAGCCGATCCCCCGCCCCTGGTGGGCGTCGGAGATCATGAACGCGACCTCGGCGTCGTGCGGGTCCTCCGTGCGGTCGTAGCGCCCCACCCCGACGATCTGCTCCCCCAGCAGCAGCACGAAGCAGACGCGGTCCTTGTGGTCCACCCGGGTGAACCGGTCCAGCTCGCGCGCCGAAAGGGTGGGCTTGTAGGAGAAGAACCGCAGGTAGATGCTGTCCTCGGACTGCGACTGGTGGAACGCCAGCAGGGCGTCGCGGTCCTGCGGGGAGATGGGGCGCAGGTGTGCCGTCGCGCCGTCGCGCAGCATCACGTCCGCCTCCCAGTACTCGGGGTACCGGGCGGCCTCTTCCGTGTCCGCGGTCTCTGGAACCATAGACTTCAGGCTAGTAGACAAACCCGCACCGTCAACGGTGCGTCCCGGTGCGTCCCCGCACGATCTCGCCCGCCGAGTCCCCGGGGCCGCCCGGGCCCATCCCCGACCGAAGGACCCCCCGCTTTGATGGCTCGCCGCCGCGCGTCCTCCCGCCCGTCCGCCGAGGACGAGCTCCCCGCCGACTTCCGGGAGAACATCGTCGACATCGACGTGACCTCCGAGATGGAGACGAGCTTCCTCGAGTACTCGTACTCCGTGATCTACTCCCGCGCCCTCCCCGACGCCCGGGACGGGCTCAAGCCCGTCCAGCGCCGGATCCTGTTCATGATGAACCAGATGGGGCTGCGCCCGGACCGCGGCCACGTCAAGAGCGCCCGCGTGGTGGGCGAGGTCATGGGCAAGCTGCACCCGCACGGCGACTCCGCGATCTACGACGCGATGGTCCGCCTCGCCCAGCCCTTCGCGATGCGCCTGCCCCTCGTGGACGGGCACGGCAACTTCGGCTCCCTCGACGACGGCCCGGCCGCCTCGCGCTACACCGAGGCCCGCATGGCCCCCGCGGCGCTGGCGCTGACGGCCGACCTCGACGAGGACGTCGTGGACTTCGTGCCCAACTACGACAACCAGTTCTTCCAGCCCGGTGTGCTGCCCGCCGCGTATCCGAACCTGCTGGTCAACGGCTCCTCCGGCATCGCGGTGGGCATGGCCACGAACATGGCGCCGCACAACCTGCGCGAGGTCGTGGCCGGGGCCCGGCACCTCGTGGAGCACCCCGAGGCCACCCTCGAGGAGCTGATGCGCTTCGTGCCCGGACCGGACCTGCCCTCGGGCGGGCGGATCGTGGGCCTGGACGGCATCCGGGACGCGTACCGGACCGGGCGGGGGTCCTTCAAGACCCGGGCGAAGGTCTCGATCGAGCAGGTCTCCCCGCGCAAACAGGGCATCGTGGTCACCGAGCTGCCCTACATGGTGGGGCCGGAGAAGGTGACCGAGAAGATCAAGGAGGCCGCGCAGGCGAAGAAGCTGCAGGGCGTCTCCGACGTCGTGGACCTCACCGACCGCAAGAACGGGATGCGCCTGGTGATCGAGGTCAAGAACGGCTTCAACCCGCAGGCGGTGCTCCAGCAGCTGTACAAGTACACGCCGATGGAGGACTCCTTCGGGATCAACAACGTGGCCCTGGTGGACGGGCGGCCCCGCACCATGGGCCTGCTCGAGCTGCTGCGGGTCTACGTGGAGCACCGGCTCTCCGTGGTCCGCCGGCGCACCGGCTTCCGCCTGGCCAAGCGGCGCGACCGGCTGCACCTGGTCGAAGGGCTGCTCGTGGCGATCGTCGACATCGACGAGGTCATCCAGATCATCCGCTCCTCCGACGAGACCGCCGTGGCCCGGGAGCGGCTGATGACCGTGTACGACCTCACCCGGGTCCAGGCCGACCACATCCTCGAGCTGCGCCTGCGCCAGCTCACCAAGTACTCCCGGATCGAGCTGGAGAAGGAGCAGGAGGAGCTGCGCGGGGAGATCGCCGAGCTGGAGGAGATCCTCGCCTCGGACGCCCGGCTGCGGGCCCTGGTCTCGGCCGAGCTCGCCGAGGTCGCCGCCGTGCACGGCGACGACCGGCGCACCGAGCTGCTGGAGTCCGAGGCGCTGCCCGGCCCGGCCGCCGCCGTGGCCGCCCCGGCCCCGGGCCGAGGCGGCGGCGGGGGGCTCGCCCTGGAGATCGCCGACGACCCGTGCTGGGTCTTCCTGTCCACCTCCGGCCAGCTCGCCCGCTCCTCCTCCCAGGACCCGCTGACGGACCCGCCGCGGCGGGTCAAGCACGACGCCCTGGCCTCCGTGGTGCGCGCCACCGCGCGCTCGGAGATCGGGGCCGTCACCTCGGCCGGGCGGATGGTGCGCGTGCAGGTGATGGACGTGCCCGTGCTCACGGCCTTCGAGGGCACCCCCAAGCTCGGCGACGGCGTGCCGGTCAAGGAGTTCCTCACCCTGGGCCGCGGCGAGCGGCTCGTGGGCCTGGCCCCGCTGGGGTCGGTGCTCGCCCTGGGCACGCGCAGCGGCGTGGTGAAGCGGGTGAACCCGGAGTACCCCCTCAACCGCGAGGAGTGGGAGGTCATCACGCTCAAGGACGGCGACGAGGTCGTCGGCCTCGCCGAGTCCGCGGCCGAGGACGACGAGCTGGTGTTCGTGACCCGGGAGGCCAGGCTGCTGCACTTCGAGGCGGGTGCCGTGCGCCCCCAGGGCCGCACCGCCGGTGGCGTGGCGGGGATCAAACTGGTCCCGGGAGACGCCGTGCTGTTCTTCGGGGCGGTGCGCGCCGCCGACGAGACGCCGGTGGTCGTGACGCTGGCCCGGGCGGAGGAGGTGCTGCCGGGGATGTCCAAGTACACGGTGAAGGTCACCCCCTTCGCCGAGTACCCGCCCAAGGGCCGGGCCACGGGCGGGGTGCGCGCCCACCGGTTCCTCAAGGGCGAGACGGGGCTGGTCCTGGCCTGGGCGGGGCACGGTCCGGCCAAGGCCGTCTCGGCCACGGGCGTGGCGCGGGCCCTGCCCACCGAGCACGGGCGCCGCGACGGCTCCGGGGTGCCCACCGACCAGGTGATCGACGCGGTGGGCCCGGCCTACTCCTGAGGCCGGGCGGAGAGGTCAGCGCCGGGGGCCGAGCAGCCCGAGCTGCTGCACGGCCTCCCGCTCCTCCTGGAGCTCCCGCACGGAGCGCTCGATCCGGGTCCGCGAGAACTCGGCCAGCGCCAGGTCCGGGACGATCTCCGCGCACCCGTCCCGGCAGACCACGGGGAAGGAGCTGACGAGGCCCTCAGGCACGCCGTAGGAGCCGTCGGAGGGCACCGCCATGGACGTCCACGTGTCCCCCGGGGTATCGAGCACCCAGTCGCGCACGTGGCACAGGGCGGCGTGGGCGGCCGAGGCCACGGAGGACCCGCCGCGCACGTCGATGATCTCCGCGCCGCGGCCGGCCACGCGCGGGATGAAGGTGCGGTCCACCCAGTCCAGGCCGAGGCCCTTCTCGTCCAGCACCTCGAGGGCCGGCCGGCCGGCGACCGTGGCGTGGGTGAGGTCCGGGTACTGGCTCGCGGAGTGGTTGCCCCAGATCGCCACCCCCCGGATCTCCGCCACCCGGGCGCCCGTGGCCTCGGCCAGCTGCGCGACCGCCCGGTGGTGGTCCAGCCGGGTGAGGGCGGTGAACCGCTCCCGGGGCACGTCCGGGGCGTGCGAGGCGGCGATGTAGGCGTTGGTGTTCGCGGGGTTGCCGACCACGACCGCCCGGAAGTCCTCCGCCGCGCCCCGGTTGGCGGCCCGGCCCTGCACCGAGAAGATCCCGGCGTTGGCCTCGAGCAGGTCCGCCCGTTCCATGCCCTGGGAGCGGGGACGGGCCCCGATGAGCAGGCCGACCGAGGAGCCGTCGAAGGCCGCGTCGGCGTCGTCGAAGACCTCCACGCCCTCGAGCAGCGGGAACGCGCCGTCCTGGAGCTCCAGGGCCGTGCCCTCTGCGGCCCGCCGTGCCTGCGGCAGCTCGAGCAGGTGCAGGCGGATCGGCGTGTCGGGACCGAGGAGGTCGCCCGCCGCGGCCCGGAAGACCGTGGCGTAGCCGATCTGCCCGGCGGCCCCGGTGACCGTGACCGTGGTGGGGCGGGACCGGCGGGGGGCGTCGGGACGGGAGTGCGGGCCGGAGGCGGTCATGCGGGGATCCTTCCTCGGGGACGGTCGGTCGTCCCTGCCCAGCGTAGTGCTCCGGCCCGCGCCGCGCCCGGGATCGCGCCCGTGACCCCCGCCCGGGCTCAGGCGTCGATGCGCTCCTGGTCCAGCTGGGTGGCGCCCTCGATGATGAAGTCCTTGCGCGGCGCCACCTCGGAGCCCATGAGCAGCGAGAACGCGTGCTCGGCCGCCTCGGCGTCCTCGACCCGGATCCGGCGCAGCATCCGGTGCCGGACGTCCATGGTCGTCTCCGCGAGCTGGTCGGCGTCCATCTCGCCCAGGCCCTTGTAGCGCTGGATGGGCTCCTTGTACCGGCGGCCCTCCGTCTCCAGCCGCCCGAGCAGGTCCGCGAGCTCCCGCTCGGAGTAGGTGTAGATCATCTCGTTGGGCTTGCCGCCCGCGTTGACGACCTCCACCCGGTGCAGCGGGGGCACGGCGGCGTAGACCCGGCCGGCCTCCACGAGCGGGCGCATGTAGCGGTAGAACAGCGTGAGCAGCAGGGTGCGGATGTGCGCGCCGTCGACGTCGGCGTCCGTCATCATGATGACCTTGCCGTAGCGGGCGGCGGAGAGGTCGAAGGTCCGGCCCGACCCGGCGCCGATCACCTGGATCAGGGCCGCGCACTCGGCGTTGGCGAGCATGTCCGTGATGGACGCCTTCTGGACGTTGAGGATCTTGCCGCGGATCGGCAGCAGGGCCTGGTGGTTCGAGGACCGGGCCAGCCGGGCGGTGCCCAGGGCGGAGTCGCCCTCCACGATGAACAGCTCCGAGCGCTCGACGTCGTTGGAGCGGCACTCCACGAGCTTGGCCGGCATGGAGGAGGTCTCCAGGGCGTTCTTGCGCCGCTGCGTCTCCTTGTGCACCCGGGCGGAGATGCGCGACTTCATCTCTGCCACGACCTTCTCCAGCAGCTGCCCGGCCTGCTGCTTGTCGTGGCGTGCGGTCGCGGTGAGCTTGGCCGTCAGCTCCTTCTCCACCACCCGGGCCACGATCTGGCGCACGGCCGGGGTGCCGAGGATCTCCTTGGTCTGGCCCTCGAACTGCGGCTCGGCCAGCCGCACGGTGAGCACCGCGGTGAGCCCGGCCAGGACGTCGTCCTTCTCCACCTTGTCGCTGCCGGCCTTGAGCTTGCGGGCGTTGGCCTCGATCTGCTTGCGGAAGGTCTTGAGCAGGGCTGCCTCGAACCCGGCCTGGTGCGTGCCTCCCTTGGGGGTGGCGATGATGTTCACGAAGGAGCGCAGGGAGGTGTCGTAGCCGATCCCCCAGCGCAGGGCGACGTCGACCTCGCACGTGCGGTCGACCTCGGTGAGCTTGGAGCGGCCGCTCTCGTCCAGGACGGGGACCGTCTCCTTGAACCGGCCCTCGCCGTGGAAGCGCCACACGTCGGTGACGGAGCTGTCGGCCGCGAGGTACTCCACGAACTCGGAGATCCCGCCGTCGTGCTGGAACACCTCCTCGTGGGTGCCGAACTCCCCCGGGGTGCCGGGCAGGCCCCGCTGGTCGCGCACCGTGATGCGCAGACCCGGGATCAGGAAGGACGTCTGGCGGGCGCGCTTGGCCAGCTCCTCGTAGCTGAACCGGGCGTCCGTGGTGAAGATCTGCTCGTCCGCCCAGTAGCGGATCCGGGTGCCGGTCACCCCGCGCTTGGCCTTGCCCACGACGTCGAGCACCGAGCCCTCCACGAACGGCTCGAAGGGCGCGTGCGGGGAGGGCCTGCCCTTGTCGAGGAAGCGGCCCGGCTCGCCGTGGCGGAAGGACATCTGGTGGGTCTTCCCGCCCCGGTCCACCTGGACGTCCAGGCGTGCGGAGAGGGCGTTGACCACCGAGGCGCCGACGCCGTGCAGGCCGCCCGAGGCGCTGTAGGACCCGCCGCCGAACTTCCCGCCCGCGTGCAGCTTCGTGAACACGACCTCCACACCGGTCAGTCCGGTGCGGGGCTCGACGTCGATGGGGATGCCGCGGCCGTCGTCGTGCACCTCCACGGCGCCGTCGGCGTGCAGGATCACCGTGATCTGGTGGCCGAACCCGGCCAGCGCCTCGTCCACGGAGTTGTCGATGATCTCCCACACGCAGTGCATCAGGCCGCGGGAGTCGGTGGAGCCGATGTACATGCCGGGCCGCTTCCGGACGGCTTCGAGGCCCTCGAGGACGGAGAGGTGGCGGGCGTTGTACTCGGAACGGGACGGTGTCACGGGGATACGACTCCTGGGGGACGGTGGGATTCCCCACCACTGTAGTCGGGGCGGCGGACACCCCGGGGCGGGAAGGGAGGGCCGTCGCGGGAACGGGGGCCTACGCCGGGGGCGAAAAAGCGCCCCGGACGGGATCCGATGTCCGACGGTCGTGGTTCTATGTACGAGTACCCCTCAGCGTCCACGAGACCCCGGGTACCTGCACCGGCGGGTCTGCGGCCCCCGTGCACCGCGTACGACACAGGAGGAGGATCCCGTGAACGCAACACTGGAAAGCCGAGAACTCAATGCGACCGACCGCTGCGACGCGTGCGGCGCCCAGGCCTACGTCCGAGTGATCCTCGAGTCGACGGGCGGTGAGCTCCTCTTCTGCGCTCACCATGCGCGCAAGAACGAGCAGAAGCTGCGGCCCCTGGCGGCCACCTGGCAGGACGAGACGGAGCGGATCGGTTCCTGACCCGGGCGCTCCCCGGCGAGCGCCCGGAGCGAGCAGGGCCCCGACACCTGGTGTCGGGGCCCTGCTGCATGTCCGGGTCCGGCCCGCACGGGCCGCCCCGTCCCCGTCCCCGGACGGGTCCGGGGACGGGGGCGTCCGGTCAGTCGAGGTAGTCGCGCAGCACCTGCGAGCGGGACGGGTGGCGCAGCTTGGACATCGTCTTGGACTCTATCTGCCGGATGCGCTCCCGGGTCACCCCGTAGACCTTGCCGATCTCGTCCAGGGTCTTCGGCTGGCCGTCCGTGAGGCCGAAGCGCATGGCGACGACGCCGGCCTCCCGCTCGGAGAGGGTGTCCAGGACGGAGTGCAGCTGCTCCTGCAGGAGCGTGAAGCTCACCGCGTCGGCCGGGACCACGGCCTCCGAGTCCTCGATCAGGTCGCCGAACTCGGAGTCGCCGTCCTCGCCCAGCGGGGTGTGCAGGGAGATCGGCTCCCGGCCGTACTTCTGCACCTCCACGACCTTCTCGGGGGTCATGTCGAGCTCGTTGGCCAGCTCCTCCGGGGTGGGCTCCCGCCCGAGGTCCTGCAGCATCTGCCGCTGGACGCGCGCCAGCTTGTTAATGACCTCCACCATGTGCACGGGAATGCGGATGGTGCGGGCCTGGTCGGCCATGGCCCGGGTGATGGCCTGGCGGATCCACCACGTGGCGTAGGTGGAGAACTTGAAGCCCTTGGTGTAGTCGAACTTCTCCACCGCGCGGATCAGACCGAGGTTGCCCTCCTGGATGAGGTCCAGGAACAGCATGCCGCGCCCGGTGTAGCGCTTGGCGAGCGAGACGACCAGGCGCAGGTTGGCCTCGAGCAGGTGGTTCTTGGCGCGTTTGCCGTCGTGGATCACCCAGCGCAGCTCCTTGCGGGTCTGGGGGTCCAGGCTGTCCTTCTCGTCGGCGAGCTTGTGCTCGGCGTACAGGCCGGCCTCGATCCGCAGGGCCAGGTCGACCTCCTGCTCGGCGTTCAGCAGGGCGACCTTGCCGATCTGCTTGAGGTAGTCCTTGACGGGGTCAGCGGTCGCCCCGGCGGAGACGACCTGCTGGGCCGGGGCGTCGTCGTCGTCGTTGGCGGTGATGACGAAGCCGGAGGTCTTCTCGTCCTTGCGCGCGGGCGCCGCGACCTCGTCCTCCGCCGGCGTCTCCTCCGCGGCGTCCTCGTCCTCCTCCACGTCGGGGTCGACGACTCCGGCCTCGTCGGTCAGGTCCGGTTCGAGGTCCGCGTCCTCGGTGACCTCGACGTCCGTGTCCGGCTCGCCGGTGACGTCCGCATCCGCCTTCTTCGGGGCGGCCTTCTTGCGGGTCGCCGGCTTCTGGGCGGACGCGGGCGCCGGGGCGGCCTGGGCCGCGGAGCTCCTCGCGGCCGTCGGCGCCGCCGCGGTCGACTTCGCGGCCGTGGTCTTGGCCGCCGTGGTCTTGGCCGCCGTGGTCTTGGCCGCCGTGGTCTTGGTGGCCGTGGTCTTCTTCGCGGCCACCGTCTTCTTGGCCGCGGTGGACTTCGCCGCGGCGGTCTTCGCCCGCGGCGACGTGCCCGCGGACCCGGACGTCGACCGAGCGTCCCCGGTGACCGGAGCCTCGGCGGCGGTGTCCGTCGTCTTCTTGCTGGCGGAAGGTGACACTGAGAGCCTTTCGTTGAACGGTCACGGCGCCCGCACTCGGGGCAACACGCCTATGACCCTGTCAAGTCCTTGCTCCGGGCGTCGTCCGGCGCGGCAGGCTTGAAGGGTCCTGACAGCCGGAACCACGGTCGGCCGGGATTTGTTCCCGTCCGGCCGGCGGATCCTGAGAAAGCTCGCCGGGGTCACCTCAGGCGTGCCAGGCGGTCGCCCGGTCCCGGGCCCACAGCGGCACCGGGCGGGCGTCCGCGAGCCGCAGCACGCGCAGGGCGGCCGGGTGGCAGGGAACCAGTGCTGTGGCGCGGCGCACGAAGTGCGCCGTGTGCGAGCCGCGGGCGCGGAAGCGGTTGAGCTGCGCCAGCTCCACGAGCACGCCCGCGAGCACTGCCCGGGCCGCGGCGGCGTCCGTCCCGGCCACCGCCTCGGCCGTCCCCTCCGCTGCCTGCCCCGATGCCGTCTCGCCTGCCCGCCCCACGGCCCGCTCCGCCGGGGCCTCTGCCTGCTCCACCGGGGCCTCGCCGGCGTCCAGCAGCCAGGCCAGGGCCTGCAGGACCCGGTACAGCGCGTCCAGCCGCGGCCAGGCCGGGGTCTCACCCCACTCCCCGGACAGCACGCGGGAGAGCCGGATGAGCTCCCCGGCGTCGGACGCGGGCCGCCGCGCGGCGCCGGGGGCCGCCCCGCGCCGGCCGGCACCGGGGCCACGCGGGACGGCCGCGACCCCGGGCGGCGCCGGTGCGCGGGTCGGTCCGGTCGGCTCGTCCGCCGGGTCCGCGGCGCCGGGCTCGCCGTCGCACAGCTCCGCCCACATGGCCGCCGCGGCGAGGACACCGGCGGAGTCGTCCGTGGCGCAGGCGGCGAGGAGGAGGTCGGCGAGCACCGGGTCCGAGAGGCCCGCGGCCAGGAAGCCCAGCAGGTCGTCGTCGTGGGCCAGGACCGCGGGCAGCCAGTCGCCGTCGGCGTCCCGGACCTCCGTCAGGACGTCCTCCCACACGGTCAGGATGCCCGCCAGGCGGTCCAGGCGGTGCCAACCGTCCCGGCCCGCCCGGGCCCAGTGGGCCGCCCGTCCCGCCACCCCGCGGCGGGTGCCCGCCGGCAGCGCACCGTACTCGTGGTCCATGGCCTGCCGCGGCGCCGTCGCGTAGGAGCTGCCGGCGGCCACGAGCGCGGCGTTGACGGCGCTGTCCAGGATGCGGGCCACGTTCCGGACGTCCTCGGGGTCCTCGACCGGCCACCAGTGCTCGCCGGCCACGACCCAGCGCGCCGCCACGGCCCGGTCAGCCCGGCGAGCGGCCTCGTCCACGAGGCCCAGCACGGCGGGCACCGCACCGGGCCCGCCCGGCGGCGGGGGCGTGCCCGGTGACGAGCGGACGGGCGTGCGGCCGGAGGTGTAGACGATGGCGAACACCCGGTCGCTGAGGGCGTCGTGGCCCACGAGCTCGGCGAGCTCCGCGACGAAGGCCTCGGCGAAGCGCTCGTCGTCGGGGTCGGCCGGCAGGTCCACCCGCACGCACGCCCCGGCCGTCCCGCCGCCGGCGGCGAACAGGACGAGCGAGTCGGCGGGCCAGTAGCCGAGGGTGTGCGGGACGACGGCGAGCAGGTCGGCGGCGCAGCGCACGACGGGGACGAAGGGATCACGGGTGGGGTGCTGTCTCATGGGCCCAGGGTGGGCGGTCCCGGGCCGGCGGCGGCGGCCCCGGTGGCGGGCTGTGGAGGGCGGCGGACGGGACACCGCCCGGGTTGCCCGGTGCAGTGCGGACGCCCGAGGACGTCTCTCAGACGGCGTCGGGCCCGTGCCGGCGCCGCACCCGCGCGGCGGTGGCCAGGACACCGACGGCCCCACCTCCGGCGATGAGGAACTGGGCCGCGACGGCGATCCGGAACGCGTCGGGCGCGTAGAGCTCGTCGCGGAAGCCGGCCGCGTACAGGAGGTCCAGGACGAACCCGATGACGAAGATGGCGAGGACCGAGGCGGTGAACCCGCCGACGTTGGCGATGCCCATGGCGGTGCCCGACCGGCGGGGCGGGTTGAAGCTGCGGGTGATGTCGAAGGCGATCATCGACGCGGGCATGCTGATCGCGATCACGCACACGGCCGCGAGCACGACCGCCGCCGGGGCCGTGCCCGGCCACACCAGCAGCACGGTCCAGGCCGCGAAGATGCCGGCGGTGACCGTCAGGGACAGCCGCACCCGGCGCTCGGGGCGCCGGGCGGTCAGCCCGCCGAGCGCCAGGCCGACGGCCAGGTTGGTGAGCACGAAGGAGGTCATCACCACGGAGATCGTGGTGTCGGGCAGGCCCTGGGCGTACTCGAGATACGGGTAGCCCCACATGAGGACGAAGGTGTTGCCGGCGAACTGGGTGGTGAAGTGCACCCAGAAGCCCAGCCGTGTGCCCGGTTCGGCCAGGCTCTCCCGGAGGACCTGCCCCGTGCGCCGCAGCCCCAGCCGGCGGTGGAGCACCTCCACGCCCGGCGGCGCGTCCCGCAGCAGGGCCGCGGCGAGCGTCCCGGCGAGCAGCGCGAGGGCGGCCAGCCCGAGGAAGGACGGGAACCAGCCCGCGCGGTCGAGCACCCAGGCGAAGGGGATCACGGAGACGAGCTGGCCGAGGTTGCCGAAGACCCCCACGACCTGGGTGAGCAGGGGGACGCGCAGGGCGGAGAACCACGCCGGGATCAGCCGCATCACGCACACGAAGGTGGCCGCGTCCCCGGCCCCCACGAGCACGCGGGCCACCACGCCCTCGGCGACCGTGTCCGCCAGGGCCAGCTGCACCTGCCCCACGGTCATCAGCAGGGCCCCGGCGGAGACCATGGCCCGGGCGCCGAAGCGGTCCACGAGCACGCCCACGGGGATCTGCAGGGCGGCGTAGACCAGGACCTGCATGAGGGAGACCAGCGAGAGCGCGGAGGCCGCCGTGCCGAACCGCTCCGCGGCGTCGACCGTCGCGACCCCGAAGCTCGTGCGCTGCGCCACGGCGCTGAAGTAGGCGAGGACGCCGATCCCGAACACCAGGTACGCGCGGCGGGAGTCCTTGCCGGGCTGCGGGGGGCGGGACCGGTCGGACGTCATGCACTTCGCTCTCGGGGGGACGGGGCCGCGGACGGCGGCACCGTCCCGGGTCGAGCCGGCCACGCCCCGCCGGGCGGCGGGCTCAGTCCTGCTCGTCCTCCCGGGCGGCCAGGAAGGCTTCGGCCGCGGCGCCGATCTCGTCGGCGTCGGGGAGCTCGGACTCGTCCCCCACCAGCAGGGAGCGGGGGGCCGAGGCGTCGACGACGTCATCGTAGCGCTGTTCCAGACCCGCCACGACCGCCTGCACCTCCGGCGAGGCGCCCACCTGCTGGTCGATCTGCCGCTCTATCTCGCGGGCCGCCTCGCGCAGCTCGTCCGAGGGCAGGGTGAGCGAGGTCACGGCGTTGATGTGCTCGAGGGCGGCCACCGCGGCGTGCGGCAGGTGCGCCTCCGCCAGGTACTGCGGGACGTGGACGGTGAACCCGATGTTGTCGACCCCCGCCTCGGTCAGGCGGATCTCGAGCAGCTGCGCGGCGGAGGAGCTCATCTCCACCACCGGCCGCCAGGCGTGCTTGACGGGCAGCAGGTCGGTCCGGCTGCCGTGCACGGACACGATGAAGGGGCGGGTGTGCGGGACCGGCATGGGGATGCCCGAGACGATCGCGACGAGCGAGACGTCCATCCGCCGGGCCAGGCCCACGACGGCCTCCGTGAAGCGGTTCCACTGCAGGTCCGGCTCCGGGCCGGTGAGCAGGGCGAAGCTGCGCCCGAGCGGGTCCGTGACCAGCCGCAGGGACAGCTCGGGGGCCTGGAAGTCCTCGAAGTGGTCCTCCGCGAAGCGCACGTGCGGGCGGCGGGCCCGGTAGTCGTAGAGCTGGTCCAGGTCGAACCGGGCCACGACCTCGTGCGGCAGGGAATCGGTGATGGCGTGCTCGATCTGCACGGCCACGTGGCCGGCCTCCGCGTAGCCGGACAGGGCGACGATCAGCGGCAGGCCACGGACCCGGGCGTCCTCGAGCAGCGCGGGGTTGCTCAGGTACAGCGAGGTGGGATCCAGCACGGCAACTTCCTCCTGAGGGGGGATGGGTGGGTCGGGGTCCGGGGGTTCTTCCCGAGGCCGGCGGGAGCACCTCCGGCGGCGCTCCCTGGTTCATGTCAACCGCCCGCGAGGCCCCCCTTATTCCCCGCCCGGCCCGGCGGAGCCTGTCGCCGCCGGGGCCGGGGATAGGATCGACAGCACGCCCGCCGGCCGGGCCGGGACCGCCACGAGCGCCCCGCCCGGACCGGCCGGTCCGGACCTCAGCGAAAGGACGACACATGCCCGACGTACAGGAACTGCTCGAGCCTCGGGGCATCGAGCTCACCGCCACGCACAAGCCCCTGGGCCGGACCCCGGCGCACGCCCTCGTGCTCGCCGTGCAGAAGGGGGCGGACGGCGACGGCGCCGGCCGCGTCGTGCTGCCCGCCGGCGAGCAGCGCAAGCTCTCCCCCGTGCTGGAGGCCGCCGCGGCCCTGCGCGTGGGCGGCGGCGCCGACGAGGTCACCCTCGTGCCCGCACCGTCCGGGCTGCCCTTCACCGTGGTGGCGCTCACCGGTGTCGGCGACCTGCCCGAGAGCGGGCCCGCGCGGGCCGAGGCGCTGCGCCGGGCCGTCGGCGCCGCGGTGCGCCGCCTCGCCGGCACGGACTCGGCGGTCCTCGCGCTGCCCGCAGCCTCGGAGGAGGACGCCGCGGCGGTCGCCGAGGGCGCGGCCCTGGGCGCGTTCGCGTTCTCCCACCAGCGGTCCGTGACCGCCGGCTCCGTGAAGGCCCCGCTGGCCTCCGCCGTCGTGCACGCGCCCGATGTGGCGCGCACCGCGCTGAGCCGCGTCCTGGACCGCGCCACCGCCCTCGGCCGCGGCGTGCGGGCCGCCCGCACCCTCGTGGACCTCTCCCCCAACGTCATCTACCCGGAGGCCGTCGCGGACTATGCCCGGCAGGCCGCCAAGGGTACGAAGGTCTCCGTGACCGTGCTGGCCGAGAAGGATCTCGCCAAGGGCGGCTACGGAGGCCTGCTCGGTGTGGGGCAGGGCTCGACGCACGGTCCCCGCCTGGTCAAGCTCGAGTACTCCCCGGCGCGGGCGTCGCGCCACTACGCCTACGTGGGCAAGGGCATCACCTTCGACTCGGGCGGGCTCTCGCTCAAGCCCCCGGCCTCGATGATGACCATGAAGTCGGACATGGCCGGGGCCGCCGCCGTACTGGCCACCGTCCTGACCGCCGCCGAGCTCGGCCTGCCGGTCAGGGTCACCGGCTGGCTGTGCCTGGCCGAGAACCTGCCCTCCTCCACGGCCACCCGCCCCGGCGACGTCATCACCATCCGCGGCGGACGCACCGTGGAGGTGCTCAACACCGACGCGGAGGGGCGCCTCGTGCTCGCCGACGGCCTGGTGGCCGCCTGCGAGGAGGCCCCCGACGCCGTCGTCGACATCGCCACCCTCACGGGCGCCCAGATGGTGGCATTGGGCTCGCGGACCTTCGGGATCATGGGCGACGACGCGCTGCGCGCGGCCGTGGCCGACGCCGCCCGAGCCGCCGGCGAGGACGGCTGGCCGATGCCCCTGCCGGAGCACCTGCGCCCGTCCCTGGACTCCAAGGTCGCCGATCTCAAGAACATCGGTGACAAGAACGGCGGGATGCTCGTGGCCGGGCTCTTCCTGCGCGAGTTCGTCGGCGGCCCGGACGGTGCCCGGGTGCCGTGGGCGCACGTGGACATCGCCGGACCCTCCTTCAACGAGGGCTCCCCCTACGGCTACACCCCCGCGGAGGGCACCGGGGCGGGCGTGCGCACGCTCGTCCGGCTGCTCGAGGACTCCGCCGCCGCCCGCGGCTGAGCACCCGTGACACCACCTCGGCGGAGGGAGCGCCCGCCTGGTTGCTCTCTCCGCCGTCGGGCTAAGGTATGTACGAAACGAACCCGTCACCGTACGGGTGCACCCCACTCGGAACGACGTCAACGCGCAAGGGAGCCAAACACGTGGCCGACAACGAATTCGACATCCTCGTCCTCGGCGGAGGCAGCGCCGGCTACGCCGCGGCGCTGCGGGCCGTCCAGCTCGGCTTCACGGTGGGCCTGGTCGAGAAGAACAAGCTCGGGGGCACCTGCCTCCACTGGGGCTGCATCCCGACGAAGGCCTACCTGCACTCGGCCGAACTGGCCGAGGACGCCCGGGAGAGCTCCAAGTACGGGGTGCACACCACGCTCGAGTCGATCGACATGGCGGCCGTGCGGGACTACAAGGACAAGATCGTCGCCGGCAAGTTCAAGGGCCTCACCGGCCTGATGAAGATGCGCAAGATCACGGTCATCGAGGGCGTGGGCAAGCTCACCGGGCAGAACACGGTCGACGTCGACGGCACCAGCTACACCGGCAAGCACATCGTGCTGGCCTCCGGCTCCGTCTCCAAGACCCTCGGCGTCGAGATCGGCGGCCGGATCATGACCTCCACCGAGGCCCTGGAGATCGACTACGTGCCCAAGAGCGCGATCGTCCTGGGCGGCGGCGTGATCGGCTGCGAGTTCGCCTCCATGTGGAAGTCCTTCGGCGTGGACGTCACCGTGATCGAGGGCCTCCCCCACCTGGTCGCCAACGAGGACCCCGCGCTGATCAAGATCCTCGAGCGCGAGTTCAAGAAGCGCGGCATCAAGTCCAACCTCGGCACCTTCTTCGAGAAGGTCGAGCAGGACGACAGCGGCGCGAAGGTCACCCTGGCCGACGGCAAGGTCTTCGAGGCGGACATCGTGCTCGTCGCGGTGGGCCGCGGGCCGAACACCGCCGACATGGGCTACGAGGAGCAGGGCATCCCCATGGACCGCGGCTTCGTCACCCCGAACGAGCGCCTGCACACCGGGGTGGGCAACATCTACGCGATCGGCGACATCGTCCCCGGCGTCCAGCTCGCCCACCGCGGCTACCAGCAGGGGCGCTTCGTGGCCGAGGAGATCGGCGGCCTCAACCCCGCCGTCGTCGACGACGTGAACATCCCCAAGGTGACGTTCACGGAGCCCGAGATCGCCTCCGTCGGCTACACCGAGCCGAAGGCCAAGGAGAAGTTCGGCGAGGACAACATCGAGGTCGCCGAGTACAACCTCGCCGGCAACGGCAAGAGCTCCATCCTGGGCACCGGCGGCATCATCAAGCTGGTGCGCGAGAAGGACGGCCCCATCATCGGCTTCCACGCCATCGGCAAGCGCATCAGCGAGCAGATCGGCGAGGGCCAGCTCATCGTCAACTGGGAGGCCTACCCCGAGGACGTCGCCGCGTTCGTGCACGCGCACCCCACCCAGAACGAGGCCATCGGCGAGGCCGCCATGGCACTCGCGGGCGCGCCGCTGCACGGCTGACCGCACCGAGGCCCCGCCCCTCCCGGGCGGGGCCTCCCCCACTACCCCGGCACCGGGCCCGGCGCCCGGACCGCACCATCGAAGGCACCGAAAGAGAGACGGTCGGACCATGTCAGAAACCGTAAACCTGCCCGCACTGGGCGAATCCGTGACCGAGGGCACCGTGACCCGGTGGCTCAAGCAGGTCGGTGACGAGGTCGCCGTCGACGAGCCCCTGGTCGAGGTCTCCACCGACAAGGTCGACACCGAGATCCCCTCCCCCGTGGCGGGCGTCATCGAGGAGATCCTCGTCGAGGAGGACGAGGACGTCGAGGTCGGCGCTCCCCTGGTCGTCATCGGCTCGGGGTCCGGCGGCTCCGCCCCGGACCAGGAGCAGCCCTCCGCCGAGCAGGCCGAGGACGCCGCCACCCAGGCCGAGACCCCGGAGGCCACCGACGAGTCCGCCGAGCAGCAGGCCCCGGCGCAGCAGGAGTCCGCCCCCGAGCAGGCCCCGAAGGCCGAGACCCAGCAGGGCGGCGAGGGCACCGAGATCACCCTGCCCGCGCTGGGCGAGTCCGTCACCGAGGGCACCGTGACCCGGTGGCTCAAGCAGGTCGGCGAGGAGGTCGCCGTCGACGAGCCGCTGCTGGAGGTCTCCACCGACAAGGTCGACACCGAGGTTCCCTCCCCGGTGGCCGGCACCCTGCTGGAGATCCGCGTGCAGGAGGACGAGGACGCCGAGGTCGGCCAGGTCCTGGCGGTCATCGGCTCCGGCGACGCCCCGTCCGGCTCCGCCCCGGACCAGGAGCAGCCCTCCGCCGAGCAGGAGCCCTCCGCCCAGGCGTCCGACGCCTCCGGCGAGGGCTACGAGGGGTCGACGACCGGCGCGCAGGAGAAGGCGCCGTCCCGGGACGAGGCCCTGGTGGAGACCGAGGAGCCCGTCATGGCGGACACCTCGGACGGGACGCAGCAGGACGCCGCCGAGCGCGACGGTGCCCGCACCGAGAACGCCGGCGCGGCGCCCGAGACCCCGACCGGCGACAACGCCGCCTACGTCACCCCGCTGGTGCGCAAGCTCGCCAAGAAGGAGGGCGTCGACCTGTCCACGCTCACCGGCACCGGCGTGGGCGGCCGCATCCGCAAGCAGGACGTGCTGGCCGCCGCGGAGCAGCAGAAGAGCACGGCGGCCCCGGCCGCCGAGGCCCCGGCCGAGCAGCCCGCCGCCGCGGAGCCGCAGAAGGCTCCCGAGGCCGCGCCGGCCCCGGACGCCAAGCGCGGCACCACGGAGAAGGCCCCGCGCATCCGGATGACGATCGCCCAGCGCATGCGCGAGTCCCTGCAGGAGTCGGCCCAGCTGACCCAGGTGACCGAGGTCGACATGACCCGGGTGGCCGTGCTGCGCAACAAGGCCAAGGCGAAGTTCCAGGAGCGGGAGGGCGCCAAGCTCACCTTCCTGCCCTTCTTCGCCAAGGCCGTGGCCGAGGCGCTGCAGGCGCACCCCAAGCTCAACGCCACGTTCCGGGAGGCCGAGAAGGAGATCGTCTACAACGGCTCCGAGAACATCGCCATCGCGGTGGACACTCCCCGGGGCCTGCTGGTCCCGGTGATCAAGGACGCCGGGGACCTCAACCTGGGCGGGCTGGCCAAGCAGATCGCCGACCTCGGCTCCCGGGCCAAGGACGGCAGGATCGCCCCGGACGACCTCACCGGCGGCACCTTCACGATCACGAACATCGGCTCCTTCGGGGCGCTGTTCGACACCCCGATCATCAACCAGCCGCAGGTGGCCATCCTCGGCACGGGGTCGATCGTGAAGCGCCCGATGGTCGTGGCCGACGCCGACGGCAACGACACGATCGCGATCCGGCAGATGTGCTACCTGTCGCTGACCTACGACCACCGTCTGGTCGACGGCGCGGACGCCGGCCGGTTCCTGCAGGCGCTGAAGGCGCGCCTGGAGGAGGGTCGGTTCGAGTCCGAGGTCGGTCTCTGACCGGTCCCGCGGCCCGGCCCGGCGGGGTCTGAGCACCCGCCGGTGACACCCCGGCATCCAGGGGGCGTGTTCCTGATCACAGGGGGCACGCCCCCTCGTCGTGCCCCGGGAACGCTCGACCGGGCTCGGATCCATGACCCTCCTGACCGGACTTCTCGTCCTCCTGCACCTCGTCGGCGCCGCGATCATCGTGGGCACCTGGGTCTACACGATCAAGCGCCCCACGGTCTCCCCGGGTCAGTTCCACGCCTCCCTGCTCAGCCTGGTCACCGGGCTGCTGCTCGTGGCGATCCACGAGACGGGCGACGTCAACCACGTCAAGATCGCGGTCACGCTGCTCGTGGCCCTGGCCGTGGCGGCGGCCGCGTTCGTGGGACAGCGGCGCACCGGGCGCGGCGAGCCGGTCTCGACCGGCCTGGCCCACGCGGTGGGCGGCCTGGCCCTCATCAACATGGCGGTCGCGTCCCTCTGGTGAGAGCCGCCCCGCACGACCCTGCCCCCGGTGCCGCCGTTCAGCGCCGGGGGCTCCGCGTTGCCGCCTCCGTCCCCGCCGGGCGGTCCCGGCGGGGCTCCACGGAGGCCAGGCGCCATCCCTCCTCGCCGCGGACCAGGACGACGACCACGGTCTGCACCCACCCCTCGCCCGCCGGCAGCACCGACGCGTCCCGGCCGGGATCGCCCCGGTAGCCCTCGACCCGCACCTGGGCCTCGAGCGTGACACCGCCCGGCGCGGTGGGCCCCGACCGCGGGGCGGCGCCCCGGATCCGCCCGGCCTCCAGCAGGAGATCGGCGAACACCCGGTCCCCGGACGCGGCGGCCCGCGCGATGGTGGCGCGGTCGTCCGCCGCGGCCTCCGCCCCGGGGACGTAGACCCGGTCGAGCAGCCGGGCGTCCCCGGTCCGCAGGGCCTCGCCGCGCCGGGCGACGAGCCGGCGCAGGGCCTCCTGCGGTTCTCCCGGCTCGATCCGGTCCCCGGCGACCGGGGCGGCCGATGTCGTGGCGACCGGGCCCGGGCCGGCCGGGTCCAGGTGATGCGGATCCAGGAGGGCGGCCTCGGGAGCTCCTGCCGCCCCGCTCGGGGCGACGGGCGGGTCCGGCGCCCCCGGGCCCGGGTGCGGCAGCAGCAGCGCGGTGCCGGCAGTCAGCACGAGCGCGGCTGCGAGGGCGGGCAGCGCCGTGCGCCGGCGGGAGGACGGGACGGCCGACGTGTCGTGCGCCGGCGGGCGGGAGGACCGGATGGCCGCGGGGCCGCGCGCGCCCCCGCGGGTTCGCGGCCACGCCGCGGCCGGGGCCGCCGGGACCGGGAGGACCTCGGGCCCGGCGGCCAGCTCCGCGGCGGTAGGGCGGTCGGACGGGTTCTCCGCCAGCGCGGTCTCCACCGCCCGGCGGAGCGGGTGCGGGACGTCCGGGCGCAGCCGTGCCAGGGGGGCCCGGTGCCGGTCGGCGGCCGGGGCCCGCCCCGTGAGCCCGGTCCAGCAGACGACACCGAGGGCCCGCACGTCCTCCGGCGGGCTCCCGTGCCCGGGTCCCGGCCGTACTGCCGCCACGGCCGGGCCGCCGTCCGCCCCGCTGCCGGGCCGACTGCCTGCCCGCCTGCCGGGCCCGCCATCGGCGCCGCTCGCCGACCCCCTGCCGGTTCCGGGCTGCGGCCCGTCAGGGACCTCCCGCCCGGCCCCGGCACCGTCCTCGGGCTGGGCCACGGTTCCGGTCCGAGCGGTGCGGAAGAGGATCTGCCGGGCGGTGAGCTCCCCGTGGCACCGGCCCAGGCCGTGCAGCACCGCCAGCCCCGCCGCGGCGTCGCGCAGCACCGCGGCCACCTCGTCCGCGGCCAGCGGCCCGCGCTCGGCCAGCCGCTCCGCCAGGGAGCCGCCCGGCAGGTACTCCTCGACGAGGCCCGCGGGTTCCGCGGCGGGTCCGAGCAGCCCGCGCACGGCCACCAGGTGGGGGTCCTCCCGGCCGGCCAGGTCGGCTGCGAGCGCCAGCAGGGCGCGGCGGGAGGCGGCACGCTCCGGCCCCTCCGCACCCGCGCAGAGCCGCAGGACGAAGAGCTCCCCGGAACGGGTCTCGCGCACGAGCCAGGAGCCGTCGCCGAGCCGCCGGACCGGCTCGAGCCCGTCGTCCGGCGGCAGACGCGGGAGCGGTTCCGCCGCCGGGTGCGGCCGGGGACCGCGGGCGTCGTCGCGCACGGCCGCCGCGAGCCGGTCCCGCGCAGAGGCGGGGACCGGCCGGGACCCGGGGTGCCGGCCGCCGGATGCGGGGTTGCGGTCGTCCATGCGCCCAGCATGCCCGGTCCGGGGCCGGCGCCGTCCGCGCCGTCCACAGCCCGGGCCCGGGGCGGGTGTCGCCGCCGCGCGATAGGCTGGGGGCCATGTCCCTCTCCTTCGAACGGCTCGGCTTCGCCCCCCACCTCGTGGACTACCGCGCGGCGCTGGAGCTGCAGAAGAACGTGCACCGCGAGGTCGTCGCCGGTGAGCGGACCAACACCGTGCTGCTGCTGGAGCACCCGCCCGTCTACACGGCCGGCCGGCGCACCGAGGCGCACGAGTACCCCTACGACGGCACCGAGGTCGTGGAGATCGGGCGCGGGGGCAAGCTCACCTACCACGGGCCCGGGATGCTCGTGGGCTACCCGATCGTGCGCCTGACCACGCCCATCGACGTCGTGCGCTTCGTGCGCCTGCTGGAGGAGATCATCCTGGCGGTGGTCGCGGACTTCGGGGTGCCGGCGACCACCGTGGCCGGCCGTTCGGGGGCGTGGGTGCTCGCGGACGAGCACGGCCCCGACCGCAAGATCGCGGCGATCGGCGTGCAGGTGTCCAAGCGGGCGACCATGCACGGCTTCGCCCTGAACTGCTCCAACGACCTGCGGCCGTTCGGCAAGATCATCCCCTGCGGCATCACCGACGCCTCCGTCACGAGCCTGTCCCAGGAGACCGGGCGGATCGTGACCCCGGAGACGGTGGTGGCGCGCATGGAGCAGGAAATATCCGCCCGCCAGGACGAGTTGTGCGAACAGTTCGACCCGTCCGGGCTCCCGGGGCCGCTGCCCTGGCCGACCACCGTCAGCTGATCCGCGCCGCCCCGGAACCACCGGGACCGTGAGCGCACCACCGTCGACATCTCGACAAGGAGACCGACCATGACCGTTGCCCCCGAGGGCCGCCGCCTGCTGCGCGTCGAGGCGCGCAACGCCGAGACACCCATCGAGAAGAAGCCGTCCTGGCTGAAGAACACCGCCCGCATGGGCCCGGAGTTCCAGGAGCTGAAGTCGCTGGCGCGCGGCAAGGGCCTGCACACGGTGTGCGAGGAGGCCGGCTGTCCCAACATCTACGAGTGCTGGGAGGACCGGGAGGCGACGTTCCTGATCGGCGGGTCCAAGTGCACCCGGCGCTGCGACTTCTGCGACATCGCCACCGGCAAGCCGGACCTGCTGGACGTCACCGAGCCGCGCAAGGTCGCCGAGTCCGTCCAGGAGCTGGGCCTGCGCTACGCCACCGTGACGGGCGTGGCCCGCGACGACCTCGACGACGGCGGGGCGTGGCTCTACGCCGAGACCATCCGGGCGATCCACACGCTCAACCCGAACACCGGGGTGGAGATCCTGATCCCGGACTTCCAGGGCAAGCCGGACCGGCTGCAGCAGGTCATCGACGCCGAGCCGGAGGTCTTCGCGCACAACGTGGAGACGGTCCCCCGCATCTTCCGCCAGATCCGCCCGGCGTTCACCTACGAGCGCTCCCTCGACGTGATCACCCAGGGCAAGGAGGCCGGGATGATCACGAAGTCGAACCTGATCCTCGGCATGGGCGAGACCAACGAGGAGATCCACGAGGCCCTGTGCGACCTCCACGACGCCGGGTGCGACATCATCACGCTCACCCAGTACCTGCGCCCCTCCCCCCTCTTCCACCCCATCGACCGGTGGGTGAAGCCGGAGGAGTTCGTGGAGCTCTCCCGGATGGCCGAGGAGATCGGCTTCCTGGGCGTCATGGCGGGGCCGATGGTCCGGTCCTCGTACCGTGCCGGGCGGCTGTGGGCCCGGGCGATGGAGAAGTCCGGCCGCGAGATCCCCGCCCACCTGGCGCACATCGAGGACGAGGGCTCCGCCTCCCAGGAAGCGTCCTCCCTGGTGCAGCGCCTGGGCTGAGCCGGGTCAGGTCACGGCACCTCCCACCCGCTAAACTGGAGGACGGACCACTGCGGGCGCCCCGGCGTCCGCCGTGGTCCCCGAACCACTGCCACCGCACCACAGGACGAGGTCTCACCGTGTCACCTTCCCACGCCAAGTCGCGCCCCGCGTCGCGATCCACCTCCTCCGGGAAGCCCACGGGGAAGCCGAGCGGGAAGCCGACCCGGGCGCAGAAGCGCGAGGCGAAGAAGCAGCGGAAGGCGGCCAAGGGCCCCGGCTTCCTCGGGCAGATCAAGCAGGTCTTCAAGATGACCCGCGAGGTCGAGCCCAACGTGGGCTGGTGGATGCTGCTGATCGGACTCGGCGTGCTCCTGGTCTTCCTGCTCGTCGGCGCCCTGCTCGGCAACTGGATCACCGGGCTGCTCATCGGCCTGCCGTTCGCGCTGCTCTCCGCCTCGTTCTACCTGTCCCGGCGGGCCGAACGCGCCGCGTTCGCCCGGATCGAGGACCAGCCCGGGGCCGCAGGGGCGGCCCTGTCCGCCCTGCGCCGCGGCTGGATCGTGGAGGAGCAGCCGGCCGCGATGGACCCGCGCACCCGCGACCTCGTCTTCCGCGCCATCGGCCGTCCCGGCGTGGTCCTCGTGACCGAGGGCCCCGCCGGCCGGGTCGACAAGATCGTCTCGAAGGAGCGCCGCCGGATCGGCCCCGTGATCCAGAACGTGCCGATCCACGTCATCAAGACCGGCAAGGGCGAGGGTCAGGTGCCCCTGCGCGAGCTGTCCAAGCAGATGAAGAAGCTCGACAAGAAGCTCACCCAGCAGGAGGTGCAGACGGTGCACAAGCGGATCAGCACGCTCGGCAACCGCCTGCCGATCCCCAAGGGCGTCGACCCGATGCGCGCCCGCCCGGACCGCAAGGCCATGCGCGGCCGCTGATCCGCTCGACGACGGAGCCCCCGCCTTCCCACGAAAGGCGGGGGCTCCGTCGTCGGAGCGGCACCGCTCAGCGGGTGCGGACGAGGATCGTGTCCGCGGCCCGGTCGTGCAGGCCGCGCTGGTCCGGGTCGAAGACCACGGGCGGGATCAGCAGGCACAGCAGCAGCGAGCGCACCACGGCCCGGGCGAACCCGGCCGGGCGCCCGTCCAGCGTCTGCACCTGCAGGCCCGTCACCCAGTGCCCC
Organism: Kocuria oceani; assembly: GCF_029524215.1. Lineage (NCBI taxonomy): Bacteria > Bacillati > Actinomycetota > Actinomycetes > Micrococcales > Micrococcaceae > Kocuria > Kocuria oceani. Next base: position 98,557 of record NZ_JARAMH010000003.1, on the reverse strand, counting down.
GGGGTGTGCCCGGTGGCCCCGACCAGCAGCACGTTGAGCAGGAGCAGGAGGGCGAGGGTCACGAGCCCGTGCCGGTTCCACTGCGGGGCCAGCCACGCGGCGAGCGCCCAGCACAGGTACCAGTCCAGGGCCAGGGCCACGAGCCGCCGCCCGAGCCGGCCCACCGAGCCCGGCCCGGCCGCCGGGCGCCCCAGGCGCTGCCCCGGGTACTGCCGGGGGCCGGTCCCCGGGCCCTCGAGCCAGGAGCCGACGTCACGTCTGTCGATCATCCCCCCAGGGTATCGGGGCGATCTCGCCTAGACTGACGCCAGACCGTGGCTCCCCCGGGCCGTGCCGTGTAACACCGAGGAAACACCCGGGACACGGAGCCTTAATGCCGGGTCCGTAGCGTTGACCCCGGAAAAGGACGCCGCACGAACGTCTCGGCACGGCGGTCCAGCCCATCTGAGAAGGGAAACAGCACATGTTCCAGACACCCGAGGAAGTCCTGGCGTACATCAAGGACGAGGAGATCGTCTTCGTCGACGTCCGGTTCACGGACATGCCCGGCGTGCAGCAGCACTTCAACCTCCCGGCCAAGTCGGTGGACGACGACTTCTTCGTGCACGGACAGCTGTTCGACGGCTCCTCCATCCGTGGCTTCCAGGGCATCGCCGAGTCGGACATGCAGCTGATCCCGGACCCGACCTCCGCGTTCGTGGACCCCTTCCGCGTGGAGAAGACCCTCGTGGTGACCTGCTCGATCGTGAACCCGCGCACCGGTGAGCCCTACCACCGCGACCCCCGCGGCGTCGCCGAGCGCGCCGAGGCCTACATGGCGTCCACCGGCATCGCCGACATCGCCAACTTCGCCTCCGAGGCCGAGTTCTTCATCTTCGAGGACGTCCGCTACGACGTCCAGCCGCAGGGCTCGTTCTACGCCATCGACTCCGACGAGGCCGCGTGGAACACCGGCCGCAAGGAGGAGGGCGGGAACCTGGGCAACAAGACCGCCACCAAGGGCGGCTACTTCCCGGTCTCCCCCGTGGACAAGCAGGCCGACCTGCGCGACGCGATGTGCGTCGCCCTGGACGAGGTCGGCCTCGAGGTCGAGCGCTCCCACCACGAGGTGGGCGGTCCCGGCCAGGCCGAGATCAACTACCGGTTCAACACCCTCACCAAGGCCGCCGACGACCTGCAGAAGTTCAAGTACGTCATCAAGAACACCGCGGACGCCTTCGGCAAGTCGGCCACGTTCATGCCCAAGCCGGTCTTCAACGACAACGGCTCCGGCATGCACTGCCACCAGTCGCTGTGGAAGGGCGGCGAGCCCCTCTTCTACGACGAGAAGGGCTATGCGGGCCTGTCCGACCTGGCCCGCTGGTACATCGGCGGTCTGCTCGAGCACTCCTCCGCCGTGCTCGCGTTCACCAACCCGACCGTGAACTCCTACCGCCGCCTGGTCAAGGGCTTCGAGGCCCCGGTCAACATGGTGTACTCGCAGGGCAACCGCTCCGCCGGCATCCGCATCCCGATCACGGGCACCAACCCGAAGGCCAAGCGCCTCGAGTTCCGCGCCCCGGACCCTTCGTGCAACCCGTACCTGGCGTTCGCCGCCCAGCTGATGGCGGGCCTGGACGGGATCCGCAACCGCATCGAGCCTGCCGACCCGATCGACAAGGACCTCTACGAGCTGCCCGCCGAGGAGGCCAAGGACATCAAGAAGGCCCCGGCCTCCCTGGAGGAGGCGCTGCTGGCCCTGGAGGAGGACCACGAGTTCCTGCTGGCCGGGGACGTCTTCACCGAGGACACCGTCCGGTCCTGGATCGAGTACAAGCGCGAGTTCGAGCTCAAGCCGCTCTCCGTGGTCCCGCACCCGCTGGAGTTCTCCCTGTACTACGGCGTCTGACTCCCGCGGCCCCCGAGTCGCCGGCGCAGGCCCACGGGAACGGCCCCGGACCCCTCGAAGGGGTCCGGGGCCGTTCCCGTGCGCGGGCTCCCGCGCGAGGGATGGTCAGTGCCCGTAGAAGATCCGCTCGAACACGGCGCGGGCCTTGCGGGTGGTCCGCAGGTAGTCCTCCTCCAGGAGGCGGGCGCCACCATGGCCGTACCCGCACCAGCGGGCCACCGCCTCGAGGTCCGCGCGCTTCGAGGGCAGGGCGTCGGAGCGACGCCCCGTGCGCAGCACGTTGCCGTTGCGCACCGCGGTGGCCAGGCGCCAGGCGGCGGCCAGGGCGGCGGCGTCCTCGGGAAGGACCAGCCCGTCCTCCTCCGCGGCGCGCAGGGCGCGCAGCGTGCTGGTGGTCCGCAGCCCGGGGACCCGGTGCGCGTGCTGCAGCTGCAGGGTCTGCACGAGCCACTCCACGTCCGAGAGCCCGCCCCGGCCCAGCTTCACGTGCCGGGACGGGTCCGCCCCGCGCGGCAGGCGCTCGTTCTCGACCCGCGCCTTCATCCGGCGGATCTCCAGCAGCTGCGCCTCGGTGAACTCGGCCGGATAGCGGCGGGGGTCGATCACCCGGCGGAACGCCTCGGCCAGGTCGTCGCTGCCGGCCACGGGAAGCGCCCGGGTGAGGGCCTGGAACTCCCACGTCTGGGCCCACCGGGCGTAGTACTCCGCGTAGGAGTCGACGGAGCGCACCATGGGCCCCTGCTTGCCCTCGGGGCGCAGGTCGTTGTCGATCTCCAGCACCCGCTCCGCCACGATGGGCGGGCTGCACGGCACCTTGAGCAGCTGCACCATCCGCTGCAGCAGGGTCTCGGCCTGCTCCCGGGCGGCGGCCGGGTCCGCGTCCCCCACGGGACCGTAGACGTACATGACGTCGGCGTCCGAGCCGTAGCCGATCTCCCGCCCGCCCTGCCGCCCCATCGCGACGACCAGCACCTCGGCGACGCGGCCGGAGCGGTCGTAGACCTCGCGCTCCGCGGCGTGCAGGGCGCCCAGGATGCAGGCGCGGTCGATGTCGGACAGCGCCTCGGCGACCCGCTCGACGTCGAGCAGCCCGGACGTGTCCGCGAGCGCCACGCGCAGCTCCTCGCGGCGGCGGATCAGCCGGATCATCCGCATCGCCTCGCCCGAGTCGGGGTGCCGGGCCATCTGCGAGCGGATCTCGGTCCACAGGGTCTCGAAGGGGACGGGGCAGAGGTCGTCGTCCTGGCCGAGCCAGGCGGTCGCCTCCGGGGAGTTCTCCAGCAGGTCGGTGACGTAGCGAGAGCTGGACAGGATCTGGCACAGCCGCTCGGCCGCCGCGTTGGAGTCGCGCAGCAGCCGCAGGAACCAGGGGGTGGTGCCCAGGGACTCCGAGAGCCGCCGGAAGCCCAGCAGCCCGGCGTCGGCGTCCACCCCGTCGGCCAGCCAGGACAGGAGCACGGGCAGCAGGGTCCGCAGGATCTCGGCCCGCCGGCTCACCCCGCGGGTGAGGGCCTCGATGTGCCGCACGGCCGCCTTCGGGTCCCGGTAGCCCAGGGCGGCCAGCCGGTCCCGCACCGACTCCGGGGAGAGGCTGGTGTCGCTCTCGGGCAGGTGGGCCAGCGCGGCCAGCAGCGGCCGGTAGAAGATCCGCTCGTGCATCCCGCGCACGTTGCGCTTGACCCTGCGCCACTCCTCGAGTAGCGACTCCGCCGAGGGCCGGGCGGTGTCCGCGGCACCCCGCAGGGACCGGGCCACGGTCACCAGCTCCCGCTCGGCGCGCGGCATGAGGTGAGTGCGGCGCATGCGGTAGAGCTGGATCCGGTGCTCCAGCAGGCGCAGCCATCGGTAGTGCGCGGCGAACTGCTCGCTGTCGCGGCGGCCGATGTAGCCGCCCTCGGACAGCGCGCGCAGCGAGTCGGTGGTGGCCCGGGTGCGGACCCTCTCGTCCGTGCGCCCGTGCACGAGCTGCAGCAGCTGGACGGTGAACTCGACGTCGCGCAGGCCGCCGGGGCCCAGCTTGATCTGCCGCTCGGCCTCGGCGTCGGGGATGTTGTCGGTGACCCGGCGCCGCATGGCCTGCACGGACTCCACGAAGCCCTCGCGCGCGGCGCTGCGCCAGACGTGCGGCTCGATCGCCTCCCGGTAGGCCTGGCCCAGCTGCGGGTCCCCCGCGATGGGGCGGGCCTTGAGCAGGGCCTGGAACTCCCAGGACTCCGCCCAGCGCTCGTAGTAGCGCACGTGGGACTCCAGGGTGCGCACGAGCGGCCCGTCCTTGCCCTCGGGGCGCAGGTTGGCGTCCACCTCCCACAGCGGCGGTTCTCCCGCGCGCGCCATGATCGCCCGGGCGGTGCCCGTGGCGAGGGCGGTGGCGATGCTCGTCGCCTCCGTGCCGTCGGGCCCGTCCTCCTCGGGCCCGGCGTCCACGGCCATGACGTGGACCACGTCGACGTCGGAGATGTAGTTGAGCTCCCGTGCCCCGCACTTGCCCATCCCGATCACGGCCAGCCGCACCCGGTCCACGAGCTCGGGGGCCCAGGTCCGTGCCGCCTCGGCCCGGGAGACGGCCAGCGCCGCCTCGAGCGCGGCGGCGGCGAGGTCGGCCAGCTGCCGGCCCACCGCCGGCATGTGGTCGGCCGGATAGAGGGCCCCGACGTCGCGGATCGCGATGCGGGTCAGCTCCCTGCGATAGGCGACGCGCAGGGCGGTGTAGGCGTCGTCGCCGGTGTCCCCGGCCACCGGGGTCCGGGCCGCGGGGTCGGCGCCCACCGCGCGCAGCAGCGCGGTGCGGAACTGCTCCGCGGGGATCTCCTCCGGCTCGGCGGCGGCCGGCTCCGCGAGCAGGTCGAGGTGCTCGGGCCGGCGCAGCAGGAACTCGCCCAGCGCCTCGGAGGCCCCCAGCAGCCGGAACAGGGTCTCGGAGGCCTCCGGGCCGGCGTTGATCCGCTCGGCCAGCTGGGGCGAGCCCTCCAGCAGACGGACCGTCAGCTGCAGGGCGACGTCGGGCGAGGCGGCCAGCGCCAGGCCCTCCAGCAGCCGGTCCTGGTCCACCGGGGCGAGCTCCGGGAACCCCAGCCAGCGCTGGGCGTTGGCCGTGTCCGCGAAGCCGAGCTTGATGAGCCGGCCGGAGGCGACGGGGTCCGTGGCGGAGGCGGACTGGGGAGGATGGGTCATGGCGCGCTCCGTCCCGGGCTCAGAGGATGCCGAGGTTGTTCTTGAGCTCGAAGGGAGTGACCACGCGACGGTAGTCGTTCCAGTCCCGGCGCTTGTTGCGCAGGAAGTAGTCGTAGACCTGCTCCCCGAGCAGCTCGGCCATGAACTCCGACTCCTCCGTCTCCCGGATGGCGTCGTAGAGGCTCGAGGGCAGCGGGTTGTGCCCCAGGGCGCGGCGCTCGGCGGAGCTCATCGCGGCGACGTCGTCCAGCTCCACGGGCGGGAGGTCGTACTCGTTCTCGATGCCCTGCAGCCCCGCCGCGAGCAGCGCGGCGTAGGACAGGTACGGATTGGTCGCGGAGTCGATGCCGCGGTACTCGATCCGCGCAGCCTGCACCTTGTCCGGCTTGGACAGCGGCACCCGCACGAGGGCGGAGCGGTTGTTGTGCCCCCAGGAGAGGTAGGAGGGTGCCTCTCCCCCGCCCCACAGCCGCTTGTAGGAGTTCACGAACTGGTTGGTCACCGAGGTGAACTCCGGGGCGTGCCGGAGGATGCCGGCGATGAAGTGCCGGGCCGTGCGGGAGAGCCGGAACTCGGAGCCGCCGTCGAAGAAGGCGTTGGTGTCCCCCTCGAAGAGGGAGAAGTGGGTGTGCATGCCCGAGCCGGGGTGCTCCGTGAAGGGCTTCGGCATGAAGGTGGCGTACAGCCCCTGGGCCAGCGCCACCTCCTTGATCACGGTGCGGAACGTCATGATGTTGTCGGCCGTCTGCAGGGCGTCGGCGTAGCGCAGGTCGATCTCGTTCTGCCCCGGGCCGGCCTCGTGGTGGGAGAACTCCACGGAGATCCCCACGGCCTCGAGCATGTTGACGGCCTTGCGCCGGAAGTCCTGCACGACGCCGCCGGGCACGTGGTCGAAGTAGCCCTCGTGGTCGACCGGCACCGGCTGGCCCTCGGCGTCGAGGTCCGCGGACTTCAGCAGGTAGAACTCGATCTCCGGGGCGGTGTAGCAGGTGAAGCCCATGTCGGAGGCCTTCTCCAGGACCCGCTTGAGCACCCCTCGCGGGTCCGAGGAGGCGGGCTCCCCGTCCGGGGTGAGGATGTTGCAGAACATCCGCGCGGTGGGCTCGGTCTCCCCGCGCCAGGGCAGGATCTGGAACGTGGAGGGGTCGGGCTGCAGGAGCATGTCCGCCTCGGAGACGCGGGAGAGGCCCTCGATCGAGGACCCGTCGAAGCCGAGCCCCTCCTCGAAGGCGGCCTCCACCTCGGCCGGGGCCAGCGCCACCGACTTGAGGGTGCCGACCACGTCCGTGAACCACATCCGCACGAAGCGCACGTCCCGCTCCTCGATGGTCCTGAGGACGAACTCCTGCTGACGGTCCATGGCTGTGTTCCTCGTCTTCCTGCCCGCGGCCGGGGCCGCGGGCGTGTGCCGTGCCGACACGGGCACGCCTGCTGTCCAGGCCACTCTAACGCGCCCGCCCGGGCCCTCCGCCGGGCGCGCGGAGCCCGCCGGTTAGGCTGGGGCCATGACCCAGGAGACCACCCGCCCGGAGCCGGGCGCGCTCGACGTGCGCCGGGTGCGCACCCACCACCTGCGCGAGGCGAAGCGCCGCGGCGAGAAGTTCACCATGCTCACGAGCTACGACGCGCTCACGGCGGCGATCTTCGACGCCGCCGGCGTCGACACGCTGCTCGTCGGGGACTCCGCGGGCAACAACGTCCTGGGCTACGCCACCACCCTGCCGGTGACCGTGGACGAGCTGCTGCCGCTGTGCCGTGCCGTGTCCGGTGCCGCCGAGCGCGCGTTCGTCGTCGCCGACCTGCCCTTCGGCTCCTACGAGGCCTCCCCGGAGCAGGCTGTGACCACAGCGGTGCGCTTCCTCAAGGAGGGCGGGGCGCACGCGGTGAAGCTGGAGGGCGGGGCCTGGTTCGCCCCGCACGTGCGGGCCATGGTCCAGACCGGGGTGCCGGTCGTGGCGCACCTGGGCTTCACGCCGCAGAGCGAGCACGCCCTGGGCGGCTACCGGGTGCAGGGCCGCGGCGACGCCGCACAGGCCCTGGTCGAGGACGCCCGCGCCCTCGAGTCCGCCGGGGCCTTCTGCCTGGTCCTGGAGATGGTCCCGGCCGAGGCCGCCCTCGCCGTGGACGCCGCCGTGGACATCCCCACCGTGGGGATCGGCGCCGGGTCCGGGACCACCGGCCAGGTTCTCGTGTGGCAGGACATGCTGGGGCTGCGCCGCGGACGGATGCCCCGTTTCGTGCAGCAGTACGCGGATCTCCACGGGGTGGTCACCGACGCCGTGGGCCGCTACGTCCGGGACGTGCGCGCCGGGACCTTCCCCGGTCCCGAGCACAGCTTCTGAGCAGCGGCGCTCACCCCTCGTCGAAGGCGCGGTCCTCCTCGTCCCACTTCCGGGTGCGCTCCGCCGCGAGCTTCAGGGCGTTCTGCGCCTCCTGGCGCGTGGCGTAGGGACCGAGCAGCTTGCGGTAGTCCGACTGCGGGCCCTCCTCGACCTCGTGGGTGTAGACGTTGAACCAGTACTCGCTCATGACCTCTCCTTCCCCGGGCCGCCCGGGCCGCCTCGACCGGACCGGCCGGGCACCCGGCGCGTTAGGGTAGATCCTAGGCCCCGACGGGGCCGGCAGACCCGAAGAACCAGGAGGACCAGACCCCCGTGCTCTCGCACAACCTCACCGCTCCCGGCGGCACCGCCCCCGTCGGCACCCTCGCTCCCGGGTCCCTGAGCCCCCAGCGTCCCGTCCCGGCGTCCATCCCGCGGCCCGAGTACGTCGGCCGGACCGAGCCCGACGAGGGCCGGGGCGGGAACGTCTACCCGCCCGAGGAGGTCGAGCTGATCCGGGAGGCGGGCCGGATCGCGGCCCGCGCCCTGCAGGAGGCCGGCCGGGCCGCCGTGCCCGGCGCCACCACCGACGACCTGGACCGGATCGCCCACGAGTACCTGTGCGACCACGGCGCCTATCCGTCCTGCCTGGGCTACCGGGGTTTCCCGAAGTCCATCTGCACGTCCCTCAACGAGGTGATCTGCCACGGCATCCCCGACTCCACGGTGCTGGAGGAGGGCGACATCATCAATCTCGACGTCACGGCCTACAAGAACGGCTTCCACGGCGACACGAACCGGATGTTCCTGGTGGGCGAGGTCGACGAGCAGTCCCGCCTGCTCGTCGAGCGCACCGAGGAGGCGCTGACCCGGGCCGTCAACGCCGTCCGGCCCGGCCGCGAGATCAACGTCATCGGCCGGGTGATCGAGAAGTACGCCCGGCGCTTCGGCTACGGCGTGGTCCGCGACTTCACCGGCCACGGCGTGGGCCGGGAGTTCCACTCCGGGCTCATCGTCCCGCACTACGACGCCGCCCCGTCCTACGCCACCCTCATGGTGCCCGGCATGGTCTTCACGATCGAGCCCATGCTGACCCTCGGCACGATCCACTGGGAGCAGTGGGACGACGACTGGACGGTCACCACCAGGGACCGGATGCGCACCGCGCAGTTCGAGCACACGCTGGCCGTGACGGAGGACGGCGTGGACGTGCTGACCCTGCCGTAGACTGCGCACTGATCATCCGACCACGGCCCCGAGAGGACCGCCCCATGACCACACCAGATCGCACCGTCGCGGACGTCCCGCACCGGCGAGTCATCGGTATCGACTTCGGCGGCACCGGGACCAAGGGCGGCATCGTCGACCTGGACACCGGTGAGCTCGTCGGCGAGCGCTTCCGCATCCCCACCCCGCGCCCGGCCACGCCGGAGAAGGTGGCTGAGGTCGTGGAGCAGATCGTGGCGGAGCTGCAGTCCCGCCCCGAGGCCCCGGCGCCGGACTCGCCGGTGGGCATCGTCTTCCCGGCGATCATCAAGGACGGGGTGGCCCTGTCCGCGGCGAACATCGACAAGTCCTGGATCGGCACGGACGTGGACGCGCTGATGACGGAGCGGCTGGGGCGGCCGGTCGAGGCGCTCAACGACGCCGACGCCGCGGGCCTGGCCGAGGCGGTCTACGGGGCCGGGCGCGGGGTGAAGGGCCTGGTCATCGTGATCACCCTGGGCACCGGCATCGGTTCGGCCCTGATCCTCAACGGCAAGCTGGTGCCCAACGCCGAGCTCGGCCACCTGGAGATCGACGGCCACGACGCCGAGACGAAGGCCTCCGCGGCGGCGCGCGAGCGCGAGGACATGCCCTGGAAGAAGTGGGCGACCACGCGGCTGCAGCGCTACTTCAGCCACGTCGAGTTCCTGTTCACCCCGAGCCTGTTCGTCGTGGGCGGCGGGGTGTCGAAGAAGGCGGACAAGTTCCTGCCCTTCCTGGAGCTGCGCACGCCGGTGAAGGTCGCCGAGCTGCGCAACAACGCGGGCATCGTGGGGGCGGCCCTGTGGGCGGGCATCCCGCACACGTCCGAGAGCTGACCCCCCCCACCAGTACCGCACCGGGAGAGAATCGTGAACAGGACCGAGGGAGAAGTCCGTCTGCCGAGCGTGGCCATCGGAGTGCCGACCTATCGGCGGCCGGAGGTGCTGCCCCGCCTGCTCCGAGAGCTGGGCGAACAGGCCGACGACCTCCTCGGGCGGACGGGGCGGCCCGCCGTGGCCGGGTCGGTGCGGATCGTCCTGGCCGACAACGACCCGGACCGCTCGGCGGAGACCACCGTGACCGAGCTGGCGCGCTCCTGTGCGGAGGGCGGACCGGAGGTGCGGTACGTGAGCGAACCGGTTCCCGGCATCGCCGCGGTGCGCAACCGGCTGCTCGAGGACACGGCCGACGCGGACGTCCTGCTCAGCATCGACGACGACGAACGTCCCCGACCGGGCTGGGCACGGCACCTGCTGGAGACCTGGAACCGGACGGGGGCGGCCTTCGTGGCCGGCAGGGTCGTCCCCGAGTACACCGGCGAGGTCGACCCGTGGCTGCTGGCCGGCCGGTTCTTCGTGCGCCGGCAGCTGCCCACGGGGACCACCGTCCCGTTCGCGGCCGGCGGGAACATGCTCCTCGACCTCGCCCAGGTCCGGGCCGCCGGGGTGCGCTACCGCGACGACTTCGGCCTCTCCGGGGGAGAGGACACCGTCTTCACCAAGGAGCTGCACGCCGCAGGCCGTTCCATCGTCTGGTGCAACGAGTCGGAGGCCGTGGACGTCGTGCCGGCCGAGCGTCAGACCCGCCGTTGGGTCCTGATCCGGGCCCTCAGTCACGGGAACTCCACGGTCCTGTCCGACACCGTGCTGGCGCCCTCCCGTCGGCGCCGGGCGGTCCGCGCCCAGGCCGCCGTCGCAGGTCTGGTGCGACTGGGAGGCGGCGCCGGCCGGGCTCTCGGGGGCTTCGCGGGCCGGGCGCCCGTGCACCAGGCCCGCGGGCTGCGCACCGCGTGCCGCGGCGCGGGGATGCTGCTCGGGGCGGCCGGCTGGTCGTACGAGGAGTACGGGCGCGACGGCCGGCTCGCCCGCTTCCGGCCGGGGGCATGAGCTCCGTGCTCCGCACCGGCTCCCTCCGCGCCCGGACAGCGCGCGGCGTCCTGCGCCCGGCCGCACGGGTGCTCGGGACACCTGTGCGCGTGCGGACGGACGCGCCGCGGATCGCACTGACGTTCGACGACGGGCCGGTGCGCGCGGTCACCCCCGGCATCCTGGACGTGCTGCGCGACTTCGACGCCCGCGCGACCTTCTTCGTGCTCATGACCAGGGCCCGACCCGACCCCGGCCTTGTGCGGGAGCTGGGCGCGGCCGGCCACGAGGTCGGCCTGCACGGGGCCGACCACCGCTCCCTGCGCACGTTCACGCCCGGGGAGGTCCGCGACCGGACACGACGTGCCCGGGACGAGCTGGAGCAGATCACCGGAGCATCCGTGACCTGGTTCCGGCCGCCCTACGGCGAGCAGTCCCCGGCGAGGTGGGCGGCGGTGCGCAGCCTGGGCCTGGAGCCGGTGCTGTGGTCCGCCACCACTTGGGATTGGAAGGACGTCCCGCAGGCCCGCCGTGTCGAGAAGGCCATCGACGGCTGCTCCGCCGGGGCCATCCTGCTGGCCCACGACAACTTCGCCGACGAGGTCGACGGTGTCAGCGACGGGCCCCGGCCCGAGGTGGACAAGACGGACCTGCTCACCCGCGTGCTCTCCGGGCTGGCCGATCGCGGGACGTCGGCCACGACGGTGTCCGAGCTACTCGGCACGGGCCGCTTCGAGCGACGCATCAGCTTCGCCGGCTGATCGACGGCAGAAAAAAACCCGCCGGGGGCCGCGGCTTCCCCTCCGCAGCCCCCGGCGGGAGCTTGTTACGTTCCTTACTCTACGACCCTCCTCCGGCCTGCGGCAAGGGACACGCCGGGACGTGTCGCCGCGGTGCGGCGCTCACAGCAGCCGGGGCTGGGACACGCCGTCGAGGCTGCGGGGCCGGGCCCGGCGGCCGGAGCGCTTCTTCGCCCCGGCACCGGCGGGTTCCACCGCGGCGGGGATGGTCTGCTGGCCGGACTGCTCGGCCTGCTGCTGCCGCAGCAGGTCGATGGCCTCCTCGAAGTCGCCGAGGCCGTCGAAGGCCTGGTAGACGCTCGCGAAGCGGAGGTAGGCCACCACGTCCAGGCGGCGCAGCGGGGCCAGAATCGCCAGCCCCACCTCGTGGGCCTCGATCTCCGCGGCGCCCAGGGCACGGATCGTCTCCTCGACCTCCTGGGCGAGCATCGCGAGGTCGTCCTCGCTCACCGGCCGGCCCTGGCAGGCCTTGCGCACCCCGTTGACGATCTTCTGCCGGTCGAAGGGCTCGGTGACGCCCGAGCGCTTGATCACGGAGATCGTGGTCGTCTCGAGCGTGGTGAACCGGCGGCCGCACTCGGAGCACTGGCGGCGGCGGCGGATCGCCGTCCCGTCGTCCGTGGTGCGGCTGTCCACGACGCGGGAGTCGGTGTGGCGGCAGAACGGGCAGTGCACGGTCGGATCAGCCCCCGGTGCGGATCGTGATGGCCGCGCCGTGCGCGGGCAGGTCCTCGGAGTCGGCCAGGGCCACGATGTCCGCGCCGATCTCGGCGAGGGCCTCCCGGGAGTACTCCACGACCTGCACGGCCTTCAGGAAGGAGGTGGTGGACAGGCCCTGCGCGTGCACGGCCGTGCCCCCGGTGGGGAGCACGTGGTTGGACCCGGCGGCGTAGTCGCCCAGCGGGACGGGGCTGTACGGGCCCACGAAGATGGCCCCGGCGTTGCGCACCCGGGCGGCGACCTCCTGCGGGGCGGCGGTGTGGATCTCGAGGTGCTCGGCGGCGTAGGCGTCGGCCACCGCGATCGAGGCGTCGAGGTCGTCCGTGAGCACCGCCCCGGACTGCGGTCCGGACAGCGCGGTGGCGACCCGCTCGCGGTGCCGGGTGCGGGGCACCTGCACGGCGAGCTCCGCCGCGACGCGCTCGGCCAGGGCCGGCGAGTGGGTGATCAGCACGGACCCGGCGGCGGGGTCGTGCTCGGCCTGGGAGATGAGGTCGGCGGCGACGTAGGCGGGGTTCGCGGTGTCGTCGGCCAGCACGGCGATCTCGGTGGTCCCCGCCTCCGCGTCCACGCCCACCACGGAGCGCAGCAGCCGCTTGGCCGTGGCCACGTAGACGTTGCCGGGGCCGGTGACGGTGTCCACGGGCTCCAGCACGTCCTCGCCGTCGACCACGCCGTGGGCCATGGCCGCGAGGGACTGGGCCCCGCCGACGGCCCAGACCTCGTCCACCCCGAGGAGACCGGCCGCGGCGAGGATCGTGGGGTGCGGCAGGCCGTCGAACTCCCGCTGCGGCGGGCTGCACAGGACGATCGAGCCGACCCCGGCCGCCTGGGCCGGGACGACGTTCATGACCACCGACGAGGGATAGACGGCCAGTCCGCCCGGGACGTAGAGACCGGCCCGGCGGATGGGGGTCCAGCGCTGGACCAGGACGGCGCCGGGAGCGACCTCGAGGCGGGCGTCGGCCGGGCGCTGGGCCGCCGCGAACGCCCGGGTGCGCTGGATCGCCGTCTGCAGGCCGCGGCGCACCGCAGGGTCCAGTGCGTCGACCGCCCGCCGGATCTCGGCGGGGTCCACGCGCAGCCGCTGCTGCTCCACGCCGTCGAAGCGCCGGGCGTAGCGGCGCAGGGCAGCGGCGCCCTCCGCGCGGACGGCGGCGATGATCTCCTCCACGGCCTGCTCGGCGGAGGCCAGGGAGGAGGTGCTCTGCCGGGGCACGGCCGCGCGCAGCTCGGCCCAGGACAGCTGCCGGCCGCGGAGGTCGATCGTGCGCAGGGCGGGAGTCGTGGTGGTCTCAGCAGTAGTCACGTGTCCATGGTATTCCACCGCACCACCGCCGGCGGGGCCCGGGTCTTGCGCTCCGCGGCCGGCTCGGCTAGACCTCCAGGCAGGTGGGCCCGAGCAGCACCTTCAGGTCCCCGAACAGGGCCGGGGAGGGGTTCACCCGCAGGTCCGGGCCCAGCCGCAGGATCTGCACCTTCTGCCGGGTCTCGAGGTGGATGCGCACCTCGGAGTCCCCGCGGTGGTTGCGCAGCACCGCCCCGATCTCCTGCACGGTGGCCTCGGTGGCCCGGAACTCGGGCAGCGCGATCAGCACCGGCCCGTTGTGCCCGTCCGCGGAGAGCTCCGGCACGGTCAGCTCCTGGGCGGAGATGGTCACCGACCCGTCGTCCCGGCGCTGCAGCCGGCCCTTGATCACGCAGATCAGGTCCTCGGCCAGCACCCCGGCGATGGGGGCGTAGGCCTTGCCGAAGAACATGATCTCGATCGAGCCGGTCCGGTCCTCGAGCTCCACCCGGGCGTAGGCGTTGCCGGAGGTCTTGGCGATCCGCCGGGACAGGGAGGTGATCATGCCCGCGACCGTGACGACCGCGCCGTCGGGCCGGCCGTCCTCCCCCAGCAGCGGCTGGATCGAGGTGTCGGCGTACTGCCCCAGGGCCTCGTCGAGCCCGCGCAGCGGGTGGTCGGACACGTACAGGCCCAGCATCTCGCGCTCGAATGCCAGCAGGTCCTTGCGCTCCCACTCGGGGACGTCGGGCACCGCCACGGTCAGGGAGGTGGTGGGGTCCTCCTCGTCCAGGCCCATCCCGCCGAAGAGGTCGAACTGCCCGGCCGCCTCCTGGCGCTTGACGGCCACCGTGGCGTCCACGGCCTCCTCGTGGCACATCACCAGGCCCCGCCGGGTGTGGCCCAGGCGGTCGAACGCGCCGGCCTTCACGAGGGACTCGATGGTGCGCTTGTTGCACACCACCGCGGGCACCTTGGCGAGGAAGTCGTTGAAGGAGGTGAAGGCCCCGTGCTCCTCCCGGGCCTCGACCATGGCGCCGACCACGTTGGCCCCCACGTTGCGCACCGCGCCCATGCCGAAGCGGATGTCGGTGCCCACCGGGGTGAAGTTCAGCGCGGACTCGTTGACGTCCGGGGGCAGCACGGTGATGCCCATCCGGCGGCACTCGGTGAGGTAGAGGGCCAGCTTGTCCTTGTCGTCGCCCACCGAGGTGAGCAGCGCGGCCATGTACTCGGCCGGGTAGTGCGCCTTGAGGTAGGCCGTCCAGTAGGAGACGAGGCCGTAGGCCGCGGAGTGGGCCTTGTTGAAGGCGTAGTCGGAGAACGGCAGCAGGATGTCCCACAGGGCCTTGATCGCCCCCTCCGAGTAGCCGCGCTCCGCCATGCCCCCGTGGAAGCCCTCGTACTGCTTGTCCAGCTCGGACTTCTTCTTCTTGCCCATGGCGCGGCGCAGGATGTCGGCCTGGCCCAGGGAGAAGCCGGCCACCTTCTGGGCGATCGCCATGACCTGCTCCTGGTAGACGATCAGCCCGTAGGTGGTGTTGAGGATCTCGGCGAGCGGCTCCTCGAGCTCGGGGTGGATCGGGGTGATCTCCTGCTGGCCGGTCTTGCGCAGCGCGTAGTTGGTGTGCGAGTTCGCGCCCATCGGACCGGGCCGGTAGAGGGCGATCACGGCGGAGATGTCCTCGAAGTTGTCCGGGCGCATGAGCTTGAGCAGCTGGCGCATGGGCCCGCCGTCGAGCTGGAACACCCCGAGGGTGTCGCCGCGGGCCAGCAGCTCGTAGGACTCGGCGTCCTCGAGGCCGAGGTGCTCGAGGTCAAGGACGAAGCCGTCCTGGTTGAGCGTGATGTTCTCCAGGGCGTCGGAGATGATGGTGAGGTTGCGCAGGCCCAGGAAGTCCATCTTGATCAGCCCCAGCCCCTCGCACGTGGGGTAGTCGAACTGGGTGATCACCTGGCCGTCCTGCTCGCGGCGCATGATCGGGATGATGTCGATCAGCGGGTGCGAGGACATGATCACGCCCGCCGCGTGCACCCCCCACTGCCGCTTGAGGCCCTCGAGCCCCTCGGCGGTCTCGAAGATCTTCTTCGCCTCGGGGTCCTGGGCGAGGACCTCGCGCAGCTCGTCCGCCTCGCCGTGGCGCTTGGCGGACTCGTCGTAGACGTCCTTGAGGGAGATGCCCTTGCCCATCACGTCCGGCGGCATGGCCTTGGTCAGCTTCTCCCCCATGGAGAACGGGTAGCCCAGCACGCGGGAGGAGTCCTTCAGGGCCTGCTTGGCCTTGATGGTGCCGTAGGTGACGATCATGGCCACGCGCTCGTCGCCGTACTTCTCGGTGACGTAGTGGATGACCTCCGCGCGGCGGCGGTCGTCGAAGTCGACGTCGAAGTCGGGCATGGACACGCGGTCCGGGTTGAGGAAGCGCTCGAAGATCAGCCCGTGCTGGAGCGGGTTCAGTTCGGTGATGCGCATGGCGTAGGCGACCATGGACCCGGCCCCGGAGCCGCGGCCCGGGCCCACGCGGATCCCGTTGTTCTTCGCCCAGTTGATGAAGTCGGCCACCACCAGGAAGTACCCGGGGAAGCCCATCTGCAGGATGATGCCCTTCTCGTAGTCCGCCTGGCGCTGGACGTCCTCGGGGATCCCGCCGGGGAAGCGGTGGTGCAGGCCCTTCTGGACCTCCTCCACGAACCAGGACTCCTCGTCGTGGCCCTCCGGGGTCGGGAAGCGGGGCATGTAGTTGGCGGAGGTGTCGAACTCCACGTGGCACCGCTCGGCGATCTCGAGGGTGTTGTCGCAGGCCTCCGGGAAGTCGCGGAAGAGCTCGCGCATCTCGGCCGGGGACTTCAGGTAGAACTCGTCCGCGTCGAACTTGAACCGCTTGGGGTCGGCCAGGGACGAGCCCGACTGCACGCACAGCAGCGCCGCGTGGGACTTCGCGTCCTCGGCGTGGGTGTAGTGCAGGTCGTTGGTGGCCACCAGCGGCAGCTGCAGGTCCTTGGCCAGCTTGAGCAGGTCGCTCGTCACGTTCTTCTCGATCGCGAGGCCGTGGTCCATGAGCTCGCAGTAGAAGTTCTCGGCCCCGAAGATGTCGCGGAACTCCGCGGCGGCCTGCCGGGCCTCCTGGTACTGGCCCAGGCGCAGCCGGGTCTGGATCTCCCCGGAGGGGCAGCCCGTGGTGGCGATCAGGCCCTTGCCGTAGGTGCTCAGCAGCTCCCGGTCCATGCGCGGCTTGTACAGCTGGCCCTCGAGGGAGGCCAGGGAGGAGGCCCGGAACAGGTTCTGCATGCCCTGCGTCGTCTCCGCCAGCAGGGTCATGTGCGTGTAGGCGCCGCCGCCGGAGACGTCGTCGCGGCCGCCGTCGGCGAACTTCACGCGGGTGCGGTCCGAGCGGGCGGTGCCCGGGGTGAGGTAGGCCTCCACCCCGATGATCGGCTTGATCCCCGCGTTGCGGGCCTTGTTCCAGAAGTCGAAGGCGCCGAAGACGAAGCCGTGGTCGGTGGTCGCGAGGGAGGACATCCCCATCTCGTGACAGGCTTCGAAGAGGTCATCGAGCCGTGCCGCACCGTCGAGCATGGAGTACTCGGTGTGCACGTGCAGGTGGGTGAAGCTGTTCTTGCCGGATGCCGTCGTCACCCGACCAGTGTAGTCGTCCCCGCCGACCGCTCCGCCGCGCCGGGGGCCCGCCGGATCAGGCGGGCCCACCGTCCCGGAGGGTCTCCAGGGCGAAGGCGAGGTCCGGCGGATAGGGGCTGTCGAACTCGACCGGCTCCCCCGTGCCGGGGTGCTCGAAACCGAGCCCCTTGGCGTGCAGCCACTGCCGGGTCAGCCCCAGTCCGGCCGACAGCGCCGGGTCCGCCCCGTAGGTCAGGTCCCCGCAGCAGGGGTGGCGCAGCGCGGAGAAGTGCACCCGGATCTGGTGGGTGCGCCCGGTCTCCAGGTGCACCTCCACCAGGGCCGCGCGCCCGAAGGCCTCCAGCACCTCGTAGTGGGTGACCGACGCGCGCCCGCCCTCGACCACGGCGAAGCGCCAGTCGTAGCCGGGGTGCCGCCCGATCGGGGCGTCGACGGTCCCGCGCAACGGGTCCGGCAGGCCCTGGACTACGGTGTGGTAGACCTTCGTGACCGTCCGCTCCTTGAACGCCCGCTTGAGCGCGGTGTACGCCCGCTCGGTGCGGGCCACGACCATCAGCCCGGACGTGCCGACGTCCAGCCGGTGCACCACGCCCTGCCGCTCCGGCGCCCCGGAGGTGCTCACGCCCACACCGGCCCCGGCCAGGGCGCCCACCACGGTGGGGCCCTTCCAGCCCGGCGACGGGTGCGCGGCCACCCCCGCCGGCTTGTCGATCACCACGATGTCGTCGTCCAGGTGGACCACCCGGAAATCCTCGACCAGCTGCGGCACGATCCGGGACGGGTCCTCCGGCACGGGCACCTGCACCGTGAGCGTCTGGGCGGCCTCCACCCGGAAGGACTTGGGGACCGGGCGGTCGCGGTGCAGCACCCGCCCCTCCGCGCACAGGGCGGCGGCCGCGGAACGGGACAGGCCCGCGAGCGCGGCGACCGCCGCGTCCGCGCGCTGGCCCTCCAATTCGGGCGGCACGGTGAAGCGCTCGGTGGTGTGCTCCGGCTCAGCCACGGGAGCCCTCCTCCTCCGGCGCGGGGCGGTCCGCGGTCCGGGTGCCGTCGAGCTCCCGGCCGAGCAGGGTCAGGAGCACCACCAGGCCCACGCCCACCACGACCCCGCAGTCGGCGATGTTGAAGATCGCGAAGCGCGGCACGGCGATGAAGTCCACCACGTGGCCCACCGCGAAGCCCGGCTCCCGCAGGAGGCGGTCGGTGAGGTTGCCGAGGGCCCCGCCGAGGACCAGCCCCAGGGCCAGCGCCCACCCGGCCGAGCGCACCCGGCGCAGGGTCAGCACGATGACCACGGAGACGACCGCCATCACCACGGTGAACAGCCAGGTCACGTTCTCGCCCAGGGAGAACGCCGCCCCGGGGTTGCGGATGAACTGCCACCACAGCAGGCCCTCGACCACCGGGGTCCGCTGGCCGAGCGCCATGGTGCTCACCACCCACCACTTGGTGAGCTGGTCCAGGACGTAGACCAGCAGCGCGGCGCCCGCGGCCAGGAGCAGCACGCGGCGGCGGCCCGCCCCGCCGGTGGCGCCCGCGGGGGCTTCGGGGTGCTCGCTCATGCTCTCCTCGGGAGGGGTCGGGGGGCGGGGCCGGACGGCCGGGCCCGGGTCCATGGTGCCACGTCGGCCGGGGCGGGCGCGGGGCCGGGACCACGACGGAGGGACCGGCCGCGCGGCCGGTCCCTCCGTCGGGGTCCCCGTGCGCGGGAACTCAGGCCCGGGCGGCCGCGGCGGGGGCCTCGTCGCCGTCGGCGGGAGGCGCGGGCTCGAGGGCCGGGGTCGTCTCCAGGTCGTGCAGCTGATCCTGGATGAAGCCCCGCAGCTTGTCGCGGTAGTCCTGCTCGAAGCCGCGCAGCCCCTCGACGCGGTGCTGCAGCGCGGCCTCCTCGTCCCGCAGGGCGGTCAGGGTCTGCTCGCGGGTGCGCTGTGCGTCCTCGACGAGCTCCTCGGCCTGCGCCCGGGCCTCGGCGACGAGCCGGTCGCGCTCCGCGGCGCCCTCGGCGACGAACTCGTCGTGCAGCTTCTGCGCCATCGCGAGCACACCGGCCGCGGACTGCGCGGCGCCGGCCGGGCTCTCCCCGGCGGACGGCTCGGCGAGGACCGGCTGCTCGGCGGACGGCTCAGCGGCGGCGGGCTCGCTCACCGCGGTCCCGGCGGCGTCCGGTCCGGCGGAGGGCTCCTCGGCCGCGGCCGGGCCCGGCTCCGTGGACGGCGCGGACTCCCGGGGGGCGACCGGCCGGCCGGCCGTCTCGAGCTGCTGCTTGAGGTCCGTGTTCTCCTGGTTCAGGCGCCGCAGCTCCACGACGATCTCGTCGAGGAAGTCGTCGACCTCGTCCTGGTCGTAGCCCTCCCGGAACTTGGTGGGCTGGAACCGCTTGTTGATGACGTCTTCGGGCGTCAGGGCCATGAGTGCATTCCTCCTAGGGCGGGGCGCGGGCGCGGCCCGCGGCGGGGGCTCCGTCCGACCGGCGCCGGGGGCGGACCGGCGGCCGGCACCCGGTGGGTCGTGCGGTTACAGCGTACAGGCAGGTCGCAGCGGGGCCGGGTCAGACCAGCAGCTGGCCGACGATGCCCTGGACGATGCTGACGGCGAAGATGAGGATCAGGAAGCCGAGGTCCAGGGCCACCCCGCCGAAGCGCAGCGGCGGCACGATCCGGCGCAGCCACCGCATGGGCGGGTCGGTGACGGTGTACACGGCGGAGGCGCCCACGAGGGCGATCCCGCGGGGCCGCCAGCTGCGGGCGAACATCTGCACCCAGTCCAGGACGAGCCGGGCCAGCAGCGCCACGTACACGAGGTGCAGGGCCAGGTACAGCAGGGAGAGCAACAGGTCCATCGGTCCGCCTCAGTCCTCCGAGTGGTCGTCGGTGCCGTCCTCGGCCTCGCCGCCGGCCGGGTGGCCGACGACCTCGACGTAGGACGGGGTGAGCAGGAAGACCTTGCCGGTCACCCGCTCGATGGAGCCGTGGAGGGCGAAGACCAGCCCGGCGGAGAAGTCCACCAGCCGCTTGGCCTCGGCGTCGCCCATGTCGCTGACGTTCATGATGACGGGGGTGCCCTCGCGGAAGGCCTCGCCGATGGACTTCGCGTCGTTGTAGGAGCGGGGGTGGACCGTGGTGATCGTGCGCAAGGTCGAGCTGTCCTCTCGAGAGCTGGAGGGGGCGCGTTTGATGGGGGTGACCGGCGCCCTGTACTCGGCCGACCGGCGCGGCACGGCCACGGCCGTGGACTCGTGGGCGCGGGCCTCGCGCGGCTCCTCGCGGACCGCGACGGCGGACTGGTGCTCCTGGCGGGCAGGCGTCGGGTCGTCGTCGTAGTCCTCGTCCGTCTCGGCGAGGCCGAGATAGATCATGGTGCGGCGCAACGCTCCGGCCATGGTGCTCTCCTTGACTGTCTGTGCGGATATCGGCGGTGGGGGGAGTTCCGGGATCCTCGGACCGTCCGGCACCCGTCGTGCTGCACGGATCGCGGTACGGCCCTGGCCCCGCAGGGCCGTCCTCCAAGCTATCCTACGGGCGGTCGGGGGCCGAGGATATCGGAGCCGACGCGCACGTGCGTGGCTCCCCGGGCGACGGCCTCCTCGAGGTCCTGGCTCATGCCGGCGGAGACGGCGCCGGCCTCCGGCAGGACCTCCCGCACCCGGTGCGACAGGTCCCGCAGGCGGTCGAAGGCCGGGCCCGCGGCCGCGCCCAGCGGGGCGACGGCCATGACCCCGCCGGCGCGCAGGCCGTCCGTGGCGGCGATCTGCTCCGCGAGCCCCACGACGTCCTCGGGGCGGGCGCCGCCTCGGTGCTCCTCGGCGTCCAGGGACACCTGCACCAGGCAGGTGAGGTCCTGCCGGACGCACGGACCGGCGGGGACCTGCCCGGCCGCGGCCTCCTCCCGGTGTCGCCGCACCGCCTTGCCCAGCGCGGTGACGAGGGAACCACGGTCCACCGAGTGCACCCACGAGGCGTAGCGGACCACGGACTTCGCCTTGTTCGACTGCAGCTGGCCGATGAAGTGCCAGGCCAAAGGGCCGTCGAGGAGCTCCGCGACCTCCCGGGCCTTGCCGGCGGCCTCCTGGTCCCGGTTCTCCCCCACGTCGCGCACGCCCAGCCGGTGCAGCCGGAGGACGTCCGCGGCGGGGAAGAACTTGGTCACGGCGACCAGCGTGGGCTCCGGAGCGCCGGCGCCGCGGGCCGCGGCCCCGATCCGGGCCCGGACGCGCCCCAGGGCCTCGGCGAGCTCGCGGCTGCGCGCGTCGTCCGCACCGGCGCTCATGCCGTGCGCTCCGCCCGGGCGCCGGGGCGGCTGCGCCAGACGAGGCCCACGATCCGGCCCGAGCCGGGGTCCCGCCGGTGCGAGGAGAGCCGCTCGTCCTCCAGGGTGCAGGCCGGCCCGTGGCCGGCCGAGGGCTCGGTGACGACCACGCCGAGTCCGGCGAGCCGGTCCCGGGCGCCGGCGCGCAGGTCCAGGGCCGGGGTGCCCCAGGACGTGGTGGCGGCCACCGCGGGGATCCGCCGCAGCGACTCCTCCCGCATCGCGGCCGGCACCTCGTAGCAGCTGCCGCAGATCGAGGGTCCCACCCAGGCGGCGACCCCGTCCGCACCCCGCTCCCGCAGCCGCTCCACGGTGCGCTCCAGCACACCGTCGAGCAGACCTCGCCGGCCGGCGTGCGCCACGGCCGTGACCGGGCCGCCGGGGCCCGCGCCCAGGAACAGCACGGGCACGCAGTCGGCCACCATCACGGCCAGCGGCACGCCCGTGGCCGAGACCGCGGCGTCGGCCACGGGCACCGCCGCGCGGTCGGTGCGGTCGGCGTCCACGACGTCGGTGCCGTGCACCTGCTCCAGGAAGAGCAGCGAGCCGGCGGCCACCCCCATCGACCGCTCGAGGGCGGCCCGGCGGCGGCGCACCGCGGCCGGGTCGTCGCCCGTGTGCAGCGCGAGGTTGCCCGCGCCGCGGTCCGTGAAGGCCATCCGGACGCCCGGCCCGACCTCGTCCTGCCACCAGAACACCCTGGTCCTCCTCTGTCGTGCCGCACCGGCCGCGGACGGACGGGGCGGGGTTAAAGCGCCCGGGGGCGGACGCGGTGCACCGCGTCCGCCCCCGGGCCGGGACTCACTTCAGGAAGTCGGGGAAGTCCAGGGAGTCCTTGCGGGCGGAACCGGCGGGCGAGCCGGCCTCGGCCTCGGCGGGCAGGTCGACGTCGAAGCCGGCGTCGTCGGGCACGTCGTCGTTGGCCGCCGGCTGGGCCCACCGCTGCGCGGTGGCGGGCTGGCCGAAGGAGGCGGTGCCGCCGCGCTGCGGGGAGCGGCCCAGGCCGGCGGGCTGGCCGGCGCCGGAGCCGAAGGCGGCGCGGGTGCTCGCGGCCTGCTGGGCGGCGGCGTTGGTGTTGTTCGCGTTGGTCTCCGGGCTCACGGAGTCGAAGCCGGCGGCGATGACGGTGACCCGGGCCTGGTCGCCGAGGGCGTCGTCGATGACGGCGCCGAAGATGATGTTCGCCTCGGGGTGGGCCACCTCCTGCACCAGGCGGGCCGCCTCGTTGATCTCGAACAGGCCGAGGTCGGAGCCGCCCTGGATGGACAGCAGCACGCCGTGGGCGCCGTCGATGGAGGCCTCCAGCAGCGGGGACGCGATGGCGAGCTCCGCGGCCTTCACCGCGCGGTCCTCGCCCTGCGCCGCGCCGATGCCCATGAGCGCCGAGCCGGCGCCCTGCATCACGGACTTCACGTCGGCGAAGTCGAGGTTGATCAGGCCCGGGGTGGTGATCAGGTCGGTGATCCCCTGCACGCCGGAGAGCAGCACCTGGTCCGCGGACTTGAAGGCGTCGAGCATGGACACGTTGCGGTCGGAGATCGACAGCAGCCGGTCGTTCGGGATCACGATGAGGGTGTCGACCTCGTCGCGCAGGGTCTCGATGCCGTTCTCCGCCTGGTTGGAGCGGCGGCGGCCCTCGAAGGTGAACGGGCGGGTGACCACGCCGATGGTCAGGGCCCCCAGGGAGCGGGCGATCCGGGCGACCACGGGGGCGCCGCCGGTGCCGGTGCCGCCGCCCTCGCCGGCGGTCACGAACACCATGTCGGCCCCCTTGAGGACCTCCTCGATCTCCTCGTGGTGGTCCTCCGCCGCCTGGCGCCCGACATCCGGGTTGGCGCCGGCGCCCAGGCCGCGGGTCAGCTCGCGCCCGACGTCGAGCTTGACGTCGGCGTCGCTCATCAGCAGGGCCTGCGCGTCCGTGTTGATCGCGATGAACTCGACGCCGCGCAGCCCCTCCTCGATCATCCGGTTGACGGCGTTGACACCGCCGCCGCCGATTCCGACGACCTTGATGACGGCCAAGTAGTTCTGGGGGGTGGAGGAGTCCATGGGTACCTAACTCGAGATGGTTCGGGGCCGGGGTCGCGAGCCGTTGCTCAACCTTCGATCGAAGGTGGAACGTCAGGCCGTCAGCTGCTGCTCCGGGCGGTTGGATGTCGGGTCAAGACTAACAACCGAGGGGACCACCTGCACGACAAGCCATACCGCTTTCGACACTTTTCGCCAAAACCGCAGGCTGCACCGGTGTCCGGCCCAGGTCTCAAGCTCTGGTGGAAGCTGAGTCGCAGCACGCGGTGCTCAGCGCACCACGGGGCGCGTCGGGCTGGACACGTCGTAGGTTTCCACGCCGCTGCCGGCCCCGCGCGCCTCGACGAGCTCCCGGAGCACCTGGGCCTTCAGCTCGCTGTCCTCGGCGGTGCCCCACACGACGGTGCGGCCGTCGGTGAACGCGAGCTCCACGGAGGACAGGGACTCGGCCGAGGCTGTGCGCAGCTGGGCGAGGACGGACTCGGGCAGGGCGGCCAGCACGTCGGTGATGGCGTCGAAGCGCTCGCCCTCCAGCACGTCGGGGCCGCCCGTGATCACCGGCACGGCCGCCTCCTCGGCGGTGGCCGCGGTGGTGAGCCGCACGCCCTCCGAGTCCACGACCGCGAACTGGTCGCCGTCCTGGATCGCGGCCACCGGCACCCGCTCGTGCAGCTCCACGATCAGGTGGTGCGGAGGTTCGAGCACGACCTCGATCGAGCGGACCTGCGGGATGGCCCCCACGCGGGCACGGACGTCCTGCTTCGAGATCCGGGTCAGCGGGATCCCGCGGTAGCCCTCCAGGGTCTCCTCGACGCTGGAGGGGTCGGTCAGCTGGGCGCCGCGCACGGAGATGTCCCGCACCGCGAGGGCCGGGGAGAGGAACAGGACGCCGGCGAGCACGGCGAGGGCCACGAGCGCGCCCAGGGCGGCGCCGAGCCGGCGGCGCCGGCGCCGGGCCCCGGCCGAGGCGGGGAACGCGACGACGGTGGCCCCGGCCGCCGTGGAACCGGCCGCCGTGGAGCCGGCCCCGGTGGAGCCGAGGTGGGCGGACTCCGCCGGCGCCCGGGAGGCGGTGAGCGTGCGGGACGGCGCGCGCTCCTGCCGGTGCCGTCGCCAGGCGCTGAACCGGCCTCCCGCCGCGGGGGCCTCCACGAGCTCGTCCTCGTCGGAGACGGGCGAGACCTTGGTCCCGTCGTTCACGCGCACCCGGCCGCTAGGCCCCGCGCCCTCGGCGGGGGCCGCGGACCAGGGCCCTGCGGCCGACCGGTCCCCGGCGGTGTCCTGGGGAGCCCCCTCCCGGCCGCCCCCGGTGGGGACGTCCGGGTCGTGCGGGCCCGGAGCGGGCGCTGCCGCGGCCGGGGTCTCCGCGGCCGGGACCTCCTGGGCCGGGACCTCCGGCGCCGGGGTGCCGGCGTCCCGGGGGTCCTCGCCGAACCGGGGCTGGTGCGGTCGGCCGTGCCGGCTCATCAGCTCTCCCCGAGCCGGTCCACGAGCAGGGGGCCGAGCCGGGTGACGTCACCGGCCCCGACCGTGAGCACCAGGTCGCCGGCGCGGGCGGCGCGGGCGGCCTCGGTGACCGCCTGCCCGCCGTCAGGGACGTAGCGGACGTGGGCGGGGGCGCGGTCGGTGATGACCTCGCTGGTGAGCCCGGGCACCGGCTGCTCGCGCGCGGCGAAGACGTCGATGACCAGGCTCTCGTCCGCGAGGGCCAGGGCGTCGGCGAACTCCGCGGCGAACTCCCTGGTCCGGGAGAACAGGTGGGGCTGGAAGATGGCGATCACGCGGTGCCCGCCGGCGACCTCCCGGGCCGCGGTGAGGGCCGCGACGACCTCCGTGGGGTGGTGGGCGTAGTCGTCGAAGACCCGTACGCCGCGCCCCTCGCCCCGCAGGTCGAAGCGCCGGGCCGAGCCGTGGAAACCGGCCAGCCCGCGCACGGCGTCCGCGGGCGGGACGCCGGCCTCGACGGCCACGCAGAAGGCGGCGGTGGCGTTGAGCACGTTGTGCCGCCCGGGCACGGCGAGCTCGAGCTGCTCCTCGCGGCGGTCGGCGCCCTCCCCCAGCACCAGGGTGCTGCGGGTGCGCAGCCCGTCGGTCCCGTGCGGGACCACCCGCACGTCCGCGGTCGCATCGATGCCGTAGCCGACCACGCGTCCGCCGGCGGCCCGGTGCCGCTCTGCCAGCGCCCGCGAGCCGGGGTCGTCCTGGCAGGCCACCAGCAGCCCGTCCTCGGTCAGGGTCGCGGCGAAGTCGTCGAAGGCCTGGTAGAAGGCCTCGCGGGACGGGTAGAAGTCGAGGTGGTCCGGCTCGATGTTGGTGACCACCGCGATCCGGGGACCGTACTTGAGGAAGGAGCCGTCGGACTCGTCGGCCTCCGCCACGAACCACCGGCCGTCCCCGAGGGCGGCGTTGGCCCCGAGGTCGGCCACGTGCGCCCCGATCGCCCAGGAGGGGTGCCGGCCGGCGGCGTGCAGGGCCAGGGCGGCCATCGCGCTCGTGGTGGTCTTGCCGTGGGTGCCGGCCACCGCCACGACGTCGCGGCCGTGCATCGTGGCGGCCAGGGCGTCGGAGCGGTGAAGCACGCGCAGCCCGGCGGCCCGCGCCGCGGCGTACTCGGGGTCCTCGGGCGGGATGGCGGTGGAGACGACCACGGTGCGGGCGCCGGTGACGTGCTCGGCCCGCTGGCCCACGAACACCGTGGCCCCCAGGTCCTCGAGCTGGCGCAGCGCCGGGGAGTCCTGGCGGTCGGAGCCGCTGACCGGGACGCCGTGGGCGAGCATGAGCTTGGCGACGGCGGACATGCCGGCCCCGCCCATGCCGATGAAGTGCACCCGGCCCAGCCGGGCGGGGTCGAGCTCGTGCTCAGCGACCACGGGGCACCTCCTCGAGGATCAGCCGCGCCAGGACGGCGTCGGCATCGCGCACGCCGTGCTCCCGGCTGGCGGCGGCCATGGCGGCGAGCCGGTCAGGCTCGGCCAGCAGCGGGTGGACGTGCTCGCGGTACCAGCCCGGGGTGAAGGCGTCGTCGGGCACCAGCCGTGCCGCGCCCGCGGCCACGAGGGAGGCGGCGTTGAGCGACTGCTCGCCGTTGCCCACGGGCAGCGGCACGAACACGGCCGGCAGCCCGACGGCCGCGACCTCGGAGACGGTCGCCGCCCCGGCGCGGGCCACGAGCAGGTCCGCGGCGGCGTAGACCCGCTCCATGCCGTCGACGTACTCGACCTGCACGTAGCCGGGGGCCTCCAGCAGCGTGCCGTCGTCGCGGGTGACCTGCTTGCCGCGACCGGTGACGTGCAGCAGCTGGTGGCCGTGGGCGGCGACCTCCCCGGCCACCGCGGCCACCGTCCGGTTCATGTTCAGGGCCCCGGAGGAGCCGCCGGTGACCACGACGGTGGGCACGTCGGGGTCCAGCCCGAAGGACCGCAGGGCGTCGGCGCGCCGGCCGGCCCGGTCCAGGCCGGCGATCTCCCGGCGCATGGGCATGCCCACGGTGACGGCCCCGCGCAGGGGCGTGCCGGGGAACGCGGTGGCCACGGTCCGCGCCCAGCGCGCGCCCACCCGGTTGGCGAGGCCCGGGCGGGCGTTCGCCTCGTGCACCACGACGGGCAGCCCCCGCCGGGCGGCGGCGAGGTAGACGGGCGTGCAGACGTACCCGCCGACGCCGACCACCACGTCGGGGCGCACCCGGTCCAGGACCTCCCCCGCCTGCCGCACGGCGGCGAGCAGCCGTCCGGGCAGCCGGACGAGGTCCACGGAGATCCGCCGGGGCAGCGGCACCCGGTCGACGAGCTCGAGCGCCAGCCCGGCCTGCGGCACAAGCCGGGTCTCCATCCCGGAGGCGGTGCCCACCGCCGTGAGCCGGGCTGCCGGGGCCTGCTCGCGCAGGGCGGCGGCCACGGCCAGCAGGGGACTCACGTGCCCGGCGGTGCCGCCGCCGGCGAGCAGGACCGACGGGGCGGAGCCCTCGGTGGTCGGTTCGGACGGTGTCATGCGCGATCCTCGTTCGGGGTGCGGGGGCGGGGGGTGCGGGTGGGGACCGGGATCCGGCGCGGCAGGCGGGTGAAGGACATCACCACGCCGACGGCGGCCAGGCTCATCAGCAACGAGGACCCACCGTAGCTGATGAACGGCAGGGGGACGCCGATCACCGGCAGCACCCCGGTGACCATGCCGATGTTGATGAACGCCTGGCCCACCAGCCACGTCACCACGCACGCCGTGGCGATCCGCACGAACCGGCTGCGCGCGCGCAGGATAATCCGGGCCATCGCCAGGGTCATGACCGCGAACAGCGCGAGGATCAGCACCGTGCCCAGCAGCCCCAGCTCCTCCCCGATGATGGAGAAGATGTAGTCGTTGTGCGCCTCGGGGACGTAGTTGTACTTGAGCCGCGACTGGCCCAGGCCCACCCCCCACCAGCCTCCCGAGGCCAGGGCGTTGAGCCCCTGGTCGGCCTGGTAGCAGGCGTCGGTGGCGCCGCACTCGCCGAACAGCCAGCCGGTGATGCGGTCCACCCGGTGGGGCGCCGCGGCGACGGCGACCGCCCCGAGCGCGACCGCCCCGGCGGCGGCGACGGCGAACAGCCGCAGCGGCGCCCCGGCGAAGAACAGCGCGGCGGCGTAGATCAGCGCGAAGACCAGCGCGGTGCCGACGTCGTCGCCGAGCACGACCAGCAGGGCGGGGATCCCGATGCCCAGCGCCGAGGGCCACAGCGCCTGGCGCCACTCGCGCACGGCGTCGCCCTGCCGGGCCAGCATCATCGCCAGCCACACGGACACGGCGAGCTTCGCGGCCTCGGAGGGCTGGAAGGACTGTCCGCCCACCACGATCCAGTTCCGGTTGCCGTTGATCTCCTGCCCGAGTCCCGTGAACACGAGCAGCAGGAGCAGCACCCCCAGGACCAGCAGGCCCGTGGCGCCGCGCCGGTACCAGGACGTGGGCACGAAGGAGAGCCCGAACATCAGCACGATGCCCAGGCCCGCGTACGTGGCCTGCTTCGTGAAGTACGAGTAGGCGGACTCCTGGGCGGAGATGGACTCCACCGCGGAGGCGGAGAGGACCATCATGATGCCGATCCCGGTGAGCAGCACCACGGACCCGGCCAGCGCGTAGTAGGAGTGGATCAGCGGGCCGTCCACGAGCGTGCGCCAGAAGCGCCGCAGCCCGCCGCGGGGCCCGGGTGCGCTCCCCGCGGCGCCGGTGCGGTCCTGGACCTGCGTCACGACAGCCGCTCCACGAGCTCGGCGACCTCGCGGATGAACGCGTCGCCCCGGTGGGCGTAGGAGGTGAACTGGTCCATCGACGCGGAGGCCGGGGCCATGAGCACGGTGTCCCCCCGCTGCGCCGCCCCGTGGGCCAGGCGCACCGCCGCGGCCATCACGGCGTCCCCGTCCGTGGCGCCGTCCGCCGCGGCCGGCAGGACGGGCACGGCCGGGGCGTGCTCGGCGAGCGCCGCGAGCAGCCCGTCGTTGTCCGTGCCGATGAGCACCACCGTGCGCAGCCGCTCGGCGTGCCGGGCCACGAGCCGGTCGTAGGACACGCCCTTGGAGAGCCCGCCGGCGATCCAGACCACCGAGCCGAAGGCCGACAGGGCGGCGTCCGCGGCGTGCGGATTGGTGGCCTTGGAGTCGTTGACCCACACGACCCCGTGCGTGGTGGCCACGGCCTGGATCCGGTGGTCGCCGGGCTCCCAGGCGCGCAGCCCGTCCCGCACGGCCTCCGGGGGCGCGCCGGCGGCGCGGGCCAGCGCCGCGGCGGCCAGGGCGTTGGTGACCCCGTGCGGGGTCGGGATGGGCCCGGTGTCCGCCACGGAGGCGAGCTCCAGTGCGGAGCCGCGCCGGTCCTCGAGGAACGCCCGGTCCACGAGCAGGTCCTCGACCACGCCGAGCATGCTCACGTCGGGGGTCTCCAGGGTGAAGCCCACGGCGCGGCAGCCCTCCACGACGTCGGCCTCCTCGACCATCCGCACGGTCTCGGGCTGCTGGGCGTTGTAGACGCAGGCCACCCGGGTGTGCTCGTAGATCCTCGACTTGTCCGCGACGTAGTTCGCGTAGCCGCCGTGCCAGTCCACGTGGTCCTCCGCGACGTTGAGCACCACCGAGGCCAGCGGGGACACCGAGTGCGCCCAGTGCAGCTGGAAGCTGGAGAGCTCCACCACGAGCACGTCGTGCTCCACCGGCTCCCGCAGCGCGTCGAGGACCGGGGTGCCCACGTTGCCCACCGCGGCCACGGTGAGCCCGGCGGCCCGCAGCATCGCCTCCGTCATCCCCACCGTGGTGGTCTTGCCGTTGGTGCCGGTGACGCACACCCACTCGGCGGTCCTGCGCCCGGCGCGCTCCCGGACCCGCCAGGCGAGCTCGACGTCGCCCCAGATCTGGATGCGCTCCGCGGCCGCGGCGGCCAGCAGCGGGGAGTCGGGCCGAAGCCCGGGCGAGGTGACCACCAGCTCGGGGCGCTCGCCGTCGACGTCGGGCACGGAGGACCCGTGCGCCTCCCCCAGCAGGACGTCGGCGGCGCCGACGATCCGCAGGGTGTCGGCCTTGCCGCGGGTCGCGGGGGTGTCCGCCCCGTCGACGACGACGACGCGGGCGCCCAGCTCGATCAGGGTGTCCGCGGCGGCGAAGCCCGACACGCCGATCCCGGCCACGACCACGCGCAGCCCGGACCAGTCCGCGTCCCAGCCGGTGAGCCCGGCCAGCCGCGGGCGGTCCAGGACGGGGTTGTCGTTGCTCGCGTGGATCATTGGATCATTCCTCCGTGGGAGAGCAGCCAGTCGCCGTAGAAGACGCCGAGCGCGGCCGCGACGAACAGCCCGGCGATGATCCAGAAACGGACCACGATGGTCACCTCGTTCCAGCCCTTGAGCTCGAAGTGGTGCTGCAGGGGCGCCATCTTGAAGATGCGCTTGCCGCCGGAGAGCTTGAAGTAGCCGACCTGCAGGATCACGGAGACCGTGATCACCACGAACAGCCCGGCGATCAGCACGAGCAGCAGCTCGGTGCGGGTCAGCACGGCGAAGGCGGCCAGCGCCCCGCCGAGCCCGAGGGAGCCGGTGTCGCCCATGAAGATCTTCGCCGGGGAGGTGTTCCACCACAGGAAGCCCACGAGGGCGCCCACCAGCGCGGAGGCGGTGAGGGCGAGGTCGGCGGCGTCGCGCACCTCGTAGCACACGCCCTCGGCCACCGTCCCGCACAGATGGGTGTTCTGCCACATGGCGATCAGCATGTAGCCGCTGAACACCAGGATGGACGCCCCGGTGGCGAGCCCGTCCAGGCCGTCGGTGAGGTTCACCGCGTTGGTGGTGGCCGTGGCGATGAGGTTGACCCAGACCACGAAGAGCAGCGCCCCGAGCACGGAGCCGGCGAAGGCGAGGTCCAGGGCGGTGTCCCGGGTGAAGGAGATCGCCGAGGACGCGGCGGTCGAGCCCTCCGGGCCGGGCACGAGCAGCACGAGGAGCGCGAACGCCGTGCCGATCAGCCCCTGCAGCACGATCTTGCCCAGGGGGCTCAGGCCCAGGTTCTGCTTCTTGGCGATCTTCTTGTAGTCGTCGATGAAGCCGACCAGGCCCATGCCGAGCATGAGCAGCAGCGCGGACAGCCCGGAGAGGGTCATCCCGCCGTAGGAGGGCCACAGCAGCCCGGAGGCCAGATGGGTGAGGCCGTAGGCGAGCACCACGGAGCCGAGGATCGCGACGCCGCCCATGGTGGGCGTCCCGCGCTTGGTGTGGTGGCTGGTCGGACCGTCGTCGCGGATGAACTGGCCGTAGCCGCGGCGGGCGAGGAACTTGATGAAGGCCGGGGTCCCGAACAGGGACAGCACGAGGGCGAGCCCGGCGGCCATGAGGATCTGGATCATGCCCGGTCCCCCTCGGCGCCGGTGCCCGGGGCCACCGGGCGTCCGCTCGCGTCGAGGGAGGCGTTGACGAAGGGCCCCGCCGAGCGCCAGTGGTCGCCGCGTGCGGGGGCGTCGTTGCCGGGCGCGGGCCCGTCGGCGCCGGTGGCGGCCGTGGCCGCGACCCGCTCGCCGAGCACCCCCAGGCCGGAGGCGTTGGACGCCTTGAACAGGACGATGTCGCCCGGGGCCAGTTCCCGGCGCAGGATCTCCTCGGCCTCCTCGGCCGTGGCCACCCACGTGGCCTCGTTGCCCCAGGAGCCCTCCAGCTGGGCGGCGTCGTAGACGGGGCGGGCGAGCTCGCCCACCGCGACCAGCTTGGAGATGTTGAGCCGCACGACCATCCGGCCCAGGGTGTCGTGCTCCTCAACGGTGCTGTCCCCGAGCTCCAGCATGCCGCCCAGCACCGCCCAGGTGCGGCGGGGGGCGGTGCCGTCGGTCCCGCGGCCCAGCTGGGCGAGGGTCTGCAGCGCCGCGCGCATCGACTGCGGATTGGCGTTGTAGGCGTCGTTGACCACGCTCACCCCGTCGGCCCGCTCGGTGCGCTCCATACGCCACCGGCTCGCGGGGCCCTGGGCGTTGAGCGAGGCGGCGATCCGCTCCGGAGCCACCCCGGCCACGAAGGCCGCGGAGGCGGCCGCGAGGAGGTTGCTCACGTGGTGCTCCCCGATGAGCCGGGAGACGATCCGGTGCGCGGAGCCGTCCGGGAGGTGCAGCAGGAACTCGGGGTTGCCGCCGGGTCCCAGGCGCACCTCCGAGGCGTGCACCCGGGCGGCCGGGACGTCCGGCAGGGCGTTGGCCGGGGACTCCCCGAAGAACAGCACGGGGGCGGCGGTGCGCCGGTGCATCTGCCGCACCAGGGCGTCGTCGTCGTTGAGGACGGCGACCCCGTCGGCGCGCAGGGACTCCACCATCTCCCCCTTGGCCCGGGCGATGTTGGCCACGCCGCCGAACTCCCCGGCGTGGGCGGAGCCCACGCACAGCACCACCCCGACGTCGGGGCGGACCATGCGGCACAGGTAGTCGATGTTGCCGATCCGGGTGGCGCCCATCTCGACCACGAGGTAGCGCGTCTCGGCGGTGCACTCGAAGACCGTCAGGGGCACCCCGACCTCGCCGTTGTACGAGCCGCGGGGGGCGACCGTGGGTCCCTCGGCGGAGAAGACGCCCCGGAGCAGGTCCTTGGTGGTCGTCTTGCCCACGGACCCGGTCACCGCGACGACCGTGAGCTCGTGGTCGGCGCGCAGCTGGGTCACGACCCAGGCGGCCAGCCGGCCCATCGCCTCGACCACGTCGGGGACGAGGACGCCCGGGTAGGTCGCGCCGGCGGCGTCGGTCACCTCCCGCTCCACCAGGGCCAGCACCGCCCCGGCGGCGAAGGCCGCGCCCACGAACTCGTGGCCGTCGGTGACCTCGCCCGGCTTCGCCACGAACAGCGTCCCGGGGCGTGCCTCGCGGGAGTCGGTCGTGACGTGCCCGACGACGACCTCCCGCGCGGCGGCGTCGCCGACGGCGCGCCCGCCGGTGATCTGCGCGATCTGCGCTGCGGTCAGTTCGATCATCGGTCCTCCCTACGGCCCTGCCGCGCGTCGGCCAGTGCGGCGCGCAGCTCTTCCCTGTCGTCCAGCGGGTGGTCCACGCCCCGGATCTCCTGGACCGTCTCGTGCCCGCGGCCGGCCACGAGCACGGAGTCGCCCGGTCCCGCCATGGCCACCGCGGCCCGGATGGCCACGGCCCGCGGTGCGAGCACGAGCACCTCCTCGGCGCGGGCGCCGTCGGCCGCCCGCGCTCCGGCGGCGACCTCCTCGCGGATCCCGGCCGGCTCCTCGTCGTGGGGGTCGTCGTCGGTGACGATCACCACGTCGGCGTGCCGGGCGGCGACCGCGCCCATGATGGGGCGCTTGGTCCGGTCCCGCTCCCCCGTGGCGCCGAAGACCACGATCACCCGGCCCTGCTCCTCGGGCGGCTCCACGGCGGCGAGCGCCCGGCGGAGGGCGTCGGGGTTGTGCGCGAAGTCGACGACGGCGGTCGGCTCGGTGCCGATCAGCTGCATCCGCCCGGGCACGTCCGTGGTGAGCGGGTCCTGCTCGTCGAGCACGCGCTGCAGCTGCCCGACGTCGGTCCCGGAGGCCAGCACCATCACCACGGCGAGCGCGGCGTTGGCGACGTTGAAGTCCCCCGGCAGGCCGGTGGACACCCGCAGCGAGCGGCCGTCCCGGTGCACCAGGGTGAAGGAGTGGCCGATGCCGCGGCGGGTCAGTGCGGTGAGGGTCCAGTCGGCGCCGTGCCGCTCCGGTCCGGCGTCCCGGTCCTCGGCCACGTCGCCGCGCAGGGCGATCGTGTCCACCCGGTCCGCGCCGAGCTGCGCCCGGGCGTGGGCGGCCATGCGGGCGCCCCAGACGTCGTCCTCGTCCTGCAGCACCACCACGGCGCGCCCGGTCCGCCCGGGGGTGAACAGGCGGGCCTTCACGGAGAAGTACTCCTCCATGGACCCGTGGAGGTCCAGGTGGTCCTGGGTGAGATTGGTGAACCCGGCGACGTCGAAGCGGACCCCGTCGACCCGGGAGAACTCCAGGGCGTGGGAGGAGACCTCCATGGACGCCGCGGTGATGCCGCGCTCGCGCATGAGGGCGAGCAGCGCGTGCACGTGCGGGGCCTCGGGGGTGGTCAGCCGGGAGGGGATGGCCTGCTCCCCGGCGAGGATCTCGATGGTGCCGATCAGCCCGGTCGTGCGGCCGAGAGCGCGCAGCAGCGAGTTGGTGAAGTAGGTCGTGGTG
This sequence comes from Kocuria oceani, assembly GCF_029524215.1. NCBI lineage: Bacteria > Bacillati > Actinomycetota > Actinomycetes > Micrococcales > Micrococcaceae > Kocuria > Kocuria oceani. The sequence goes on along the minus strand of NZ_JARAMH010000003.1, from coordinate 64,622 downwards.
GTCTTGCCGTTCGTGCCGGTCACCGCGAGGAGCACCGGGGCGGTGCCGTCCTCGGGGTGGGAGCCGTAGACGCGGGCCGCGATCGTCCCGACCGACCGGCGGGGGTCCGGGGCCACGACGACGGGCAGGTCCACGCCGGTGCGCTCGAGCAGGCCGACGCCCTCCGCGTCGGTGAGCACCGCGGCCGCGCCCGCCCGCTCGGCCTGTGGCGCGAACTGCGCCCCGTGCGCCCGGGCCCCGGGCAGCGCCGCGTAGAGGTCTCCCCGGCGCAGCTGTCGGGAGTCCAGGGAGATGCCGGTGACGTCCACGGTGCGGGCCGGGGCCGCCGCCCCGGCCAGCCGCGCCACCTCCGTGAGGCTCAGCGGGCGGGGCCTGGCGGGGCGCATCGTCTGCGCGTCGTGTCCCTGCTGGGCTGTCGCGTCCATCAACGTCCTTCGTGGTCTGGGGGGGCGGGTGGGTGGTCCGCCGGGTGCTGGGGGGAAGGCGCCCAGGGGGTCTCCGGGCACAGCGATACGGAAGTCTAGTCGCCCTCGTCGGCCCGCCGGGACGGGTCGGTCCCGGCGGCGCCCGGATCCGCGGTGGTCCCGGTCGCGCCCGTCCCCTGCGCCGCGGCGTCCTCCGCGGCGCCGTCCGCGGACCCGGTGGTGCCCTCCGCGGCGTCCTCCGCGGTGCCCGTGGCGTCCTCCGTCCCGACGACGTCCGGGGCGGCGTCCTCCGGGGCGGTCTCCTCCGGCTCGTCCGTGCGCAGGGGGATCTCCACCGGGTCGTCGGTCGACGGCGGGACGTCGTAGTGGCGCAGCACCTGGCCCATGATCTTGCTGAAGGTGCCGGTCGTGCCGATGCTGCGGACGTCGCCCTGGGGACGCTGGAGGGTCACGGCCACGAGGTACTGAGGATCCTCGATGGGCGCCACGCCCACGAAGGAGGTGGTGTAGCCGTCGTAGCCGCCCTGCGCACTGGGGGCCTCGGCCGTGCCGGTCTTCCCGCCCACGCGGTAGCCCTCCACGGCCGCCTCCTTGGCGCCGCCCTCCGTGACGGTGACCTCCATGATGTCCAGGAGCTGCTCCGCCGTCTCCTCGGAGACGATCCGCTCGCCCTCCGGGCGCTCGACCGGGGTGCGGGTGCCGTCGGGGTCGATGACAGCCTCGACGACGCGCGGCTCCACCTGGACCCCGCCGTTGGCGATCGCCTGGAAGACGGTGGCGGTGCGCAGGGGCGTCTGGGACACGCCCTGGCCGAAGAGCACGGTGTACTGCTGGCGCTTGTCCCACTGGTCGACCGCGGCCAGGATGCCCGGGGACTCCCCCGGCAGCTCGATCCCCGTGGTCTCGCCCACCCCGAAGCGCTGCATCCAGTCGTGGCGCTGCTCGCGGGAGAGCTGGCTGCCGACCATCACGGTGCCCGTGTTCATCGAGTCGGCGATGATCCCGGCGAACGTGCGGTCCTGCTCGCCGTGATCGAAGGCGTCGGTGATCTTCTCCCCGTCGATCTCCAGGAACGGCGGCACCGTGATCTCCGTCCGAGGAGTGACCAGGCCCTCCTCCACGGCCGCCGCGGCGGTGAGGATCTTCTGGGTGGAGCCAGGTTCCACGGCCTGGGTCACGGCCCGCGCCCCGAGGTCCTCGGCGTCCGCCGAGCCGATGTCGTTGGGGTCCACGGTCGAGGAGTCCGCCAGCGCCAGCACCGCGCCGTCCTCGATGCGCATCACCACGGCGGTGCCCCACTCGGCGTCGAGCTCCTGGGCGCGTTCGGTGACGGCCTGCTGGGCGATGAACTGGACGTCGCTGTCGATGGACAGCTGCACCGAGGACCCGTCCACCACGGGGCTCTCCTCGGTGGGGGCCACCGGGATGCGCACCCCGTCGGCGCTGATCTCGAAGGTGCGGCTGCCGTCCGTGCCGCGCAGCAGCTCGTCCTGGGTCTGCTCGATCCCGCCGAGGGCCTCGTCGTCGCCGCCCATGAAGCCGACCACGCTGCCGGCCACGGGCCCGTTGGGGTAGATCCGATCCGAGGACGGCTGCCCGTAGACGTAGGGCAGGTCGAGCTCGCGCACGGTGTTCCACTGCTCGGGGGTGACCCCGCGCGCCACGTACTCGAACGGCTTGTCGCCGTCGAGGGAGTCCTTGACCTCCGCGTCCTCGAGCTCGAGGGCGTCGGCGAGCTGGTACACCGCCTGTGTGGGCGTGACGGTCTCGGTGGTCCCGTCCGCCTTGAGCCGCTCGAACTCCCGGACCTTGCTCTGGTCCACCGTCACGTCGTAGCGCTGCAGCGTCCGCGCGAGCACGTTGCCCTCGGTGTCGCGGATCTCCCCGCGCTGGGCCGGGACCACCTCGGTGCGGGAGCGGTCCGTGGCGGCGGCCTCGGCCCGGCCGGAGACGTCGAAGCCCTGCACCCACACGAGGCGCAGCCCCAGCACCACGAGCAGGGCGAGCACGAGGAGCACCCCGACGTGGCTGCGGCCGAGGCCCGGTGCGCGGGGGGTGCCGTCGGTGGGCGTCGAGCGTGCGCGTGCCACGTGAATGCCTCGTTCCTGGTCTCGGCTGGGGGTCTCCGGTGAGCTGCGGGGTGCGGGGGCGGTGTCGGCGCCCCGGTCACTCCCCGGGCGCGCGCTGCTGCGGGGCCGGCAGGCTCCCGCCGCCGAGCCCGGCGTTCGGCGCCGCGTCCTCACGGGCCCGCCGCTCGGCGTCCTCCCGCTGCTGTTCCGCCTTCTCCCGCTCGCGGTCCTCCGCGCGCTGGGCGGCGCGGTCCGCGGCCTCCGAGCCGGTCTGCTGCGCGTGGTCCACCAGGATCTCGTGGTTCTCCTGCGGCTGCGCCGGCAGGGGGTCGCCCTCGACGGACCCGGTCGTGAGGTCCACCGTGCCCGAGCCCTGCGCGGGGACCATGCCGAGGTCCGAGGCCATCACCGCGAGGTTCTGGGGGGCGTCGTAGAACTCGAGGTCCTGGGTGAGGGCCTCGTTCTGCTGGCTGAGCGCCTGCTCCTGGGCGCGCAGCTCCACCAGCCGGTACTGGCCCCCGGAGATCTGGATGTTCAGGACGAGGATGGAGGCCAGCGCGACCACGAGCGCGAGCAGGCTCAGCGCCACCGTGGAGACCCGCCCCCGCCGGGCCCGGCTGGGCACCACGGACAGGGGCGCTCGGGTGGATCCACCGGTCTCCGGCGCGGGAGGGGCCGGGGTCTCGAGCTGACGGGCGGAGCTGCCGTCCGGCGGGCGCTGGCCCCGCCGGACGGCCCACGCCCCGATGCCGCTGCGCGGAGGAGCCGGGCGGGCCGGTCGTCGCTGGAGTCCGGTGCCGCTCATGCGTTGTACCTCTGCGCGTTCTGTGAGGAGTGCGGTGGGTTCTGCCGGATCCGCTCGGCGGCCCGCAGGCGCGCCGAGGCGGCCCGGGGGTTCTCCTCGACCTCCGTGGGGGTGGGGGTCTCGGTGCCCCGGGTGAGGATCCGCAGCGTGGGCTTGTGCTCGTCGAGCTCCACGGGGAAGCCCTTGGGCGCGGAGGAGGTCGCCCCGCCGGCGAAGGCCTGCTTGACGATCCGGTCCTCCAGGGAGTGGTAGCTCATCGCCACGACCCGCCCGCCCACGGGCACGGCGTCCAGTGCGGCGGGAACGGCCCGGCGCAGGACGTCGAGCTCCTCGTTGACCTCGATCCGCAGCGCCTGGAACGTCTGCTTGGCCGGGTGGCCCTTGCGGTGCTGGGCACCCTGGGGCACGGCCGCGCGGACGACCTCGACGAGCTCGCCCGTGGTCCGGAGCGGGGCCTGCGCCCGGCGCTCCACGACGGCCCGGGCGATCCGGGACGCGAAGCGCTCCTCGCCCCAGTCGCGCAGGATCCGGCGCAGGTCGGCCTCGCTGTAGTCGTTGAGCACGTCCTGGGCCGTCACGGGCGCGGTGGAGTCCATCCGCATGTCGAGCGGGGCGTCGTAGGAGTAGGCGAAGCCGCGCTGCCGCTCGTCGAGCTGGAGCGACGAGACCCCGAGGTCGAACAGCACCGCGTCCGCGGCGTCGAAGCCGTGCTGGGCGAGGGCCTCGGGGATCCGGTCGTACGTGGTGTGCACCGGGTGGAACCGGTCCCCGAACGGGGCCAGCCGGGCCCCGGCCAGGGCGTGCGCCTGCGGGTCCCGGTCGATGGCCACGAGCTGCAGCCGGGGGAAGCGGCGCAGCAGCGCCTCGGAGTGACCACCCATGCCCATCGTCGCGTCCACCGCCACGGCACCGTCCTCGGCGAGCGCGGGGGCCATCAGGTCCAGGCAGCGCTCGAGCAGCACGGGGACGTGGAGCTGCTCGGCTGGGCGTTGCGCCATGGGCCCTCTCTTCGGCGGTCGGTCGGTCTGGGGTGGCCGGCGCCGGATCGACGCCGTGGTGGGGCCGCGGGCGTTCCAGGATCAGAACCCCATCCGCTGGCCGTCCCTCGAATCCGGCCTGGCTCAGGGGAAGGTGAGCCAGGACGGTGACGGCTGTGCGGCTGGAGATCTCATCCGGGAGGCGGTGCCGCGCCCCGCAGGTGATGGTCGGCGACCCTGTGCTCAGAAGAGCCCGGGTACCACTTCCTCCTCGGTCTCGGAGAAGACGGCCTCCTTCTCGTTCAGGTACTCGTTCCACGCCTGGGCGTCCCAGATCTCCGCCCGGGTGCCCGCGCCGATCACTGCGAGCTCCCGGTCCAGACCGGCGTACTCCCGCAGCGGCGGCGGAATGGTGACGCGGCCCTGCTTGTCCGGGACCTCGTCCGAGGCGCCCGAGAGAAAGACCCTGATGTAGTCCCGGGCCTGCTTCGAGGACAGCGGCGCCGCCCTCAGCTGCTCGTGGACCCGCTCGAACTCGCGGACGCTGAAGACGTACAGGCACCGCTCCTGACCTCGCGTCAGGACCAGTCCCTCCGCCAGCTCCTCCCGGTATTTCGCCGGCAGGATCAGGCGGCCCTTTTCGTCGAGACGGGGTGAGTACGTTCCGAGAAACATGCTCACCGCCTCTCCAGCCCGAGAGTTCTCCCAGATCCATCTCTTCGCCCCACTTTACTCCACTTCACTCCCCGGTCAACGAAACCGGGGCCCGCCCGGCCCGGCGTGGCGTGGCGGGCGGCGCGCCCGCCCGGCATCGTCGCAGGTGGGGCGCGGCGGCGCCGGAGTGGGGGCTCCTGGAGGCCCGCGGGGAGGAGAGTGGAGGGGCGGGCCGCGGCAGGGGCCCCGGGCACGAAGAAGCTCCCCGGCGGGACGCCGGGGAGCTGTTCGGGAACGGTGCGGGCGCCCGGTGGGGCGCCGAGGTGGTGGGTGGTGGAGGGGCCGGCCGGGCGGCGGTGCCCAGGGGCCCCGGTCTAGGACTGGCCCCCGGAGTTGCGCTGGTCCCAGCGCTGCTCGAGGTTCTGCAGGAACGGCGAGGACCGGCGCGGCGGTCCGCCCTTGCCGCCGGCCCCCTCGGAGCGGGGCTTGCCGGAGCGCAACGTGGCGACATAGACGCCGGCGCCCATGACGACGAAGCCAAGCACCCCCAGCAGGACGGACTTGAGGACGACTCCACCGAGCAGGACGAGCAGGCCGACGACGGCGATGACGATCCCGAGGACGATGTTGCGGGTGGACGCTCCCCGGACGGCGCGGGACCCCATGCTCGTGACGAACCGCGGGTCGTCCGCGTGGAGCTGCTTCTCGAGCTGGGCCAGGAGCTGTTGCTCGTGCTCGGACAGTGGCACGGTATGCCTCCTCATCCTTCGGGTGCGGAAATCCCCGGCTGTTCCGGCGCCGCCTGGTACCAGGATAGACCGTCGGCTGTGGATTGTGCACGGCGCGCGCGGCTGTCAACAGCCTTGGAATTGCCTTGCCGCTCGCGCGGTGCGGCGGGCAGCAGGCGGGCCGGGCCGAGCCGGTCCGCCCCGAACCGGGCGTGCACCCGGTCCATGGCCTCCTCGGCGGCTCCCCACTCCTCCTCGCGGCCGTCGAGGCTCAGCTGCAGGGCGTCCGTGGACTGCTCCAGGGCCTCGGCGCGGATGCCGATGAGGCGCACCGCCTGCGGGCGGTGCCCCAGCTCCTCGAGCAGGCCGGCACCGTGCTGGAGGAGGTCGTGGGCGGAGGTGAACGGCTGGGACAGGGTCCGCGAGCGGGTGAGGGTGGTGAAGTCGGCGTAGCGCAGCTTGAGCCCCACCCGGCGCGCCCGCAGGCCCTGGCGCCGCAGCCGCGAGGCGGTCCGGTGGCTGAGCCGGAGCAGGACCTCGTGCAGCACCCGGTCGTCGGAGACGTCCTGCGGGAAGGTCTCCTCCGCGCCCACGCTCTTCTCCTCCCGCACCGGCACCACCGGGCGCGGGTCCCGGCCGTTGGCCAGTTCGTGCAGGTGGTGCCCCGCGGCCCGTCCGACCACCCGGGTGAGCTGGGGCAGCGGCGCGGCCGCGAGGTCGCCGACCTGCCGCAGGCCGGCACCGACCAGGGCCTCCGCCGTGCGGCCGCCGACCCCCCACAGGGCCGTGACCGGCAGCTCGGCGAGGAAGGCGACCGTGTCCTCGGGCTGCACCAGCAGCAGGCCGTCGGGCTTGGAGCGGGTGGAGGCGATCTTGGCCACCGTCTTGTTGACCCCGATGCCCACGGAGGCCGTGAGCCCCAGCTCCTCCTGCACCCGGGCGCGCAGCGTCCGGGCGATGCCCACCGGCGAACCGAGCCGCCGGACGGCGCCGGCGACGTCCAGGAAGGCCTCGTCCACGCTGATCTGCTCCACCCGGTCGGTGACCTCCCAGAACATGGCCATCACCCGCCGCGAGTAGGCCTCGTAGGCGCTGCGGTGCGGCTCGAGGAGCACGGCGCCCGGGCACATGGCGCGGGCGCGGGCCAGCGGCATGCCCGAGCGCACGCCGAAGGCCCGTGCCTCGTAGGAGGCGGAGAGGACGACGGAGCGGTGCCCGGAGCCGGCCACGATGACGGGCCGGCCGCGCAGCCCGGGGGCCGCGAGGAGCTCCACGCCGACGTAGAACATGTCCATGTCGACGTGCATGACGGCACACGCCCGCCAGCGGGCCAGCCGGTCCTTCGGCGTCTCGGTCACCGCGCCCTCCTCCTGCGTCCGGCACAGCATAGTTCCCGGCCCGGACATCCGAGCCCCTTCGCTAGGCTGGGCGGAGACCGCGGACGGCCGCCCGGCCCGTCCTCCGCAGCCCGAGATCGAGGTCCTTCCGCCCATGACGTCACCGTCCCTGCCGCACTCCTCCCCCGCGCGCGCCGACACCGTGCCGCGGGCGGCGCCCGAGGACGCCTTCCGGGCCGAGGACGGTCGTTTCGTCGGCCGGCTGCACGCCGAGCTGGGGCGCTTCTTCGAGGGCCAGCGGGACGTCCTCGGAGCCATCTCGGCGGACACGCTGCCGCTGCTGGAGGCCGTCGCCGGGCTCTCCTCCGGGGGCAAGCGGCTGCGTGCGCGGCTGTGCTACTGGGGCTGGCGAGCGGCGGGCGGCGACCCGGAGGACCCCGCGGTGGTCCGTGCCGGGGCGGCCCTCGAGCTCTTCCAGTCCGCCGCCCTGATCCACGACGACGTCATCGACCGCTCCGACACCCGCCGCGGCGCGCCCAGCGTCCACCGCCGCTTCGAGGCCCTGCACGCCGAGCACGGCTGGTCCCTGGACGGGTCCGCCTTCGGGGTGGCGGCCGCGATCCTCTCCGGGGACCTGTGCCTGTCCTGGAGCGAGCAGCTGTTCGCCGGCGCGGCCGCGCCGGGCGCGGCGCGGGCCCGGGCCGTGTTCGACCTCATGCGCTCGGAGGTGATGGTCGGCCAGTACCTGGACGTGCAGGGGGAGGTCGCCGGGGCGGGTCAGGACCGGGCCGGCGCGGTGCAGCGGGCGCTGGACGTGATCCGCTACAAGTCGGCGAAGTACTCGGTGGAGCACCCCGTGGTCCTGGGGGCCGCCCTCGCGGGCGCCCCGGAGGCGGTGCTCGAGCGGTGCTCGGCGTTCGCCCTGCCGCTGGGCGAGGCGTTCCAGCTGCGCGACGACGTCCTGGGCGTGTTCGGCGACCCGGCCACCACGGGCAAGCCCGCCGGGGACGACCTGCGCGAGGGCAAGCGCACGGTGCTGGTGGGCTACGTGCGCCGGCTCGGCGACGAGGAGCAGATCGCCCGGCTCGAGGCCGCCCTGGGCCGGGTCGACCTGGACGAGACCGATGTGGCGGAACTCCGCGCGGTCATCACCGGCTGCGGCGCCCTGCGCGCCACGGAGGAGCTCATCGACGCGCTCAGCGCGGAGGCCTTCGCGGCGCTGGACCGGCTCGGCGCCGGGCCGGTGCCCCTGGCCGCGCTGCGCGGGCTCGCCGCGGCGGCGGTGCGCCGCTCGTCCTGACGAGCCCGCGCCCCCGGGCGCGCACGCCCGGCGGGGCTCAGGACCGGGTCACCAGGCCAGGGCCTGGGCGCGGCGGCGGATCTCCGTCTTGCGGCCGTCGCGCAGCGCGTCCACGGGCCGGCCCGGCAGGGACTCGTCCGCGGTGAACAGCCAGGCGATCGCCTCGGCGTCGGTGAACCCGGAGTCCCGCAGGACCGCCACGGTGCCCTTGAGGGAGTCGAGCACGGCGCCGTCCAGCAGGAAGGCCGCCGGGATCCGGCGGATGTTGTCGTGCGGGTTGCGCACCGCGAGCAGCGTCCCGTCGTCGACGAGACCGTGGACGCGCGTGACCACGAGGCCGAGCTGCTCGGCGACGTCGGGCAGGGGCAGCCAGTCCTGGACGAGACCGTCCAGGCGGTCGAACTCCTCGGTGCTGTTTCCGGATGTCTTCTTCACGCCCCCAGAGTGCCACGTCCGCCGGTGCCCGTGCCACGCGGGGCCCGCACGGTATGCTCGGACCCGCGGAGACCGCTGAGACCTCCGCCTCTTCCCCGATCAGCGTCAGAGAGCCACTTCATGCCGTTTCCCCCCGAGCGCGACACGACCGACCCGAACGACGCACCGCACCGCACCACCACCGGTCGCACCGCCACCGGGCCCACCGACGGCCCCGACGGCGGCTGCGGGGCCCGGGAGGACCGCTCCCCCCGCTGGGCCCGCCGCGCGAGGACCGGCTCGGCGGTGACCGCCGTGGCCGCCATGGCCGCCCTCGGCGGGGGCACGGTTGCCCACGCCGCCCCGCCCCAGACCTCGCAGGTGGCCCCGGCGCCCCTGGTGCTGGGGCAGAAGGCCTCCACGCCCCCCGAGCACACCGTGGCCCCCGGCGACTCCCTGTGGGCGCTCGCCCAGCGCCACGGCGTGGCCGTCGACGAGCTGATGCGCTGGAACGACCTCTCCGGAGCCGCCCTGCTCCGGCCCGGCCAGACCCTCCGCCTGGCCGCTCCGGAGACCCGGGCCCCCCGGGCCGCCGAGGACCCGGCCCCCACCGCACCGCAGCCGCGCGCCGCGGCCACCGAGCACGTCGTGCGCTCCGGGGACACCCTCTGGGGCATCGCCCAGTCCCACGACGTGTCGGTCCAGCAGCTGCTGGACGACAACGACCTCACCGTCGGCTCGCTGCTGCGCCCCGGCCAGAAGCTGGCCGTCGCCGGCGCCGTCCGGCCCGCGGCCGTCCCGGAGCCCGAGCGGAAGGCCGCGCCGGAGCCCGAGCGCGCCGTCGGGGACACGTTCCTCGGCCGGACCTACGAACGGGACGTGGTCGATTCCGCGAACCGCCACCACGAGCAGCTGGCCTCCCGGCCGGCACCGTCCCGGGAGGAGATGCGCCGGATCGTCCACGACACCGCCGTGCAGATGGGCGTGGACCCCGCCCTCGCGCTCGCCCACGCCTACCAGGAGTCCGGGTTCGACCACCGCGCGGTCTCCCCCGCCGACGCCGTGGGCACCATGCAGGTCATCCCGGACGCCGGCGCGTGGGCGTCCGGACTCGTCGGCCGCGAGCTGGACCTGCTCGACCCGCAGGACAACGTCACCGCCGGGGTCGCGATCATCCGCCAGCTCGGCCGCAGCGCCCCCAGCACCGACGTGGCCATCGCCGCCTACTACCAGGGCCTGCACGGGGTGAAGAAGTACGGGATGTACGACGACACGAAGAAGTACGTCAAGAGCGTCAAGGCCCATCGCCGGTCGTTCGGCGCGTGAGCCGCGGCCCAGCCGCCGCACAGCGCCGCGTTCTAGACTGATCCCGTGCAGCACGCGCACCCCGACCACCTGACCGGGTCCCTCCTGGAGGGCCGGTACGAGCTCGGACCCCGGATCGCCCGCGGGGGCACGGCCACCGTGTACCGCGCGGTGGACACGCGCCTCGAGCGCACCGTGGCCGTGAAGCTCATGCACCCACACCTGGCCGAGGACCCGGCGGCGGCGGACCGGTTCGTGCGCGAGGCCCGGGCGGCCGCCCGGCTGTCCCACCCGCACGTGGTGTCCGTGCTCGACCAGGGCCACGCGGCGGACGGGGTGCCCTACCTCGTCATGGAGCACGTGGAGGGCTCCACGCTGCGGGACCTGCTGCGCCGGCGCGGCGCCCTGACCCCGCGCGAGGCGCTGGAGGTGGTGGAGGCCGCCCTGGACGGGCTGGCCGCCGCCCACCGCGCCGGGCTGGTGCACCGTGACGTCAAGCCGGAGAACGTCCTGATCGCGACCGGCGGCCGGGTCACCGTGGCCGACTTCGGGCTCACCCGGGCGGTCGACCAGCACACCGGCAGCGGCACCGTGCTGGGCACCGTCGGCTACGCCTCCCCCGAGCTCGTGACCGGGCAGCGGGTGGACACCCGCGCGGACGTCTACTCGGCCGGCATCGTGCTCTTCGAGCTGCTCTGCGGGCGCCGCCCGTTCGAGGGCGCCCCCCTCGCCGTGGCCCACGCCCATGCGGAGGGCAGGGTGCCGGATCTGCGGTCCCTCGACCCCGGTGTCCCGGGAGCGCTGGCGCGGCTGGTGGCCCGGGCCACCGCCCGGGACCCGGAGGACCGCCCCGCGGACGCCCGGGAGATGCTCGAGCAGCTGCGCGCGGTCCGGGCGGTCCTGCGCCCCGAGGAGCTCGACCGCGCGCCCGCGCCGCGGACCGGCGGACCGGTCCCGCGGGCGACGGGCGCGGACAGCGCCCGGACCGGGACGACCACCCCCGGCGGCGCCCCGACCGAGGTGCTGGGCCGGGGTGCCGCCGGGTCGCCCGTCCCCGGCGGCACCCGGACCGAGGTGCTCGGCCGGCAGCAGGCTCCGACGGAGACTCTGCGCCGGCGCGAGGACCCGACCGAGGCCCTCCGCCCCGCCGGCGCGGCGACCGAGGCGCTGCCGGCGCCGCGCCCGGCCGGCTCCTCCGACCCGTGGCGGCCCGCGATCGAGCTGCGCCCGCGGCGCCCCCTGCGCGCGGCGGCGCACCTGGCGCTGGCCGCGCTCGCGGTGGCCGCGGCCGCCTTCCTGGGCTGGTTGATCGGCACCGGCCCGGGCGGAACGGTGAGCGTGCCGGAGGTGCGCGGCACCGGACCGGAGCTCGCCCAGCAGTACCTCGCCGGAGCCGGGCTCCGGAACGTGGCCGTGCACGAGACCCCCGATCCGGCGGCACCCGCCGGAACGGTGATCGGCACCGACCCGGCCGCGTCCGCGACCGTGCGCCCGGCGGAGCAGGTCGTCCTGCTCGTCTCGACCGGACCGGAGCAGGTCACCGCCCCGGACGTCGTCGGCATGAGCGAGGAGGACGCGGCCGCCCGCCTGGGCGACGCCGACCTGGCCGCCGGGGCGCGGACGGCGGTGAGCGACGACGCCGCCGCGGGCACGGTGGTGGGCCAGCACCCGGAGGCGGGCACGGAGGTCGCCGCCGGCTCGGCGGTGGACCTGGCCGTCTCCCGCGGCCCACGGGCCGAGAGCGCCCCCGACGTCGTGGGCCGGCCCGTCGGGGAGGCGGTGCCGGCGCTCGAGGAGGCGGGCTTCACCGCCCGGGTCGAGGAGAGCTTCGGCGCCCCCTTCGGCTACGTGCTGTCCCAGACGACGGACGGGGCCGAGGTCGTCCTGACCGTCCTGTAGCGGACGGCCGGTCCGGCCCCGGCCCCGTCGGTCCGGCCCCGCTCAGCGGCGGGAGAGGTAGCCCGCCACGAGGAAGGCGATCTCCAGGGACTGCATGTGGTTCAGCCGCGGGTCGCACAGCGACTCGTAGCGGTCCTCGAAGGAGGACTCGTCCACGGGATCGGCGCCGCCGAGGCACTCCGCGACGTCGTCACCGGTCATCTCCACGTGGATGCCGCCCGGGAAGGAGCCGATCGCCTCGTGCACCTCGAAGAAGCCGCGCACCTCGTCCACGACGTCGTCGAAGTTGCGGGTCTTGTACCCGGACGGCAGCGACACCGTGTTGCCGTGCATGGGGTCGGTGACCCACACGACCTTCGCGCCGGAGCGCTCCACGGCCTCGACCAGCGGCGGCAGCTTCTCGCGGATGTTCTTCGCCCCCATGCGGGTGATGAAGGTCAGCCGCCCGGGCTCGCGCTGCGGGTCCAGCTTGTCGATGAGCGCCAGCGCGTCGTCGCCGGTGGTCTTCGGGCCGAGCTTCACGCCGATCGGGTTGCGCAGCTTGGAGAGCAGGTCCACGTGGGCGCCGTCGAGCTCCCGGGTGCGCTCCCCGATCCACAGGAAGTGCCCGGACGTCCCGTACGGCAGGTGGGTGCGGGAGTCGATCCGGCTCAGCGCGCGCTCGTAGTCCAGCAGCAGCGCCTCGTGCCCGGCGTAGAACTCGGTGGTGCGCAGCGCGTCGAAGTCCGCTCCGCAGGCGTCCATGAACTTCACGGCCCGGTCGATCTCGCGGGCCAGGGACTCGTAGCGGGCGTGGGCGGGGTTCGTGGTGAAGCCCATGTTCCAGGCGTGCACCAGGCGCAGATCGGCGAAGCCGCCGGTGGTGAAGGCCCGGATGAGGTTCAGGGTGGACGCGGACGTGTGGTAGCCGCGCACCATCCGCCGGGGGTCGTGCACCCGGGACTCCTCGGTGAAGTCGAAGCCGTTGACCATCTCGCCGCGGAAGGTCGGCAGGGTGACGCCGTCCCGGGTCTCGTCGTTGGACGAGCGCGGCTTCGAGAACTGGCCCGCCATGCGGCCCATCTTCACGACCGGCATGGATGCGCCGTAGGTGAGCACCACGGCCATCTGCAGCAGCGTCTTGACCCGGGCGCTGATCCGGTCGGCCGTGGCGCCTTCGAAGGTCTCCGCGCAGTCGCCGCCCTGCAGGAAGAAGGCCCGGCCGTGGGCGACCTCGGCCAGGCGCTCGCGCAGCTGGTCCACCTCCCCGGCGAACACGAGCGGCGGGACCGCGTTGAGCTCCCCGATGGCGGTGGCGAACTCCGGGTGGTCGCGCCACGTCGGCTGCTGGTCGGCGGGCAGCTCGCGCCAGTCGTCCAGCCCGGGGTAGTCGGCCGCCGAGGGCACGGGCGAGGCCAGGTTGCGGAGGCTGTCGGGAACGGTGAACTCGAGCATCATGTCTTCCTATGGTCTCGTCCGGGGCGGGCCCGGACGGGGGATTCAGGGTGCGGTGGTCCCGGACGCGTCGTCGTCCGCGGCTGTGGGACGGTCGCGGTGGGTGAGGGAGTCGGCGGCGTGCCGGGCGGTCTGGGCGGCGGTGCGCGCCCGGTCCTTGGCGGTGCCCACGAGCTCCGCGGCGGCCTGCTTGGTCTCCTGGCGCTTCTGCTCCGTGAGGCGCTTCTTGTGCTCGGCCGCGTAGACGTCCACGGAGACCTGGCCCGAGAGCGCCTGGATGGCGCGCATGATCTCGTCGGTGACCTCGCGCAGCAGGGCGTGCTCGCCCTGCCGGCCCCGGTAGCGGGAGAAGTCGAGCGGCTCCCCGAAGATCGTGGCCACCCGGGCCCTGCTGCGGGGCAGCGGCACCCGCGCGCCGATCGGCTGCACCTTGTCGGTGCCCACCATCGCGATGGGCACGACCGGGGCGCCGGTCTCGAGGGCGAGCCGGGCCACGCCGATCTTCCCCTTGTACATCCGCCCGTCCGGGGAGCGGGTGCCCTCCGGATAGATGCCCAGCAGCTGACCCTCCTGCAGCTTGCGCCCCCCGTTGCTCAGGGACGTGGCGCTGGCGCGCCCGCCCGAGCGGTCCATGGGGATCTGGTTGATGGCCCGGAAGAAGGCGGCCATGACCCGGCCCTTGAGACCGGGGCTGTTGAAGTAGTCCGACTTCGCGAGGAAGAACACCTGGCGCGGCACGGCCACGGGCATGAACACCGAGTCGGAGACGGAGAGGTGGTTGCTGGCCAGGATCGCCGGACCCTCGCTCGGCACGTGCTCGAGGCCGCGGACCTCGGGGCGGAAGGCGACGTTGACCAGGGGTCCGACGACGTAGCGCTTCAAGAACATGTAGACCATGTGGGAGGGGACTCCTTCGTGCTGATCGGGATGTCGCGAGGGTCCGTGCCGCTCGGACCGGGTCCGGCCTCCGGTATTCTCTCACGTCCGCGCGCCCGCGAGCGCCAGAGCGCCCGGTCCGGGCCCCGTCCTGCCATCATGGACCCATGACGCATCCCGTCGAGGACCACCGCCCGCCGGCCCCGGCCGCGCCCGCGGCCGCCGAGTCCCCCGCCACGCCCTTCCGCTACCGGGCCGAGGGCCCGGCGGGCGTCCTCGTCCTGCACGGCTTCACCGGCGTCCCGTTCAGCGTCCGCCCGTGGGGCCGCGCCCTGCACGAGGCCGGCGCCGAGGTCGTCGGCCCGGTGCTGCCCGGCCACGGCACCCGCTGGGAGGACCTGGCCGGCGTGCGGTGGGAGCAGTGGCGCGACCACGCGGCCCGGCACGTGCGGGAGCTGCGCGCCCGGCACGACGTCGTGGTGGTCTGCGGGCTGTCCATGGGCGGGGCGCTGGCCCTGCACCTCGCCGCGCTCCTGCCCGTGGACGGGGTGGTGGCCCTCAACCCGGCGCTGTCCCTGGTCAGCCGCACGGCGCGGTTCGCCCCGGCCCTGCACCGGGCGGTGCCCTCCGTGGCGTCCGTGGGGGACGACATCAGCATCCCGGGCGTCACCGAGCACGCCTATCCGCGCACCCCGGTGGCGGGGGTCGCGGAGCTGGGCCGGTTCATGGCCAGGACCCGCAGGCTCCTGCCCGCGGTGACAGCCCCGGTGCTGCTGCTGCGCTCGCAGCACGACCACGTGGTCTCCGACGCCTCCCACGCCCACGTGCTCCGGCGCGCGGGCGGGGACGTGGAGATCGTGCGACTGACCGAGAGCTTCCACGTGGCCACCCTGGACCGGGAGGCGGACGTCCTGCACGCCCGGTCGGTGCGCTTCGTGGGCGACCTCGTGGCCGGGCGCAACCCCGTCACCGGCGTGCCCCGGCGTCCCGCCGCCCCGGGAGCCGGACGATGAGCGCCCGGCCCGGCGGGACCGGGCCCGAGGACGAGTGGACCGAGATCGTCTCGGGGCTGGAGGACGTGCGCCGGGCCGGGGACAGGCACCTCGCCGGCCCCCGGGACTGGTCCCCCGAGGAGGCCGTCTTCGGCGGGCCCCCCGCAGGCGCGGACGACGCCCGGGAGGACGCGCAGGACGACGACGCGCCCTACTCCCCCGATCCCGGCCCGGTCACGCAGGGGCTCAGCCGTGGGGCGCTGCTGTCCTGGACCGTGCTGATCGGCGTGCCGGTGCTCCTGCTGGTGCTGGGCCTGATGCCCGGGTCGCTGCCGTGGTGGGCGGTCGTGGCGGGGCTGGTGGCCGTGGTCGGGGCGATCGTCCACCTGCTGACGTCCCTGCCGGAGGACCGCGACGACCTGGACGACGGCGCCCGCGTCTGAGCCGGTTTGCGTGAGCGAAGTCACTAGACTGGGGAGGAACGCCACAGCCTTCCGAAGCCATCCGAAGCCATCCGATCCGAGGAGAACTCCATGCGCCACGTCGCCACCGACGCCCTCGTGGACCCGCCCGCCCACCGCAGCATCACGGACTTCCTGCTGATGCAGGCCGAACGGGACGGGGACCCGCACCTGTACACGGTCCTGGGCCCGGGCGGAGCCGCCCGCGAGGTCCGGGCCCGGGAGTTCTGCACCGCGGTGCAGGGGGTGGCCAAGGGGCTCGTGGCGGCGGGCATCGAGCCCGGGGACCGCGTGGGCATCCTCAGCCGGACCCGGTACGAGTGGACCCTGGTGGACTTCGCGATCTGGTACGCCGGTGCGGTCCCCGTCCCGGTCTACGACTCCTCCTCGGCCCAGCAGATCCGGTGGATCATGGCCGACTCCGACGCCAAGGCCGTCTTCGTCGAGACGGAGGCCCTGGAGGGGGCCGTCGTCGAGGCCGCCCGGGAGGAGCCGTTCGCGGCCGCGGAGCGGGTCTGGCGCCTGGACGGCACCGGCGCCGACCTCGACGGGCTCATCGCCTCCGGGGCGGGCGTCCCCGACGAGGAGCTCGAGGCGCGGCGCTCGTCCCGGGGGCTCGAGGACGTCGCCACGATCATCTACACCTCCGGCACCACCGGCCCGCCCAAGGGCTGCGAGCTCACCCACGGCAACTTCGTGCGCCTGTGCGAGAACACCACCCTCGTGGTGGCGGACATCATCCACCCCGGCGCCCGCACCCTGCTCTTCCTGCCGCTGGCCCACGTGTTCGCGCGCTTCGTGGAGGTCATCGCCCTCTACTCGGGCACCGTCCTGGCCCACACCCCGGACGTGAAGAACCTCATGGGGGACCTCGAGTCCTTCCGGCCCACGTTCATCCTCGCCGTGCCGCGGGTGTTCGAAAAGATCTACCAGAGCGCCCGGCTGAAGGCCGAGAAGGGCGGGAAGGCGAAGGCCCTGATCTTCGAGCGGGCCGTGCGCACGGCCGTCTCGTACTCCCGGGCCCAGCAGTCCGGGCGGGTGCTGCCGCTGCTGCGCGCCCGGCACGCCCTCTACGACCGGCTCGTCTACGCCAAGCTGCGCGAGGCGATGGGCGGGGAGGTCACGCACGCCGTCTCGGGCGGGGCCGCCCTCGGGACCCGTCTGGGCCACTTCTTCAACGGGATCGGCGTCTACGTGGTCGAGGGCTACGGGCTGACCGAGACCACCGCACCGATCGCCGTGAACACCCCGGAGGTCGGCAAGATCGGCACCGTGGGCCTGCCGCTGCCCGGCAACGAGGTCCGGATCGCCGAGGACGGGGAGGTCCTGGTCCGCGGCACCCACGTGATGCGCGGCTACCACGGGCGTGAGGACCTCACCGCGGCCGCGTTCGAGGACGGGTGGTTCCGCACCGGCGACCTGGGCTCCCTGGACGAGGACGGCGCCCTGACCATCACCGGGCGGAAGAAGGAGATCATCGTCACCGCCGGCGGCAAGAACGTGGTGCCCAACGTGCTGGAGGACCCCATCCGCGCGTCGGCCGTGGTCTCCCAGGTGATGGTCGTCGGCGACGACCGCCCGTTCGTCGCGGCCCTCGTGACCCTGGACCAGGACGTGCTGCCCGCGCGCCTGGAGCTGATGGGCCTGGACCCGGCGATGCCGCTGGCCGAGGCCGCCCGGCACCCGAGGATCGTGGAGCACGTGCAGGAGATCGTCGACCACGCCAACAAGGCGGTCTCCCGGGCGGAGAGCATCCGCTCGTTCGAGATCCTCGACGTCGACTGGACGGAGGCCTCCGGGCACCTGACCCCGTCCATGAAGATCAAGCGGGCGAGGATCGCCCAGGACTTCGCGGACCGGATCGAGGAGATCTACTCGCGGCCGGCCCCGGAGCCGGCCCCCGCCCCGGCCACCCCGGCGGAACGGATCAAGGAGAAGCTCTCCCACGCCCACCTGCCGGGCCGCGGCGAGGGCTGAGCCGTCCGGCGGCCGGTGGGGTCACCGGCCGCCGACCAGCTCCTGCCGGGCCAGCGGCGAGTGCTCCGGGACCTCCAGGCCCAGCAGCGCGTTCTCCACGACCTCGCTCAGGGCCGGGTGGATCCAGTACTGGCCCCGGGCCATCGTGTGGGCGTCCAGTCCGAAGGACATGGCCTGCACCAGCGGCTGGATCAGCAGGGAGGCCTCCTCCCCGACGAGGTGGGCGCCCAGCAGGCGGCCCGTGCCCTTCTCCGCGATGAGCTTGCACAGGCCCGTGTGGTCCTCCATCGCCCAGCCGTAGGCCGTGGCGCCGTAGTCCTGCACCTTCACCGTGATCTCGGTGCCGTGCTCGACCGCCCACTGCTCGGCCTCGTCCTGGGTCATGCCCACGGAGGCGATCTGCGGGCTGGTGAACACCGCCGAGGGGACGAACCGGTGGTCGGTGGCCCGGAGGTCGCCGGGGTTCAGCAGGTTGTGCTGGACCGTGCGCGCCTCGGCGTTGGCCACGTGCTTGAGCTGGTACGGGGAGCTGATGTCGCCCAGCGCCCACACGCCCTCCGCCGGCGCCCCGTCCGAGAGGGCCCGCTGGTACTCGTCGACGGCGAGCAGGCCGTCCTCGCGCACGTCGAGCCCGCCCGCCCGGGCGTCGAGCACGTCGGTGTTCGGCTGCCGACCCGTGGCCACGAGCACGATGTCGGCGGGCAGGCGCAGGGTGAGCTCCGGGTCCTCGGGGTCGTGGAAGGTGACCATCGCGGCGCACTCGTCCCCGGCCCACTCCTCGATCGCCGACAGCGCCCAGCCCGTCTCCAGCTTCCACTGCCGGGAGGCCTCCCGGGCGAACCGCTCGGCGATCTCGGGGTCGTGGTAGCGCAGGAGGCGCTGGGAGCGGTTCACCTGGGTGACCCTCGAGCCCAGGCTGGAGAAGACGTGGGCGAACTCGGCGCCGATGTAGCCGCCGCCGACCACCACCACGCGACGGGGCAACTCGTCGATGCGCATCACGGTGTCCGAGGTGTGCACCTGGGGCAGGTCGATCCCGGGGACGTTGGGGCGGACCGGACGGGACCCGGAGGCCACCACGATCTGCGGGGCGGTGATCTCCTCCCCCGACGCGGTGCGCAGGACCCGCGGCCTGATGAAGCGCACGTGCTCCTGGTAGACGGTCACCTGCGGCAGCGTGCGGCGGTAGTCCAGGCCCCCCTGGGAGATCGCGTCGATCCGCCCGAAGATCCGGTCCCGCATCTCCTGCCAGCGCACGTCCTGCACCGCCGCGCGGACCCCGAGCCGGTCGGCGTCGGCGGTGTGCCGGGCCAGCGTGGCCGGATAGGCGTACATCTTCGTGGGGATGCAGCCCACGTTCAGACAGGTGCCCCCGAAGGTCCCCCCGTCGACGATCGCCACGTCCAGGCCCTCGTAGTCCTCGTTGAGGATCGAGTTGCCGGAGCCGGAGCCGATGATGATGAGGTCGAATGTCCGCATGGCGCCATCCTATGCGGCTCCCGTGCCCTCCCGGCCGCCCGGTCCTACCCTGGGACCACGAGCACGGGCAGGGGCACGGAGGATGCGATGGCGACAGCCGCGGCGGCCGGGGCGGCGTGGGACGCCTGGTGGGCCGAGCACGCCGGGACGGCGGCGGTCGCGCACCGGCAGCAGGTCCGCCTGGCCGCGCTCGTGCGGCACGCCCGCCGGGCGTCGCCCTACTACCGGCGGCTCTACCGCGCGCTGCCGCCGGACGTGACGGACCCGGTGCTGCTGCCGCCGGTGGCGAAGCCGCAGCTCATGGAGCACTTCGACGAGTGGGTGACGGACCCGCGGCTCACCCTCGCGGCGCTGCGCCGTGACGTCCTGGCCGACCCGGCCCGGGTGGGCGTCCCCCACCTCGGCCGGTACCACGTGCTCACCAGCTCCGGGAGCAGCGGGGAGCCCGCGGTGCTGGTGCACGACCACCGGTCGTGGTCGAGCGCCGGTGCGGTGCTGGGGGTCCGGGCGCGGCGCACGCTCCTGCGCCGGGACGTGCTCGCCCCGGTGGCCCGCCACGGCCTGCGCGTGGCCGCGCTACTGGCCACGGGCGGGCACTTCGCGGCCGTCACCGCCGCCGAGGACCTGCGGCGGCGGGGCCCGCGCCCGAGCGAGCGGCTGCGCGTGCTCTCCGTCCTGCGGCCGCTCCCCGAGCTCGCCGCGGAGCTCGACGCCTTCCGCCCCACCGTGCTCGTGGGGTATCCGAGCGTCGTGGGCCTGCTCGCCGCGGAGCAGGCGGGCGGACGGCTGCGGATCGCCCCGGCGCTGGTCGCCGTGGGCGGGGAGACGCTCACCCCGGCCGCCCGGCGCCGGATCCGGGCCGCCTTCGGGTGCCCCGTCCTCGACGAGTACGCGGCCTCCGAGGCGCCGGGCCTGGCGGTGCAGTGCCACCGCGGGACGCTGCACGTGAACGCCGACCGGTACCTGTTCGAGCCCGTCGACGAGGCCGGCCACCCCGTGCCGCCGGGCACCGCCTCGGCCACCGTGCTGGTGACGGACCTCGGCAACCGGGTGCAGCCCCTCATCCGCTACGACCTCGGGGACCGCGTCGAGCTCCGGGCCTGCCCGTGCGGCAGCCCGCTGCCCGCGGTGCGGGTGGAGGGGCGCGCCGGGGACGTCCTGCGCTTCGCGTCGGCCGACGGGCGCACGGTGCCCGTGCTGCCGCTGGCCCTGGGCACGGTCGTCGAGGAGACCCCGGGGGTCCGGCGGTTCCAGGCGGTGCGGACCGCCCCGGACACCCTCGTCCTGCGGCTGGAGCCGGAGCCCGGCGCCGATCCGGCGCGGGTGCGTGCGGCCGTGGAGGCCCGGGTGCGCGCCTTCCTCACGGACCGGGGACTGGGCGCGGTCGGCGTCCGGCACGCTCCCGGGCCGCCCCGCCCGGAGCCCTCCGGGAAGTTCCGCCAGGTGTGGTCGGCCTGAGCCGGGCGCACCGCCCGGCCCAGGCCGGCGCCCCGGCGGGCTGCCCGGACGCGCCGGCCGCCCGCCCGGGCGGGGCGCGTCAGCCCGCCGGCTCGAGGACGAGCAGCAGGTCCCCGCCGGAGACCTGCGCGACCCCCTGGAGCGCGATGCGCTTGACGGTCCCGCCGGTGGGGGCCGTGATGGAGGCCTCCATCTTCATGGCCTCGATGGTGGCCACCTGGGCCCCGGCCTCCACGGTGTCCCCCTCGGCCGCCGTCACGGTCACGGCGCCGGCGAAGGGAGCGGCCACGTGGCCGGGGTCGGCGGGGTCGGCCTTCTCGGTCTCGGGCACGGCCGAGGCGACCGAGGTGTCCCGGACCTCGATCAAGCGCGGCTGGCCGTTGAGCGTGACCATCACCGTGCGCATGCCCTTGTCGTCGGCCTCCGAGATCGCCTGCAGCGTGACGAGCAGCCGCACCCCCTTGCCCAGGGAGATCACGTGCTCGTGGTCCGGGGTCAGACCGTAGAGGAAGTCCCGGGTGTGCAGCAGGGCGAGATTGCCGTACCTCGCCCGGCTGGCCTCGAAGTCGCGGGTGGGGCCGGCGAAGAGCAGCCGGTTCAGCGTCGCCCGCCGGGTCGCGGAGTCCCCGGCCAGGGCCTGCGAGTCCTCCGGGGCCAGCTCGGTGATCCCCACCTTGACGGTGCGCCCCTCCAGCGCCCGGGTGCGGAACGGCTCGGGCCACCCGCCCGGAGGCGTGCCCAGCTCCCCGGCCAGGAAGCTGATGACCGAGTCCGGGATGTCGAACTTCTGCGGCTGGGCCTCGAACTCGGCCGGGTCCACGCCCATGCCCACCAGCTGCAGCGCGAGGTCGCCGACGACCTTGGAGGACGGGGTGACCTTCACCAGCCGCCCGAGCATGGCGTTCGCGGCGGTGTACATGTCCTCGATGGCCTCGAAGCGCTCCCCCAGCCCCAGCGCGATGGCCTGCTGGCGCAGGTTGGACAGCTGCCCGCCCGGGATCTCGTGCCGGTAGACCCGCCCGGTCGGGGCGGTGAGCCCGGACTCGAAGGGGGCGTACATCCGGCGGATGACCTCCCAGTAGGGCTCCATCGCGGTGGCGGCCTCCAGCGGGATGCCGGTGTCGCGGTCGGTGTGGGCCAGCGCGGCGATCAGCGCCGAGGCCGGGACCTGGGACGTGGTTCCGGCCATCGAGGCCTCGGCGACGTCCACGGCGTCCACCCCGGCGTCGATCGCCGCCATCAGCGTGGCGAGCTGGCCGCCGGCGGTGTCGTGGGTGTGCAGGTGCACGGGCAGGTCGAAGCGCTCCCGCAGGGCCGTGACGAGCGCGGCGGCGGCGGCCGGGCGCAGCAGCCCGGCCATGTCCTTGATCGCCAGCACGTGGGCGCCGGCGTCGACGCACTGCTGGGCGAGGTCGAGGTAGTAGTCGAGGGTGTAGAGGTCCTCGGCCGGGTCCAGGAGGTTGCCGGTGTAGCACAGGGCGACCTCGGCCACCGCGGTGCCGGTGGCCCGCACCGCTTCGACGGCCGGGCGCATCTGCTCGACGTCGTTGAGCGCGTCGAAGATGCGGAAGATGTCCACCCCGGTGGCGGCGGCCTCCGCGACGAAGGCGTCGGTGACCTCGGTGGGGTACGGGGTGTAGCCCACGGTGTTGCGCCCGCGTAGCAGCATCTGGATCGGGATGTTGGGCATCGCCTCGCGCAGCAGCCGCAGCCGCTCCCAGGGGTCCTCGCCGAGGAAGCGCAGCGCGACGTCGTAGGTCGCCCCGCCCCAGGCCTCGACCGAGAGCAGCTGCGGGAGGGTGTGGGCGTAGGCCGGGGCCGCGGCGAGCAGGTCGCGGGTGCGCACCCGGGTGGCCAGCAGCGACTGGTGGGCGTCGCGGAAGGTCGTGGACGTCACCGCCACCGCGGACTGCTCCCGCAGGGCCTTCGCGAAGCCCTCGGGGCCCAGCTCCTGCAGCCTCTGCCGCCAGCCCGGCGGCGGGGTGTGCTCGGAGGGCCCGTCGAAGGGCGAGCGGAAGGGCTCCTCGACCTTGTCCCCCGGGTAGCGGGGCAGCTTGTTGCGCGGGTCGATGCCCTCCACCCGCTCCCCGTTGGGCTGGTTCACGGTGACCTCGGCCAGCCACGTCAGGGCCTTGGTGGCCCGGTCTCCCGAGGTCCTGGCCTCGAGCAGCTCGGGGCGCCGTTCGATGAAGTCGGTGGCCACGTCCCCGGCGAGGAACTCGGGGTCGGCCAGCACCGCCTGCAGGAACTGGATGTTGGTGGCCACCCCGCGGATGCGGAACTCGGCCAGGGCGCGCTGGGAGCGGTGCACCGCGGTGGCGTAGTCCCGGCCGCGGCAGGTGAGCTTCACGAGCATGGAGTCGAAGTGCGGGGAGATCTCGGCACCCGCGTAGACGGTGCCCCCGTCCAGGCGCACTCCCGCCCCGCCGGCGGAGCGGTAGGCGGAGATCTTCCCGACGTCGGGGCGGAAGCCGTTGGCCGGGTCCTCGGTGGTGATCCGGCACTGCAGCGCGGCCCCGCGCACCGCCAGCTGCTCCTGGGCGATGCCGAGGTCGGCCAGGGACTCCCCGGCCGCGATCCGCAGCTGGGACTGGACCAGGTCGACGTCGGTGATCTCCTCGGTCACCGTGTGCTCCACCTGGATGCGCGGGTTCATCTCGATGAACACGTGCTGGCCGGCGCGCTCCCCGGCGGTGTCCACCAGGAACTCCACCGTCCCGGCGTTGACGTAGCCCAGCTCCCGGGCGAACTTCACGGCGTCGGCGTGCAGGGCCCGGCGGATGCCCTCGTCGAGGTTCGGGGCCGGGGCGATCTCCACGACCTTCTGGTGCCGGCGCTGCAGGGAGCAGTCGCGCTCGAAGAGGTGGACGATCTCGCCCTCGTTGTCCGCCAGGATCTGCACCTCGATGTGGCGGGGGCGCAGCACCGCCTGCTCCAGGAACACCGTGGGGTCCCCGAAGGCGGTGTCGGCCTCGCGCATGGCCGCCGCCAGCGCCTCCGGCAGCGCCTCGGGGGTCTCCACCCGGCGCATCCCCCGGCCGCCGCCGCCGGCGACCGCCTTGACGAAGATGGGGAAGCCGATGTCCGCTGCCTGAGCGAGCAGCGCCTCGGCGTCCGCCGACGGCTCCGTGGACGCCAGGGTGGGGATCCCGGCGCGCTTGGCGGCCTTGAGCGCCGCGACCTTGTTGCCCGCCAGCTCCAGGATCTCCGCGGCCGGGCCCACGAACGTGATGCCCTCCCGGGCCGCTGCCCGGGCCAGCTCCGGGTTCTCGGAGAGGAAGCCGTAGCCGGGGTAGATGGCGTCCGCCCCGGACTCCTTCGCGACCCGGACGATCTCCTCGACGTCGAGGTAGGCCCGCACGGGGTGGCCCTCCTCCCCGATCCGGTACGCCTCGTCCGCCTTCTGCCGGTGGATCGAGTTGCGGTCCTCGTACGGGAACACCGCCACCGTCTTGGCCCCGAGCTCGTACGCGGCGCGGAAGGCACGGATCGCGATCTCACCGCGGTTGGCCACCAGGATCTTGGAGAACATCTACACCCGTCCCGCGCCCGGGGCCGTCCGGCGGACACCCGGGCACTGTTTCTTCGAAGGTCGTGCCCCTCCGGGCACACGGTCAGCATGGCCACCCGCGGGCGCCCCTGACCAGTGAACCACGCCGCACCGGGACGGACTGTGACCGTCGTCACAGCGCGCGTCCGTGGTCAGGGTACTCCCCCCCGAGGCGCGGGGCGGACCGCCGGATCGCGTATGACTCCGCGCCGCGCCGGGGCCGGGCTCGCGTGCCCGGCTACGATGGGCCCGGACCGTCTCCTCGCCGCGGCCCCCGATCCCGGTCACGAGGAGGCGCTGCCCCTGATTCCCCCGTCCTCCAGCGAACGAAGGGTGCCCCCTCCGTGCAGATCGTCAGCGTCAGCAGCCTCAAGGGCGGTGTCGGCAAGTCCTCGGTGACCCTCGGGATCGCCTCCGCGGCGCTCCGGGCGGGCGTGCCCACCCTCGTGGTGGACCTCGACCCCCACGCGGACGCCACGACCGGGCTTGGCGTGCAGCCGGCGCGCGGCCACGACGTGGGCGGGGCACTGCGCCGGCCCCGCCGGGGAACCCTCGAGCGCGTGGTCGTGGCCTCGGCCTGGGCGGTGCGCGAGGGCCTCGACGCCAAGGCCCTCGACGTGGCCCCGGGCTCCGCGCGCTCGTCCTACCTCGACCGCTCCGAGTACCGGGACAAGGACCTGGGCCGGCTGGAACGGGCTCTGGCGGGGATCTCCGGCTACGACCTGGTGCTGGTCGACTGCCCCCCGACACTCAGCGCCCTGACGCGCACCGCGTGGGCCGCCAGCGACAAGGTCCTCTCCGTCGCGGAGCCGTCCCTGTTCTCGGTCGCGGGGACGAAGCGCACCATGACCGCCATCGCCCAGTTCGAGCAGAGCCGCAGCTGGGCGGTGCCGTCCGCCGGAGTGGTGGTGAACAAGGTCCGGCACGCCTCGGTGGAGCACCGGCACCGGCTGCAGGAGCTCGGGGAGCTGTTCGGGCCGCTGCTGGTCAGCCCCGTGCTCCCGGACCTGCCCGTGTGGCAGCAGGCGCAGGGTGCGGCCTGGCCGATCCACCGCTGGCCCGGCTCCGAGGCCAAGGACCTGGCCGGGCGCTTCACGGCGATCCTCCAGGGCCTGCTCGAGCGGCCGGCCTGAGCCCGGGCCTCAGCCCGCGCTCTGCCGGCGGGCCCGGCGGACCGAGAGCTCGTCGTCGGGCGCGGGACGCTCGGGCGGGGCGGGCGGCTGCCCGGTGTGCTCCCCGGGCATCGCCGCGAGGGTGCCCTCGACCTCGCGCCACACCCGGCCCACGGCGATGCCGAAGACCCCCTGGCCGCCCTGGACCAGGTCGATGACCTCGTGCGGGGAGGTGCAGGCGTAGACGCTGGCGCCGTCGCTCATCATCGTGAGCTGCGCGAGGTCCTCGACGCCCTGTGCCCGCAGCGCGCCGACGGCGGTGCGGATCTGCTGGAGGGAGACCCCGGTGTCCAGCAGCCGTTTGACGATCTTGAGCACCAGGATGTCCCGGAAGCTGTACAGCCGCTGGGTCCCGGAGCCGGAGGCGCCGCGGACGGTGGGCTCCACCAGGCCGGTCCGCGCCCAGTAGTCCAGCTGCCGGTAGGTGATGCCCGCGGCCTTGCACGCCGTGGGCCCGCGGTAGCCCACGGACTCGTCCCGGACCACCGAGTCGTCGAAGAGGACGCCCTGGGTGCCGTGGGCCGGAGGACGGTCGGGACCGGCCGGCCCGCCGGGCTGCTCAGGGTCGCTCACGCCGCCTCCTCGTTCGTGGGTCCGGTCCTCGCGGCACCGGCAGGACATGCTCTGGGCGAGACGTCCGGACCCCCCGGGGGACACCTCGAGTACTGCTTCGACGTTAGACCTCCCCGGTGACGGGGTCAAAGACATCCGCCGCCCCGCCTCCGTGTCGGCGTGCCCCGCGGCTCGGCGCTCAGAAGTCCTCGGGGTCGACGTTGTCCAGGAAGTCGCGGAACTGCTCGACCTGCGTCTCCGGGGGCAGCTGCTGCTCGCCCTCGCCCGAGCGGTGCGACGGCTCCCGCAGCTCGCCGTCCCCGCTCATCACGAGCCCGGCCTCGTCCAGGACGGTCTCGGTGCACAGGATGGGGCAGTCGGTGCGGGCCGCCAGCGCGATCGCGTCCGAGGCGCGGGAGTCCACCACCGTCCCGTCCGAGAACTCCAGGGCCGCGTGGAAGACGCCCTCCTCGACCGTGTGGATCCGCACCCGGGTGAGGGTGCGCCCGAAGGCGGTGGCCACCGACAGCAGCAGGTCGTGCGTCAGCGGCCGGGGCGGTTCGATGCCCTGCACCGCGAAGACGATCGAGGTCGCCTCGTTGGTGCCGATCCAGATCGGCAGGTGCCGCCCGCCCTCCACCTCGCGCAGCACCACGACGGGCTGCGCGGACGGCACGTCCATCCGCACCCCGGCGATCTCCATCAGGACCTGGTGCACGGCCATGTCAGTGCTCCACCGCGGCGCGCTCCTGGAGCGCGGCGATCTCGGACCTCACGAGCGAGGTGTGGATGGTCAGGCACAGTCCGGAGATCTCCTGGGCGCGCTCGACGGCCCGGGCGCGCGAGGCGGCGTCGCGGCGGGAGCTCAGGGGCGCCACGGCCCGTTCCACCAGGCCGAGCTCGCGGTCCGCCGCCGCCTTGAAGGGGCGCAGGTGCCGCGGCTCGAGGCCGTGCGCCGTGAGGGCGAGGGCCGCGCGGGTGATCGCCAGCGCGTGGTCGTCGAAGACGCCGTTCTGCTCCCGGATCAGCCCGTAGCTCACGAGCTCGCGCACGAGGGGGATCCCGGCCCCGGTGCGCCCGGCCAGCTCGCGCAGGCTGTACGCGGGCGGTGCGGGGACGATCGGGATGGGGGCGGTCACGGGGTCCGCGGCCTCCGGGACCCGCCGATCACCGTCGTCCTGCGAGGTCGCGTCGGCGTCGAGCCGCTCCCGGATGACCTTCAGCGGGAGGTAGCGGTCGCGCTGGAGCTCCAGGATGCGGCGCAGCCGCTCGATGTCGGCCCGGGAGAACTTCCGGTAGCCCGAGGCGGTGCGGGCCGGGTGCACCAGACCCTTGTCCTCGAGGAAGCGCAGCTTCGAGGCGGTGATGCCCGGGTGGTCAGCGCCGAGCTCCTTGAGCACGGCGCTGATGCCCACCCGGGGCTCGTGCTGGACGTCGTCCCGGTGCAGGTCGGTCTCGGCGGGGTCGGCCATGGCTCCCTTCTACTGGTCCGACTGCGTGCGCAGCGAACGGTAGAACGTGAACCGGAACTTCCCGATCTGGACCTCGTCGCCGTTGTCGAGCGTCGCGCTGTCCACCCGGTCCCCGTTGACGTAGGTCCCGTTGAGGGACCCGGAGTCGATGATCTCGAAGGTGTCGCCGCGGCGGACGAACCGCGCGTGCCGGCGGGAGACGGTGACGTCGTCCAGGAAGATCTCCGAGGACGGGTGGCGTCCGGCGGGGACCTCGTCCCGGTCCAGGAGGAAGCGTGAACCGGTGCCTCCGCTGTCGTGGGCGACGAGCAGGGCGCTGCGCGGGGGCAGGGCCGAGACCGCGGCGTTCTCCTCCGGCGAGAGCTTGTGGGAAGCGGCGAGGGAGAGGACCTCGGCCACGATCTGGATCGACGTGGTCTCCGGCTCCCCCTGGGGTGCGTTCGAGCCGTTCTGGGTTCTGGACATCTCTTCCCTCGACTGGTGACGTGATGGTTGGCGGATCCCGTGGGATCCCGACCCCGCGACCGCCTGTCCCGGGGGTTTCCCGGGAGCGGCCGGAGCCACCCGGTTGCAGTTCTCAGTGTACTGGGTGGGGGCGACGGGACACGGCGGCCGGGACGCGTCCCGGTCGCCGTGTCCACCGGGCTCGGCCCGGGGCGGTTCAGCCCAGCTGTGCGGCGTAGCCCTCCGCGTCCAGGAGCCCGGACCGGTAGTCCTCGTCCGCGGGACGGACCTCGAACAGCCAGCCCTCGCCGTAGGGGGCGGTGTTCACGGCCGCGGGCTCGTCCTCGAGCCGGTCGTTGACCGCGGTGACCTCGCCGGAGACCGGGGCGAAGATGTCGCTGACGGACTTGGTGGACTCGATCTCGCCCACGGCGGCGCCGGCCTCGACGGCCTCGCCCACCTCGGGCAGCTGGACGAAGACGACGTCGCCCAGCTCGCTCTGCGCGTGGTCGGTGATGCCGATGCGCACCACGCCGTCGGCTCCGGGGTCCGCGACCCACTCGTGCTCGGCCGTGTAGGACAGGTCGGCGGGGATCTCGCTCATGGGTCGCTCCTGGTCGGACGTGCGCGGTCGGCTCGATTATGGCACAGAGCGCCCGGTGGGCCGGGCACGGCGGCGCGGCGGCTCAGCCGCGCTCCCACGCGCGGATCTCCTCGTGCATCTCCCGCTTGCGCGGGGCCCCGGCGAAGGAGGCGTCCACCGCGTTGCGGGCCAGTGCGGCGGCCTGCTCGTCGGTGAGCCCGAGGGCCTCGCGCAGGCCCTGGAAGGCGTCGCCCACGTAGCCGCCGAAGTAGGCGGGGTCGTCCGAGTTGACGGTCACCACGAGCCCGCGCTCGAGCATCTCCAGCACCGGGTGCTCCGCGAGCGTGCGCACCACCCGCAGGCGCACGTTGGACTGCGGGCACACGGTCAGCGGCACCCGCTCGGCGACGAGGCGCTCCACGAGCCGGGGGTCCTGCAGGCACTGGATGCCGTGGTCCACCCGCTCGACACGCAGCACGTCCAGCGCCTCCCGGACGTACTCGGGACCGGCCTCCTCCCCCGCGTGGGCGACCACGTGCAGCCCGGCGTCCCGGGCCCGGGCGTAGACCTCCTCGAACAGTGCCGGCGGGTGGCCCACCTCGGCCGAGTCGAGGCCGATCCCGTCGATCCGGGCGAGCTGGTCCCCCAGGCCGTCGAACATCGCCAGGGCCTCGGCGGCGGGCCGGTCGCGCAGGAAGCACAGCAGCAGCGTGCTGGTGATGCCGTGCTGCGCGCGGGCGGCGTCCAGGCCGGCGCGGATGCCGTCGACCACCGCCTCCAGGGGCACCCCGCGGGCCGTGTGCGCCTGCGGGTCGAAGAAGACGTCGACGTGGCGCAGCCCCTGGCCGGCCGCCCGGTTGAGGTAGGCCCGGGTGAGGGCCTCGAAGTCCGAGGCCTCGTGCAGCACGGCCATCGTGGCGTAGTAGAGCTCCAGGAAGGAGGACAGGTCCTCGAAGTCGTACTGCCGCCGCAGCTCCTCCACCGAGGCGTACGGCAGCTCCACGCCGTTCCGGGCGGCGAGCTCGAACGCGAGCTCGGGCTCCAGGGTGCCCTCGATGTGCAGGTGCAGCTCCGCCTTCGGCAGGGTGTACAGGTCCTTCACCGGCAGTGCTCCTTCGTCTCCCGTCCCACGGCGTCCCGCCACCGGCGGGGGGGACCCGTGCAGTGTACCGGCCGCCCGGGGACGGTCCCGCCGGGCCGCTCCGCCCTGGCCGCCCGGCACGCCGCCCGGGCGCGTGGACCACCGTGCGCCGGCGACGCCCCCGCAGCGGCCGGCCCGGTGCCCTAGGCTGGCCGGCAGGACCGGTCCGCCGTCGGAAGGAGGACTCCGTGCCCGGTGTCGTCGTGGTGGGGCAGGTCGCCCGCGACCTCGTGCTGGTCGTCGACCGGGTTCCCGAGGAGGGCGGCTCGACGGACGTCCGCGAGCGCCAGGAGCTGCTCGGCGGCAAGGGCGCGAACCAGGCCGTGGCGTGCCGCCGGCTGGGCGCCGAGGTGGAGCTGCTGGGGGTCGTCGGCGCCGACCGGGCCGGCGAGGACGTGCTCGCCCAGGCCGCCGCGGACGGGATCGGCGTGGGCGGCGTGCTGCGCCGCGAGGGGGTGCCGACGGCGCTGCTCGTCGACGTCGTCGGCCCGCCCGGTGTGCGCCGCCTGCTCGAGGACGTGGCACCGGCAGCGCTGCTCACGGCCGAGGACGTGCGGTCCCGGGCGGGACTGCTGCAGGACGCGGGCGCCGTGCTGGTCCAGCTCCAGCAGCCGGGCCCGGCGGTGGTGGAGGCGCTCGCGGCCGCCCGCGGTGCGCTGGTCGTGGCCGACGGGGCCCCCGCGGACGCACGGACACGACGGCGGGTCCTGGACGCGGCGGACGTGGTGCGCGCCGACGGCTCGGAGGCCGAGGCGCTGGTGGGGTGGGCCCCGCGCGGGGTGCCGGAGACGGTGCGGGCGGCGCGGGAGCTGCTGGAGCAGGGCCCGCGCGTCGTGGCCCTCGCCGCCGGGGACGCGGACGTGGTCGCCTGGGCCGACGGGCACGTGGTGCTCCCGCACCTCGGCGAGGACCCGGTGGACCCGACCGGCGCGGGGGACGCGTTCGTGGGCGCGCTCGCCGTCGCGCTGCTGCGCGGCGAGGACCCGCGGACCGCGGCGTGGTGGGCCGCGGCGGTCGCCGCGCAGGTGGTCGGCACGGCCGGCGGGCGGCCGCACCTGGACCCGGACCGGCTGCGGGAGACGGTGCGCCGCCACCGGGGCGCCTGAGCCGGCCGCCGGTCCGAGGATCCCGGGCACGACGAAGGCCGGTGGTCCGCGTCTCCGCGGTCCACCGGCCTCCGGTTCGTCGGGCTGACAGGATTTGAACCTGCGACCCCTTGACCCCCAGTCAAGTGCGCTACCAAGCTGCGCCACAGCCCGAAGCGCTCAGTACGTCGCCGCCCTGAGCACTCGCATCACATTACAGCAACGCGGGGCGGAATTCATCTCGGCCGCCGCCGCCGCTCAGCGCTTCCGGGCGCGCTTCTCGCGCACCCGCATGCTGACCTCGATCGGGGTGCCCTCGAAGCCGAAGGTCTCCCGCAGCCGGCGGGTGATGAAGCGGCGGTAGCCCGGGTCGAGGAAGCCGGTGGTGAACAGCACGAAGCGCGGCGGGCGGGAGGAGGCCTGCGTGCCGAACAGGATGCGGGGCTGCTTGCCGCCGCGCACGGGGTGCGGGTGGGCGGCCACGATCTCGCCGAGGAACGCGTTGAGCCTGCCGGTGGGGACGCGGGTGTCCCAGGACTCGAGGGCCTTCTCCAGCGCGGGCACCAGCCTGTCCTTGTGCCAGCCCGTCTTGGCGGAGACGTTCACCCGCGGCGCCCAGGCCACGTGCGCGAGGTCGCGGTCGATCTCGCGCTCCAGGTAGTAGCGGCGGTCCTCGTCCATCAGGTCCCACTTGTTGAAGGCCAGCACGAGGGCGCGCCCGGAGTCCACGGCCAGCTGCAGGATGCGCACGTCCTGCTCCGAGAGCACCTCGTCGGCGGCCAGCAGCACCACGGCCACCTCGGCGCGCTCCAGGGCGGCCTGGGTGCGCAGGGACGCGTAGAAGTCGGCGCCCTGGGCCATGTGCACGCGGCGGCGGATGCCGGCGGTGTCGATGAAGCGCCACGGCCTGCCGCCCAGCTCGATGAGCTCGTCGACCGGGTCACGGGTGGTGCCGGCCAGCGGGTCGACCACGACGCGTTCGGAGCCGGCGAGCTTGTTGAGCAGCGAGGACTTCCCGACGTTGGGGCGCCCGATCAGCGCCACCCGGCGGGGCCCTCCGGTGAGCTCGGTCTCGGCCACGGCGGAGAACTCCGGCAGCACCTCCATGACGGCGTCCAGGACGTCGGCAGCACCGCGCCCGTGCAGCGCGGAGACCGGGTGCGGCTCCCCCATGCCCAGGGACCACAGGTAGGTGGCCTCGACCTCCAGCTGCGGGGAGTCCACCTTGTTGGCGACCAGGATCACCGGCTTCCGCACCTTGCGCAGCATCTTCACGATGGCCTCGTCGGCGGCGGTCACCCCCACGGTGGCGTCCAGCACGAGCAGCACGGCGTCGGCGAACTCCACCGCCAGCTCGGCCTGCTCGGCGACCCGGGCGTTGATGCCCTTGGCGTCGTACTCCCAGCCGCCCGTGTCCACGAGCGTGAAGTTGCGCCCGGCCCAGGTGGCCCGGTAGGAGACCCGGTCCCGGGTGACGCCCGGGGTGTCCTCCACCACGGCCTCGCGCCGGCCGAGGATCCGGTTGACCAGGGTGGACTTGCCCACGTTGGGCCGGCCCACGATGGCGAGCACGGGGGCGGGGCGGCGCACCGGGGCCTGGTCCTCGCCCTCGGCCCATCCGGCGAGCAGCGCGGCGTCGTCCTCGTCGAGCTCGTAGTCCTCGAGCCCGGCCCGCAGGGCCTGCGCGCGCTGCTCGGCCTCGTCGTCGTCGATGGCCGCGAGCCGCTCGGCGACGTCGTCCGTGCTGCCGCCGAGGATCTCGGCCTCGTAGGGGTCGTGGGCGGTGTCGTGCGCGGAGTTCTCGGGGTTGCCGGTCATGGCTGTCCTTCGCTGGGCCGGGGGCGGCCGGTCGGGTGCGGGAAAATGTCGGGGGTGGCCGGGCGGGCCCGGCTCAGGCCGTGCGGCCGGCCGCTCGGACGACGGCGTCGAGCACGGCCTGGACGGTCTGCTCGACCGTGAGGTCGGAGGAGTCGATGGTCACGACGCCGTCGGCGGCCTCGGTGAAGTTGACCACCGTGGAGTCCTTCGCGTCCCGGCCCACGACCTCGGCCCGCAGCTGCGCGGCGTCCTCGACCCCGCCGTTCTGCAGGCCGCGGCGGGCCATCCGGGCCCGCTCGTCCGCGGTGAGCAGGATCCGCGCCTCGGCGTCCGGGGCCACCACGGTGGTGATGTCCCGGCCCTCGGCCACGATCCGGCGGCCGCTGTCGGCGATGAGCTCCTGCTGCCGGGCCACCAGGACGGCGCGTGCCGCCGGGTTGGTCGCCACGGCGCTGACCGCCCCGGTCACCCGGGCGCCCCGGATCTCGACGGCCACGTCGGTGCCGCCCACCAGGACCAGCTCCCGGTCCGGGTCGGTGCCCTGGGCGAGGGGGAAGGTGCGGGCGGCCTCCACCACGGCGTCGGCGTCGGCGAGGTCCACCCCGCGGTCGAGGCACCACCAGGTGAGGGCCCGGTACATCGCCCCGGTGTCCAGGTAGGCGAGGCCGAAGCGGCGGGCCACCTCCTTGGACACGCTGGACTTGCCCGAGCCGGAGGGCCCGTCGATCGCGACGACCAGCTCCCGCCCGGCGCCGGGGAACGGCGCCCCGGCCTGCGGGGCGCCCGCGGCGGAGCTCGTCCCGGCGTTCGGTCCGGTGTTCGTTCCGGTGTTCGTTCCGGTGTTCACTGCACGACCTTCCATCCGCGCTCCTGGAGCGCCTCGACGAGTTCCTTGCGGCGGTTGGGGAGCACGGAGACCTCGGCGAGGCCCACCGGCTGGCCCGGGGAGTGCTCGAGGCGCAGGTCCTCGAGGTTGACGCCGATCTCCCCGATCTCGGTGAGCAGGCGGGCCAGCTGCCCGGGCACGTCGCCGACGAGCACGGTCAGGCTGGCGAAGGCCCGCGGCGCCCCGCCGTGCTTGCCGGGGATGCGGGCCTGGCCCGCGTTGCCCTCGGCGATGAGCTGGGCGATGTCCAGGCGCGCGCCCGGGGCCTCGGGCCCCTCGAGGGTGGCGATGAGGCGGTCGAGGTCCTGGCGCACCCCGTGCAGGGACGCCACCACGGGTTCGGCGTTGGCGGAGAGGATCTGCACCCACAGGTGCGGGTCCGAGGCGGCGATGCGGGTGGTGTCCCGCAGTCCCTGGCCCGCCAGGGACAGGTGGTGCAGCGGGGTGTCCTGCAGCCGGGAGGCCAGCAGCGAGGACATCACCTGCGGCAGGTGGGAGATCAGCGCCACCGTGGCGTCGTGCTCACGGGCGTCCATGAAGGTCACGGTCGCCCCGAGGTCCACCGCGAGGTTCTTCGCGGCGGCCAGGGCCGCGGGCGAGGAGAACCCCGAGTCGCACACGACCCAGGGCATGGAGGTGAACAGCTCCCCGCGGGCCGCCACGGGACCGGAGCGCTCGCGCCCGGCCATCGGGTGGGTGCCCACGTACCGGGCGAGGTCGCCGCCCAGCTCGCGCACGCCCTCCAGCGCCGCCTCCTTGACGGAGGCGATGTCGAGGACGACGGCGCCGGGGTGGCGCTCCAGCGCCTCGGCCACGGTGCGGGCCGTGACGTCGGGCGGGGTGGCGACGACGACGAGGGCCGGCTCCGGGGCCGGCCCGGCGGCCCGGCAGGAGCGGCCGGCGCCGATGTCCTGGGCCACGGCCTCGGCGGTGGGCGAGGCGTCCTGCAGCCACACGTCCACGCCCAGGTGGCGCAGGCCCAGCCCGATGCTGGCGCCGAGCAGTCCGGCGCCGACCACGAGCACGGGGCCGGTGGTCGCCGCGGGGGCCGATCGGGCGGAGGGGGTCTGCGTCACCGGGGGCTCCTCACATGCCGACCGAGGCGAGGAGGTGCCCGACCTCGGTCCGGGACAGCTTGCGGATGGTGCCCTGGCGCTGGTCGCCGATCCGGATGGGACCCACCTGGGTGCGCACGAGCTTCTCCACGGGGTGGCCCACGGCGTCGAAGAGCCGCCGCACGATCCGATTGCGCCCGGAGTGCAAAACGACCTCCACGAGGATGTGCCCGGGGGTGGAGTCCACGAGCCGGAACGAGTCGACGGAGGCGGGCCCGTCCTCGAGCTGGATGCCGGCTTTCATCGCGGCCCCGACGCCCTTCTCCATGGGCCCGCGCACCTGCACGAGGTAGGTCTTGGGCACCTCGTAGGAGGGGTGGGTGAGCCGGTTGGTCAGCTCGCCGTCGTTGGTGAGCAGCAGCAGCCCCTCGGTCTCGACGTCGAGGCGGCCCACGTGGAACACGCGCTCGTTCTTCTGCTGGTTCAGGTAGTCGGCCACGCACGGGCGGCCCTCGGGGTCCTCCATGGTGGAGAGCACGCCCTCGGGCTTGTTGAAGGCGTAGTAGACGAGGTTCTCGTCGAGCTGCACGCGCACGCCGTCCACGTGGATCTCGACGGTCGCCGGGTCCACGCGGATGCCGAGCTCGGTGACGGTCTCGCCGTTGACCTGCACGCGGCCGGCCTCGATCATCTCCTCGCAGACCCGCCGCGAGGCCACCCCGGCCTGGGCCATGAGCTTCTGCAGGCGCACCCCGTCCGGGTCGTGCTGGTCCAGCCGGTCCACCGGCGGATTCGTGGGACGGCGGCGACGGTGCGGCGGGCGGTAGGGCGTGGCCGGCATCCGCCGGGCGCTGCGCTCGGAGGAGGCGAACGGCCGGGGACCCCGGTCCTGGGTCCCGCCCTTGCCCGCGCCCTTCGAGGCGCCGCCCTTCGCGCTGCCGCCCTTGCCGGCGCCGCCCTTCGCGGCGCCGCCGCGCCCGGAGCCGGCCGGGGCCGCGCCGCGGCCGGTGCCGCCGCGCCCGCCCGGGACGGACGGGCCGCCCTGGCCGCTCCGGGGCTTCCCGCCCTGGGAGCCGGGGCCGCGGCGGCCGCCGGGTCCGGGGCGGCCGGATGATGAACGTGGTGTGGCCATGGTGGTGTCTCAGTCCTCGTAGTGGTCGATCTGATCGATGCCCGGCAGGTGCGGGGCGATGTCCGGGAGCTCGTCGAGCGACCCGATGCCCATCCTCTCCAGGAAGAACGTGGTGGTGCCGTAGAGCACCGCCCCGGACTCGCCGTCCCGCTCGAGCTCGCGGATCAGCCCCCGCTGCACGAGGGTGCGGACGACGCCGTCGACGTTCACCCCGCGGATCGCGGAGATCCGTGCTCGGCTCACGGGCTGGCGGTACGCCACCACGGCCAGGGTCTCCAGGGCCGCCTGGGACAACCGGGCGGTCTGCCCCTCCGCGACGAACGCGGAGACGACCGGGGCGAACTCGCTGCGGGAGTAGATCCGCCATCCGGCACCGGTGCTGCGCAGCTCGAAGCCGCGCGGCTCCAACGTTCCAGCATACCCCAGATCCGCGGCCCGTCCGTCGTACTCCGCGCGCAGCCGGTCCAGGACCCGTTGCACCGAGGCGACGGGGACCACGAGCGCGGCGGCGATCTGGTACTCGCCGACGGGCTCCTCGGCGACCATCAGGATCGCCTCGACGGCGGCCTTCAGGCCCCCGGGCAGGGCCTCGAGGTCCGGCCCGGCCTCCGGCACGGCGCTCACGCGGGCACCCCCGCCGCGGACCCCACGGACGAGGGGACCGGGTCGGCCGCCGGTCCGGGCGCGCCGGCGCCGGCCACGCCGGTGTCGTCCGTGGTGAGGCGCTCGACGGTCCACCCGCTGCCGGCTCCGGTCCAGCGCACCGTGAGCTCCCCCAGCGGGGCCTCCTGGGACAGCTCGATCACGGCGTCCCGGAACATCTCCAGCAGCGCCAGGAACCGGACGACCACCGCCAGGGTGGACCCGGCCTCGGCCACCAGCGCGTGGAAGGAACGCGGCCGGCCGTCGCCGAGCAGGACCACCAGGGCCTCGGCCTCGTCCCGGACGGAGACGGCGGCCCCGTGCAGGTGGTCGACGCCGACCTCGGGGGGCGTCCCCGGTCTGGCCGCGAACACCGCACGGGCGATCTCGGCGAACTGTTCGGGGGTGGTCCGCCAGTCGAGCTCGGGCAGGACGGCGGCGACCTCCGGGTCCAGCGGCACCACCCGGGGCAGGCGGGCGGACTCGGCCCGCAGCCGTTCGTCGAGCAGACCGGCGACCTCCTTGAAGGCCTTGTACTGCAGCAGCCGGGCGAAGAGCAGGTCCCGGGCCTCCAGCAGGGCCACGTCCTCCTCGTCCTCGACCTCGCCGCGCGGCAGCAGCCGGGCGGCCTTGAGGTCCAGGAGGGTGGCGGCGACCACGAGGAACTCGCTGGCCTCGTCGAGGGCGCGGACCGACCCGGACTCGTGCAGGGCCCGCACGTACTGGAGGAACTCGTCGGTGACGGTGGACAGCGCGATCCGGGTGATGTCCATCTCGTGCTTGGCGATCAGGGAGAGCAGGACCTCGAAGGGCCCGGCGAAGTCCTCCAGCTGCACCGTGAAGCCGCCGGGCCCGCTGGGCTCCGGCAGCTCCTCGGGGTGCATCAGGGCGCGCCGCCGCGCGAGATCAGCTCCCGCGCCAGCTGGCGGTAGGACTCCGCGCCCTGGTGGGCCGTGGCGAAGGAGAGGATGGGCTCGGCGGCGACCGTCGCGTCCGGGAACTTCACGGTGCGCTTGATGACCGTGTCGAAGACCTTGTCCCCGAACGCGTCGACGATCCGGGCCATGACCTCCCGGGAGTGCAGCGTCCGGGAGTCGAACATCGTGGCGAGCACGCCGTCGATCTGCAGGCGCGGGTTGAGCCGGTCCTGGACCTTCTCGATGGAGTCCACGAGCAGGGCCACGGCGCGCAGCGCGAAGAACTCGGCGATGAGCGGGATGACCACGCCGTGGGCGGCGGTCAGCGCGTTGACGGTCAGCAGCCCCAGCGAGGGCTGGCAGTCGATGATGATGACGTCGTAGTGCTCCTCGAGCTTGCGCAGCGCGCTGGCCAGGACCTGCTCCCGGGCCACCTCGGTGACCAGCTGCACCTCGGCCGCGGAGAGGTCGATGTTGGCGGGGAGCAGGTCCACGCCCTCGACGTCGGTCTCCTGGACCACGTCCCACACGTCCACGGAGCGGTCCATCATCACGTTGTAGACCGTCAGCTCGAGCTCGTGCGGGTTCGCGCCGAGGCCGGCGGAGAGCGCACCCTGTGGGTCGAAGTCGACGAGCAGGACCTTCCGACCCAGCTCCGCCAGCGCGGCCCCGAGGTTGATGGTGGACGTGGTCTTGCCCACCCCGCCCTTCTGGTTGACCATCGCGATGATCCGGGCGGGCCCGTGGGCGGACAGCTCGGGCGGTTCGGGGAAGTCGCGGACGGGACGGCCGGTGGGGCCCAGGGCTCCCGCCGCGGTCTCGCCCGTTCCGGGGATCCTCTCGTCGCTTCGCTGGCTCACTCGTGGCACCGCTCTTTCGTTCGTGGTCGCTGGCGCGCCCGGGCCGGCCCGGGCGCGGGGCGGCCCGGGCCGGTGGGGCCGACCTGGGGTTTTCCTGGACTCGATCAGCTACCAGGGTACCGCCGCCGCCTGCCGGTCCCGAATTGCCGGGGCGGCGGGGCGAGGCCGGGAGACGGACGGACCGCGCCCGCCGGACCCGGTGGGGTCCGGCGGGCGCGGTCGTCCCGTCGGCAGGAGTCGGTGCTCAGCGGGTGCCGGCGGCGGCCTCGACCTTCTCGGCCACGGAGTCCTCGACACGGGCGCCGTCGGCGCCGGCGTCCTGCTCGGGGGCGCCGTGCGAGTGGGCGGCCATGGTGGACTCGTCGAACCGGTCCTGGCCGGAGAGCACGCGCTCGACCTGGTCGAGGTCGAGCTCCCGGGTCCACTTGCCGATCAGCAGGGTGGCGACGGCGTTGCCCGTGAAGTTCGTCAGGGCGCGGGCCTCGGACATGAACCGGTCGATGCCCACGATGATGCCCACGCCGTCGACCAGGTCCGGGCGGTGCGACTGCAGCCCGCCGGCGAGGGTGGCCAGTCCGGCGCCGGTGACGCCGGCGGCGCCCTTGGAGGCGATGATCATGAACACCAGCAGGGAGATCTGCTCGCCCAGGGCCAGGGGGTTGCCCATGGCGGAGGCGACGAACAGGGCGGCCATGGTCAGGTAGATCGCGGTGCCGTCCAGGTTGAAGGAGTACCCGGTGGGGACCGTCACGCCGACCACGGGCTTGGAGACGCCGGCGTGCTCCATCTTGGCGATCAGCCGCGGCAGGGCGGCCTCGGAGGAGGAGGTCGAGAAGATCAGCAGGTACTCCCGGGCCAGGTACTTCATGAGCCGGAAGATGTTGATCCCCGTGACGGCCTTCAGCAGACCGCCCAGGACCACCACGATGAACAGGACGCAGGTGAGGTAGAAGGCGATCATCAGCGTGGCCATGGAGATGATGGCCTGCACGCCGGTCTCCCCCACCACGCCGGCGATCGCGCCGAACGCACCGATCGGGGCGACCCACATGACCATGATCAGGATCCGGAAGACCAGGGCCTGGATGTAGCCGACGGCCTTGAGCACGGGCTTGCCGGCCGGGCCCATCTGCTGGAGGGCGAAGCCCACGATGAGGGCCACGAAGAGGGTCTGCAGGATGTTGCCCTCGGTCAGCGAGGACAGCAGGGTGGTGGGGATGATGCCGAGCAGGAACCCGATCGTCCCGCCCTCCCCGTCGCCGTGGCCGGTGTCCGTGATCTCGTACTCGGAGCCCTGGATGTTCAGGCCCTCGCCCGGGTGGATGAGGTTGCCCACCAGCAGCCCGATGGCCAGGGCGGCGGTGGACATCGCCATGAAGTAGGCCAGGGCCAGGCCGCCGACCTTGCCGACGGTGGCCGCCTTGGCGATGGAGCCGACGCCCAGCACGATCGTGCAGAAGATGATGGGGGCGATCATCATCTTGATCAGGGCGATGAACGCGGTGCCGATGGGCTTGAGCGTCTGGGCGAACTCGGGGGCCACGAGGCCCAGCACGGCGCCGGCGACGACGGCGACGATCACGAAGACGTACAGGTAGTGCGTCTTGTCCTTCTTCTGCTTCTGGACGGGCCGTTGCGGGTCGACGGGTTCCGTGGCGACGGTGGCCATGCTTCTCCTGACGGTGCGGGTGGAGGGTGCGGACGGACGGTGCCGGCGGGCGGCGCCGGGAGGCGCTGCCCGGAGCCCGGGACCGGGCTGTTGTGACGAGTCTCACCGGCCGCCGCGGCCCTGTCGCGTTGTGGTCATAATGGTCGTGACGCCCACCACAACCGGAGCACGGGCTGAGGGCACCGGCGGGTGGCACGGGCAGGAGGGGAGGAGGCGGGCATGTCGTTGGCCAGGCGCTTCCTCCTCCTCCAGCTGGTCGTCGTGGCGGTCGTGACCGTCGCGGTCTCCCTGGTCCTGTTCGCCCAGGAGCGGCAGGCGGTCCGGGAGCGCGCCGAAGCCGTGACCCGGGCGGTGGCCACGGCCCTGGCCGACGACCCCTACGTCCTGGAGGCCGCCGGCACCCCGGACCCGCACGCGGCCCTGCAGCCGCTCACGGACCGGCTGCTCGAGGACACGGACCTGGACTTCGTCACGATCATGGCCCCCGACGGCACCCGCTGGACCCACCCCTGGCCGTCCTCGGTGGGCGACCCCTACCGGGGCGACCGCTCGCACGCGCTCGCCGGGGAGGTCTGGACCAGCACGGAGCGGGGCAACCTCGGCCCGTCCGTGCGCACGATCGCCCCCGTGCGGGACGGGGACGGGACGGTCGTGGCGCTGGTGGCCACGGGGGTGCTGCTCGAGGCGCTCTCCGAGCAGGCGCTCGCCCAGCTGCCGGCCGTGCTCCTCGTCGGGGCGCTGCTGCTCGCCGCCTCGGCCACGGTCGCGGCCCTCGGGGCGCGCTACCTGGGCAGGGTCACGCACGGCTGGGGTCCGGAGGAGCTCGCCCAGGTCCATGCGCTGCACGACGCCGTGCTCAACGAGGCCACCGAGGGCCTGCTGCTCGTGGACCCCTCCGGCGCGGTCCCGGTGCTCAACGCCCGCGCCCGCGAGCTGCTCGGGATCGCCCCGGACGCGGCCGGGCCCGGCCGGCGCAGCGCACCGCCCGTCGAGGCGCTGGGCCTGCCCCCGGCCCTGGAGGCCGTGCTGCGCTCGGGGGCGTCCGTGCAGGAGCAGTGGGTCGTGGTCGGGGAGCGCACGCTCATCGTCTCGAGCCTGCCGGCGGGCGGGGCGCTCGCCGGGCGGGGCATGGTCGTGATCCTGCGCGACCACACCGAGATCTCCCGGCTCTCCGGGCAGCTGCGCGCCACCTCCGCCCTGGCCGGGGCCCTGCGGGCGCAGACCCACGAGCACGCCAACCGGATGCACACGGTGGTCTCGCTGCTCGAGCTGGGGCGCGAGGCGGAGGCCCTGGACTTCGCCTCCGCGGACCGGCAGCGCACCCAGGGGCTGTCCCAGGACCTGCTCGCCCGTCTGGAGGACCCCTTCCTCGCCGCCCTGCTCGTGGGCAAGACGGCCGCCGCCCACGAGCGCGGCGTGGAGCTGGAGGTCGCCGTGGGCCCGGACGTGCCGCACGTCCCGGTCTCCCCCGCCGACCTCGTGACCCTCGTCGGCAATCTCGTCGACAACGCCGTGGAGGCGGCCGCGGCCAACGCCGACCGCGTCCGCCCCGTGGTCGAGGTGGAGATCGTGGGGGCGCCCGACGACGCCGACCCCGCCCTGGACACGGTCGTGGTCACCGTGGCCGACACCGGCATGGGCGTTCCGGAGGAGCTCGCCCAGGACGTCTTCGAGCCCGGGGTCAGCACCAAGCCCGCCGGACCCGAGGGCCGGGGCGTGGGCCTGCACCTGGTGCGCGAGGTCGTGGAGCGCTGGGGCGCCCGGATCGAGCTGGGCAACGACGGCGGGGCCGTGTTCACCGTGACCATCCCCGTCCCCCGGGACGCCGTGCCGGAGCAGGTCCCGTGACCGGGACGGTGCGGGTCCTCGTCGTGGACGACGAGCCCCTGACCGCCGCCGCCCACGCGGAGTACGTCGAGCGCTCGCCGGGCTTCCGGGCCGTGGCCACCGCCGTGTCCGGGCACACGGCGGTGCAGGCCGTGCAGGCCGCCCGCCGGGCGGGCCGGCCCGTGGACCTGGTGCTGCTGGACGTCAACCTCCCGGACATGTCCGGGCTCGAGGTCGCGCGCACCCTGCGGGCGCGCGGGGAGTCGGTGGACCTGCTGGTGATCACCGCGCACCGGGACGTGGCCACCGTCCGCGAGGCGACCACGCTCGGCGTGGTGGGCTACCTCATCAAGCCCTTCACCTACGCCGTGTTCGAGGAGAAGCTCGCCGCCTACCGCAGCTACCGCTCGGCGCTCGGACGGGCCGGGGCCGTGGGCCAGGCGGAGGTGGACCGGGCCTTCGCGGCCCTGGGCTCGCCGGTGCGCGCCGCCGCGCCCAAGGGGCTCTCCGCCCAGACCCTGGCCGCCGTCACGGAGCTCGTGCGCGGCGGCGAGTGGCTCTCCGCCGGGGAGGTCGCCGAGCGCAGCACGCTGTCGCGGGTGACGGCCCGGCGCTACCTGGAGCACCTGGCCGACCGCGGCCTCGTGCGCCGTCGCTCCCGCTACGGCACCCCCGGGCGCCCGGAGCTCGAGTACGCGTGGGCCGGCTGAGCGGACGCCGCCCGGGACGTCCCCTGCGCGCACCGGCACGGTGCCCGCGTCGGCTCCGGTGCGTAGTCTTCTCGGGATCGACCCCATCCGCCGAAGGAACGAGGTCCTGGTGTTCGACGCCCCGAGCCTGATGTTCGCCGCCGCCGGTCTGGCCGTGTTCGCCGCCGCGCTGCTGCCGCGGCTGCTGATGCGCGCCCCCGTCTCGATGCCCATGGTCTTCCTGGGCACCGGCCTGGCCGTCTTCTCCGTGGCGGAGAACCTCCCGGACCCGGACCCGGTGGCCTACAGCGACATCACCGTCCACCTCAGCGAGATCTGCGTCATCGTGTCCCTGATGGGCGCCGGCCTGGCCCTGGACCGCCCCCTGGGACGCGTGCGGTGGGCCACCACCTGGCGCCTGCTGGGCGTCGTCATGCCGCTGTGCCTGGTCGGGCTCACCCTGCTCGGGTGGTCGGTGCTGGGGCTGAGCCTGGCCGGGGCCGTGCTCGTCGCCGCGGCCCTGGCCCCCACCGATCCCGTCCTGGCGTCCGAGGTCCAGGTCGGGCAGCCCTCGGAGGCCCAGGACGACCTCGACGGGGAGGACGAGGTGCGCTTCGGCCTCACCTCCGAGGCGGGGCTCAACGACGGACTCGCCTTCCCGTTCGTGTACCTCGCCGTGGCCCTCAGCCTCGTGGGGACCGCGCCCGCGGCGTGGCTGCCGCACTTCCTCCTCGTGGACGTCGGCTGGCGGATCGCGGTCGGGTGCCTCGCCGGCTACCTCGTGGGCAGGCTGCTGGGGCGGGTCTTCTTCCGCTCCCCGGTCGAGAGCATCCGCCTGGCCTCCCACTCCGAGGGCTTCGTGGCGCTCGCGGCGACCTTCCTCACCTACGGCCTCACCGAGATGGTGGAGGGCTACGGCTTCGTCGCGGTGTTCGTGTGCGCGCTCACCATCCGCGCCGGTGAACGGGCCCACGGCTACCACGGCGTGCTGCACAGCTACATCGAGCAGCTCGAGCGCCTGCTCACGGTGGTGGTGCTGGTGCTGCTGGGCGGGGCCGTCGCCCGGGGCCTGCTGGCCGGCCTCAGCTGGTCCGAGGTCCTGGTCGCCGCGGCCTTCCTCCTGCTCGTGCGGCCCGTCGCCGGGTGGATCGGCCTGGCCCGGGGCCGCACCGGCCCGTGGGAGCGCTGCGTCATCGCCTTCTTCGGCGTCCGCGGCATCGGCTCCGTCTACTACCTCGGCTACGCCCTGTCCGAGGGGGACTTCGCCGCCGAGGACCAGACGCTGTGGCGGATCGTGGGGCTGGTGATCGTCATGTCGGTCGTCCTCCACGGCGTCACCGCCGGACCCGGCATGGCCCTGCTCGACCGCGCCCGGCGGCGCAAGGCCGTGCGCGAGACCGGGACGGAGGCCGCCGCCCCCAGCACCCCCGTCTGAGCGGGGCCGCGCCGGTCCTCAGCGGGCGCGCGGGGGGCGCAGCACGCCCTCGAGGGCCTCCAGCACGGTGGAGTCCTCGATCGTGGAGGGCACCGTGTAGTCCTCGCCGTCCGCGATCTGCCGCATGGTCTTGCGCAGGATCTTGCCCGAACGGGTCTTGGGCAGCCCCTCCACGACCGCCACGTCCTTGAAGTCGGCGACCGCCCCGATCTGCCGGCGCACCAGCGCCACCAGCTCGTCCCGCAGCTGCTCCTCCGGCGCCTCCACGCCGGACTTGAGCACCACGTAGCCGGCCGGACGCTGGCCCTTGAGCGGATCGGCCACCCCGATCACCGCGCACTCGGCCACGGCGGGGTGGGAGGCCAGGACCTGCTCCATCGCGCCGGTGGAGAGCCGGTGACCGGACACGTTGATCACGTCGTCGGTGCGCCCCATGACGTAGACGTAGCCGTCCTCGTCGATGTGGCCGGAGTCACCGGTCGCGTAGTAGCCCGGGAAGGCCGCGAGGTAGGAGTCCACGAAGCGCCGGTCGGCGCCCCACAGCGTGGTCAGGGTTCCCGGGGGCAGCGGCAGGCGCAGGGCGATGTTGCCCTCCTCGCCGGTCGCGACCGGCTGCCCCAGCGGGTCCAGCACCTCCACCCGGTAGCCGGGCACCGGCACGGACGGCGAACCGGGCTTCAGGGGCAGGCGCTCGATCCCGAAGGGGTTCGCGCAGATCGCCCACCCCGTCTCCGTCTGCCACCAGTGGTCGACCACCGGCACGCCCAGCACCTGGGAGGCCCAGCCGTAGGTCTCCGGGTCCAGCCGCTCCCCCGCCACGAACAGCGCCTGCAGGGAGCCGATGTCGTGCCGGCGCACCAGCTCGCCCTCGGGGTCCGCCCGGCGGATGGCGCGCAGGGCCGTGGGGGCGGTGAAGAGGACCTTCACGCCGTGGTCCTCCACGCGCCGCCAGAACGCGCCGGCGTCCGGGGTGCCCACCGGCTTGCCCTCGTAGAGCACGGTCGTCGCACCGGCGAGCAGCGGGCCGTAGACGATGTAGGAGTGCCCCACCACCCATCCCACGTCGGAGGCCGTCCACATCACCTCGCCGGGGCCGACATCGTAGATGTGGCGCATGGACCAGGTCATGGCGACCGCG
This sequence comes from Kocuria oceani, assembly GCF_029524215.1. Classification (NCBI taxonomy): domain Bacteria; kingdom Bacillati; phylum Actinomycetota; class Actinomycetes; order Micrococcales; family Micrococcaceae; genus Kocuria; species Kocuria oceani. The sequence continues at coordinate 19,965 of NZ_JARAMH010000003.1, read as the reverse complement.
TGCCCGCCGTTGTCGCGGACCACACCCTTCGGGGCGCCGGTGGTCCCCGAGGTGTAGAGGACGTACAGCGGGTCGGTGGCCGCCACGGGCACCGGCGCCGCGGGTTCGGCGCCCTCCACGGCGGCGTCCCAGCCCAGCCACTCGACCGCGGGCTGCTCGCCGTGCCCGGCCCGTTCCCTGGCCTGCTCCACGGTGGTCTCGAAGCCGGGGCGCTCGTGCACGACCACCGTGCCGGGCTCGTGCCGGGCCAGCCGCAGGGCCTCCTCGATCGCGGGGATGTACTCGATCCGCCGCTTCGGCTCCAGCCCGCCGGTCGTGGTCACCACCACCCGGGGCCGCGAGTCGTCGATCCGTGCGGCCAGCTCCTTCGGGGCGAACCCCCCGAAGACCACGGAGTGCACGGCGCCCAGGCGGGCGCAGGCGAGCATCGCCACGGCGGCCTGGGGGATCATCGGCAGGTACACCAGCACCCGGTCCCCGCGGCCCACCCCCCGCGCCGCGAGCGCACCGGCGAACAGCGCGACCTCGTCGCGCAGCCTGGCGTAGCTGTAGCGCTTCTGGACGCCCAGCAGCGCGGAGTCGTAGACCAGCGCCGTGCGCTCGCCGTGGCCGGCCTCCACGTGCCGGTCGAGGGCGTTGTAGGAGGTGTTGAGCTCACCGTCGGGGAACCAGCGGTAGAGCGGGGCCATGGCCGCGTCGAGGGCCACGGTGGGCTCGCGCGTCCAGTCGACGGCCCGGGCCGCCTCGAGCCAGAACCGCTCCGGGTCCCGGACGCTGCGGCGGTAGACCTCCGCGTAGTCCTCGGCCTGCGTGGTCTGCTGCTCGGTGCTCATGGGTCCTCCCGGGGCGTCGCGGTCCTGGCGGCCACCCTAGTGGCGCAGATCACAGACGACAAGATCGGTGTATACATCGACGCGTCAATATCGCAGTACGACGGGAACCTCTGGCCTCTGGGTCACAAATGTGTATACACTGACGAGGACGTGTGAGGTCGGTCACCGAAGGTCCCTGCCGATTCGCCGGCTGGGCCGCAGAAGCGAGGAGAGAGCCGTGCGCGCCAGCGACCGCGCCTACGAGGCACTGCGGGAGGACATCGTCGAGTGGCGGCTGCTCCCGGGCCAGGTGCTGGGCGAGGTGGAGCAGTCGGAGCGGTTCGGCATCTCCCGCACCCCCATCCGGGAGGCGCTGAGCAGGCTCACCGCCGACGGGCTCGCCGAGGCCCACCGGGGCCGCGGTGTGGTGGTCTCCCAGGTCTCGCTCGAGGACGTCCGCGCCCTGTTCGAGCTGCGCGAGGCCCTCGACTGCCGGGCCGCCCGGCTGGCGGCCCGGCGCCGGGACCCCGCCGAGTTCCAGCGTCTGGCCACGGAGCTCGAGAGGTGCGTGGACCGGCTCCACGGCCCGAGCACCGACGACCGCTCCGCCTACTACGAGCTCGTGGAGCGCATGGACCGGGCCGTCGACGACGCCACGGCCAACCCGTACCTCACCGCCGCCCAGCGGTCCCTGCGGCTGCACCTGGCGCGCGTGCGCAAGCTCTCCCGGACCAATCCGTCCCGTCTGGCGCGCGCCGCCGCCGAGCACGCCCAGATCGCGCGCGCCATCGCGGAGGGCTCCGAGGAGCTGGCGGAGGCCGCCACCCGGGTGCACCTGGCCAACTCGCTGCACGCGGTCCTGACCACCCCCGTCCGCGAGTGGGTCCAGCCCGCTCCCCCGCTCGACGCCGCCGGCTGAGCGGCGGGCCCGACCTGCGTCCGCGCCCGGCCACCGTCCGTCCCCACGAGAGGAACCTCCATGACCGTCATCCATTCCGTGCACGTCCACCCGTCCGCCGACAACCTGCCCCGGCAGGACCAGCTGGCCTGGAATATGGCGGAGGTCGCCGCGGACCCGGTCGCGGTGAGCGAGGAGGTGACCGAGATGGTGATCAACCGCATCCTGGACAACGCCGCGGTGGCGATCGCCTCCCTGAACCGGGACCCCATCGTCTCGGCCCGGGACCAGGCGGCCGCCCACGCCCGGACCCCGGGCGGGTCCGGGTCCGCCCTGTACGGGGTGGACGCCGCGGCCACCAAGGTCTCCCCGGAGTGGGCGGCCTGGGCCAACGGGGTGGCGGTGCGCGAGCTCGACTACCACGACACGTTCCTGGCCGCGGAGTACTCCCACCCCGGCGACAACATCCCGCCGATCCTGGCCGTGGCCCAGCACGTGGGCGCCACTGGGGCCGATCTGGTGCGCGGGATCGCCACCGGCTACGAGCTGCAGGTCGACCTGGTGAAGGCCATCTGCCTGCACCGGCACAAGATCGACCACGTCGCCCACCTGGGCCCGTCCGCGGCCGCGGGGATCGGCACCCTGCTGGGCCTTCCGGTGGAGACGATCTTCCACGCGATCGGCCAGGGCCTGCACACCACCACCGCCACCCGCCAGTCCCGCAAGGGCGAGATCTCCACCTGGAAGGCGCACGCCCCGGCCTTCGCGGGGAAGATGGCCGTGGAGGCCGTGGACCGCGCGATGCGCGGGCAGACCTCCCCCACCCCCATCTACGAGGGCGAGGACGGGGTGATCGCCTGGATGCTGGACGGCCCGGATGCCTCCTACGAGGTCCCGCTGCCGGCCCCGGGCGAGGCCAAGGCCGCGATCCTGGACACCTACACCAAGGAGCACTCGGCGGAGTACCAGGCCCAGGCCTGGATCGACCTGGCCCGGAAGCTGCACCGGGAACGGCCCGAGCTGGCCGATCCGGCGCGGATCGCCTCGGTGGTGCTGCACACCTCCCACCACACCCACTACGTGATCGGCTCCGGGGCCAACGACCCGCAGAAGTACGACCCGGCCGCCACCCGGGAGACCCTCGACCACTCGATCCCCTACATCTTCACCGTGGCGCTTCAGGACGGGGCGTGGCACCACGTGGACTCCTACGCCCCCGCCCGGGCCTCCCGGCCCGACACCGTCGAGCTGTGGCGCAAGGTCACCACCGCCGAGGACGCGGAGTGGACCCGCCGCTACCACTCCCTGGACCCGGCCGAGAAGGCCTTCGGCGGCCGGGCCGAGATCACCCTGAAGGACGGGTCCACCGTGGTCGAGGAGATCGCGGTGGCCGACGCCCACCCGCTGGGCGCCCGGCCGTTCGCCCGCGCCCAGTACGTCACCAAGCTGCGCACCCTGGCGGCCGGGATCGTGGCCGACGCCGAGCTGGAGCGCTTCATCGCCGCCGCCGAGAACCTGCGCGAGCTCGGCCCCGGGGAGCTCGACGCCCTCAACGTCACCGCGGACGTGGACCTGGCCACCGGCACGAAGGGAATCTTCTGAGCATGCTGTTCTCCACCACCACCCCCGAGGCCAAGCGCGTCGCCCTGCGGCAGATGCTCACCGTCCCGCGCATCGCCCGGTTCCCGGGCGCGTACACCCCGCTGTCCACGAAGCTGATCGCAGAGCAGGGCTTCGACGGCGTCTACATCTCCGGGGCCGTGCTGGCCAACGAGCTAGGCTTCCCCGACATCGGCCTGACCGCCCTGCCCGAGGTCGCCGCCCGGGCCGGGCAGATCGCCCGGCTCACCGACCTGCCCGCGATCGTGGACGCCGACACCGGCTTCGGCGAGCCGATGAACGTGGCCCGCACCGTGCAGGAGCTCGAGAACGCCGGGCTGGCCGGGTGCCACATCGAGGACCAGTTCAACCCCAAGCGCTGCGGCCACCTGGACGGGAAGTCCGTGGTGGACCTGGCCACCGCCACGAAGCGGATCCGCGCCGCGACCGAGGCCCGCCGGGACCCGAACTTCCTGGTCATGGCCCGCACCGACATCCGCGGCGTGGAGGACCTCGCCGCGGCCACCGACCGGGCCAAGGCCCTCGTGGACGCCGGGGCGGACGCGATCTTCCCCGAGGCGATGGCCGACCTGAGCGAGTTCGCCGCGATGCGGGCGGCGGTGGACGTGCCGATCCTGGCGAACATGACCGAGTTCGGGAAGTCGCAGCTGTTCACCGCCGCCCAGCTCGAGGAGGTGGGCGTGAACATGGTCATCTACCCGGTCACCCTGATGCGCTCCGCCCTGGGCGCCATGGAGCGGGTGCTGGCCACGATCGCCGCGCACGGCACCCAGCAGGCCGCCGTGCCCGAGATGCTCACTCGCGCCCGGCTCTACGAGCTGGTGGACTACAACGGGTACAACCAGTTCGACGCCGGCGTCTTCGACTTCGAGGTGCCCGGCCTGCACCACTGACCGGACCGACCGCACGACACGAGAAGGAGACCACCATGACCGAGACCCAGAGCGAGGTCCGCAAGGGACTGGCCGGCGTCGTCGCCGACTACACGGCCGTGTCCAAGGTCAATCCGGAGACCAACTCCCTGCTCTACCGCGGCTATCCCGTCCAGGAACTGGCCGCGAACTGCTCCTTCGAGCAGGTCGCGCTGCTGCTGTGGAACGGTGAGCTGCCCACGGAGGCGGAGCTGGCGGAGTTCACGGCCCGGGAGCGGGCGCACCGGGCGCTGACCCCCGAGCTGACGGCGATCATCGACGCCCTGCCCACCACCTGCCACCCCATGGACGTCTGCCGCACCGCGGCCTCCGTCCTGGGCGCCCAGGACCCCGAGGCCGAGAACTCCGCCCCGGAGGCCAACCTGCGCAAGGCGCAGAAGCTGTTCGCGGCGATGCCGGCGGTGGTGTGCTACGACCAGCGGCGCCGGCGCGGCCAGGAGCCGGTGCCCCCGCGCAAGGACCTCGGCTACTCGGCCAACTTCCTGTGGATGGCCTTCGGCGAGGAGGCCGACCCGGCGGTGGTCGAGGCGTTCGACGTCTCGATGATCCTCTACGCCGAGCACTCCTTCAACGCCTCGACCTTCACCGCCCGGGTGGTCACCTCGACCCTGTCGGACCTGCACTCGGCGGTCACCGCGGCGATCGGCGCGCTGAAGGGGCCGCTGCACGGCGGGGCCAACGAGGCGGTGATGGAGACGTTCGAGGAGCTGGGCATCCGCACGGAGGAGTCCGCCGCCGAGGCCGAGGCCCGCGCCAAGGCCTGGATGGACGACGCCCTGGCCGCGAAGAAGAAGGTCATGGGCTTCGGCCACCGCGTCTACAAGCACGGCGACTCCCGGGTGCCGACCATGAAGGCGGCCCTGGACGCGATGGTGGCCCACTACGACCGCGACGAGCTGCTGGGCCTGTACAACGGCCTGGAGAAGTCCATGGACGAGGCGAAGGGCATCAAGCCCAACCTCGACTACCCGGCCGGGCCCACCTACTGGCTGATGGGCTTCGACATCCCCACCTTCACCCCGCTGTTCGTCGCCGCCCGCATCACGGGCTGGACCGCCCACATCATGGAACAGGTGGCCGCCAACTCCCTGATCCGGCCGCTGTCCGAGTACAACGGCCCCGACGAGCGGCACCTCCCCGGCGCCCGGGCCGCTCAGTAGGAGGGCGCCGGAGGCAGCCCCATGTAGTGCTCGAGCGTGGGGATGCGCTGGGAGACCATACCGGTGGCCACGTGCCCGCCCACGTAGCGCAGGTGCCAGGGCTCGTAGGCGTAGCCGGTGGTCCCCGTGCGGCCTGCCGGGTAGCGCACCACGAAGCCGTACTCGTGGGCGTGGGCCCGTGCCCACGCCCCGGCCGGAGTGCCCGCGAAACAGCTCTGCAGCCCGCACGCCCCGTCCGGGTTGCCGATGTCCAGGGCCAGCCCCGTCTGGTGCTCGCTGTGTCCCGGGCGGGCGGAGATCAGATCCGCCTGCTCCCTCCCGTACCGGGCCACGTAGTCGCGGTACAGCTCGGCCTGCGTGGTGTAGGAGCGGTAGCCGCTGACCGCCGTGATCGGGACGCCCGCGGCGGCGGCGTCCGCCTGCATCCGCCGGAACGCCGCGGCGGCGTCCGCGCGCAGGCGCGGCCCGCCCACGGCCTCGAGGCCGCGCGGGACGTGGTCGACCGGGGTCAGGGGGCGGCGCTTGTTGACGACGACATATACGGAGGCGGCCCGGTCGATCTCCCGGGCCACCCGTGTCCCGGCGCCCGGGGTCCAGCTGACGGACCCGCGCTGGAAGGTCTGGCGGCAGGCGCCGCCCGCGCAGGCCTCCGCCGAGGTCGGATAACCCAGCGCCCCCCGCTCGGCGCCGTGACGCAGCCACGCCGCCCGGATGCCGCCGAGCGTGGGGTGGGCCCCGCTCGCCCGTGACCAGAGGACCACCCCGCCCTCGAAGGCCTGGTAGCACCCGGCGTCGCGCAGCCCGCAGACCTCCCGGCCGACGGGGTAGCCCAGCTTCCCTCGTTCCCAGCCCTGCGCGGCCCACGCGCCGCGGATCGCTCCCCACGTCGGGCGTGCCCCGGTCCTCGGGGACCAGTGGATGCTGCCCCGCTCGAAGGAGCGGTAGCAGCCACCGCGCACCAGGCCGCACCGCTCGGAGCCCAGTGCCCGGCCCAGCCGGCCGTCGGCTCCGCCGAGGCGCTGGTGCTCGGCCCCGATCGCGGTGGCGCCCGACGCCGGGGGCGCCAGGGGCGCCAGCAGCAGACCCAGGCAGCAGAGCAGGATCAGCAGCACCCGGCGCATTCCCGTGCCCGAGTCGATGTTCACTCGCATGACGTCCCCGTCCGTCCGGGCGCACCCGTTGCAGTTGCAACCAGGTTAGGCCCTGCACGACCCGTGGAACAGCAGCCCCCCGCTGTGTGACCGGACGACGTGGACCAGCTGCTGCGCGGCGGGCCGGGGCGCCGGCGGCGGGGCGCCCCCGCTACAGGGCGCGCGGGTGGGCGGCGGCGTAGACCTCCCGCAGGGACTCCACGGTGACCAGCGTGTACACCTGCGTGGTGCTGACGGAGGCGTGGCCGAGCAGCTCCTGGACCACGCGCAGGTCCGCGCCGCCCTCCAGCAGGTGGGTCGCGAAGGAGTGGCGCAGCGTGTGGGGGGTGATCCGGTCCCCCAGCCCGGCGCGCTCGGCCGCGGTGCGCACCGTGGTCCAGGCCGTCTGCCGGCTGATCCGCCCGCCGCGGGCGTTGAGGAAGAGGGCGGGGGTGCCCCGCCCCTTCGCCGCGAGCGCCGGCCGGCCCCGGACGAGCCAGTCGTCGACGGCGCGCACCGCCCAGGACCCCAGGGGGACCATCCGCTCCTTGCCCCCCTTGCCGAACAGCCGCACGAACGGCATCGCGCCGCCGTCCTCCTCGGGCTGCCCGGTGTTCCGCACGGCCCGGGACAGGTCGTCGACGTCGAGGGCCGTGGCCTCCGAGATCCGGGCGCCGGTCGAGTAGAGGACTTCCAGCAGGGCGCGGTCGCGCAGCTGCTGGGGCGTCTCGGTGCCGGTCGACTCCAGCAGCGCCGTGATCTGCTCGACGGGCACGGCCTTGGGCAGGCGCATGCCCGGCGTGGGCGGCTGGACGGGGGCGGCGGGATCCGTGCGCGTGAGGCCCTCCAGCGCCCAGAAGCGGTGGGCGCCCCGGACCGCCACCAGGCAGCGGGCGGCGCTGCGCGTGCTGAGCGGCGCCCGGCCCGGCGCCCCGGCCGAGACCGTGCGCAGGAAGTCCTGGACGTGTCCCGTCCCGATGCCCCGCAGCGTGGTCACCGGCGGGTCCGTGTGCTCCTGGAGGTGCTCGGTGTAGCGGTGCAGGTCCCGCCGGTACGCCGCGAGGGTGTTGGCGGCCAGGCCCCGCTCCACGGCGAGGTGCTGCAGGTAGCGCTCCACGGCCCGCTCCAGCGCGCCACCGGGCGCCGGACCCGTCGTTGCCGCACCGGACCCGTCACCGGGTCCCGCCCCGGGCCCGGGACGGGGCGCCGCCCCCTCCTCCGGGGTGGACGCCCCACCGGACCCGGGATCGGACTCCCCGCCCGGCTCCGGAGCGAGCTTCGGGACCGACGCCCCGCCGGGCCCGGGCTCGGGCGCCGGACGGGGCGGCCGGCCGGCCGGGGGCTGGGTCACCGCAGGTCGGGGTGGCCGGGCCACGGGGTGTCGGCCGGGCGCAGGGAGCGGTAGCCGTCGGCGCGGGCGGCGTGCACGGCGAGCAGGCCGACCACCGCCGCGGGTGAGTTCAGCCGGCCCTCGAGGACGGCCCGCACGGCGGCGTCGAGCGGCACCCAGGCGCCGTGGATCTCCGCCTCCTCACCGTCGCGCTCGTGGAGCTCGGCCTCGGGGACCTCGCTCGGCCCGCGGGCCAGGAAGATCCGGTTGGCCTCCGAGGACGAGCCGGGACTGTTGTGGAAGTCCACCAGGACGTCCCACTGCTTCGCCCGCAGGTCGGCCTCCTCCGCCAGCTCCCGCTGGGCCGCCGCGGCGGGGTCCTCGCCGTCGACGTCGAGCAGGCCGGCGGGGATCTCCCACATGGTCATCCCGACGGGACGACGGTACTGGTTGATCAGCAGCACCCGGTCGTCGTCGTCGAGCACCAGCACGGACACCGCGCCCGGGTGGGTGATGTAGTCGCGCCGGAGCGGGTCGGTGCCCTGGGACAGCTCGAACTCGTCGCGCTGCACGTTCCAGATGAAGCCCTCGTAGACCGTCTCGGAGGCCACCGTGCGGCGGTCGCTGGGCCGGTCCGAGATCTCCTCGGGGGCGAGCTGTCGGATGTCCATGGGGTCCTTCCGGGTCGGCCGCCCCGCACGGGTCGGCGGGGACGAGGGGTCTGGCGGGGACGGCGCGGGCGCCGCGCCCCGGTGGGGACACGGCGCCTGCGCCGGGCGGCCCGTGGCGCACGGGCCCGGGGCCTCAGCGGCCCTCGGCCTCCCGGCGCTCGAGCGCCGCCTTGACGAGGCCGTCGAACAGCGGGTGCGGGCGGGTCGGGCGGGACATGAGCTCGGGGTGCGCCTGGGTGCCCACGTAGTAGGGGTGCACGTCGGCGGGCAGCTCCACGAACTCCACGAGGGTGCCGTTCGGCGAGGTCCCCGAGATCACCAGTCCGGCCTGCTCCAGGCCCTCCCGGTACTCGTTGTTGACCTCGTAGCGGTGGCGGTGGCGCTCCTTGACGGTGGTGGAGCCGTAGGCGCCGGCCACCACGGATCCGTCGCGCAGCCGTGCGTCGTAGAGGCCCAGTCGCATGGTGCCGCCGAGGTCCCCGGCGCCCTCCACGAACTGCTTCTGCTCGTCCATGGTCGCCACGACCGGGAACCCGGTGTCCGGCTCGAACTCGGTGGAGGACGCCCCGGCGAGGCCGAGCTCGGTGCGGGCGTACTCGATCACCATGCACTGCAGGCCCAGGCACAGGCCCAGGGTGGGGATGCGGTGCTCGCGGGCGAAGCGCAGGGTGCCCAGCTTGCCCTCGATGCCGCGGATGCCGAACCCGCCCGGGACGCAGATGGCGTCCACGTCGCCCAGTTCCCGCTGGGCGCCCTCGGGGGTCTCGCACAGGTCGGAGGCGACCCACTTGATCTTCACCCGCGCGTCGTTGGCGAAGCCGCCCGCCCGCAGGGCCTCCGAGACGGAGAGGTAGGCGTCCGGCAGGTCGATGTACTTGCCCACCATGGCCACCGTGACGAAGTGGGACGGCTCGTGCACGGCCTTCAGCAGCCGGTCCCACTGCCCCAGGTCGGCGTCCTGGTAGTCCAGACCGAGGTAGTCGAGGATGTAGGTGTCCAGTCCCTGGGAGTGCAGGGTCTTGGGGATGTCGTAGATGCTCGGGGCGTCCGGGCAGGAGATCACCGCGTCGTGGTCGACGTCGCAGGCGTTGCCGATCTTGCGCAGCATCGTGTCCGGGACCTGCCGGTCGGAGCGCAGCACGAGCGCGTCGGGCTGGATCCCGAGCCCGCGCAGGGCGGCCACGGAGTGCTGGGTGGGCTTGGTCTTGAGCTCGCCGGAGGGCCCGATGTAGGGGATCAGGGACACGTGCAGGTAGAACACGTGGCGGCGGCCGACGTCCTGGCGGACCTGGCGGGCGGCCTCGATGAAGGGCTGGGACTCGATGTCGCCGACCGTGCCGCCGATCTCGGTGATGATGATGTCCGGCTGGTCGTCGTCCTGCGCGCGGCGGCGCATCCGGTTCTTCAGCTCGTCGGTGATGTGCGGGATGACCTGCACGGTGTCGCCGAGGTACTCGCCGCGACGCTCCTTGGCGATGACCGTGGAGTACACCTGTCCGGTGGTCACGTTCGCCGAGGCGTCGAGGTTCTCGTCGAGGAAGCGTTCGTAGTGGCCGATGTCGAGGTCGGTCTCCGCCCCGTCGTCGGTCACGAAGACCTCACCGTGCTGGAAGGGGTTCATGGTGCCCGGATCGACGTTGAGGTACGGATCCAGCTTCTGCATCGTCACGGACAGCCCCCGTGCCCGCAGCAGCATCCCGAGGGAGGAGGCGGTCAGGCCCTTGCCGAGGGAGGAGGCGACGCCGCCCGTCACGAAGATCTGACGGGTCACCTTGCCCGGTCGCTGGTTTTCGGTCTGCTGTGCGCCGGCCACGTGGGCGGCTTCGTTTGCATTCACCACGGAATTCGACCCTATCATTCTTGCCCCTGCGGGACACCGGTTGCGTGCTGCGGATCACCGTGCGGCCGGCCGCGCGGGCGGCGGCCTCCGGACGGGCGACGGGCTCAGAGCTGCGCGTCGCGGACGAGCTCGCGGGCGTGCTCGCGCGCCGCCGCGGAGTCCTCGTGACCCGCGAGCATGCGGGCCAGCTCCACCACGCGCTCCTCCTCGTCCAGCACGCGCACGTCGCTGACGGTGGAGTCCCGGCTCTTGGTGACGAGGATGTGCTGGTCCGCGAAGGCGGCCACCTGCGGCAGGTGCGTCACCACGAGGACCTGGACGTGCTGGGCCAGCATCTTCAGCCGGCGCCCGATCTCCACGGCCGCCTTGCCGCCCACGCCCGAGTCCACCTCGTCGAAGACGAACGTGGGCACGGGGTCGACCGCGGCGAGGACCACCTCGATGGCGAGCATCAGCCGCGACAGCTCACCGCCGGAGGCGCCCTTGCCGAGGGGCCGCGGGGCGGCACCGGCGTGGGGCTTCAGCAGGAACGCGATCTCGTCCCGGCCGTGGCCGGAGAACTCCTCCGTGGGCTCCACCTCGATGACCAGGGAGGCGTTGGGCATCGCCAGGGCCGTGAGCTCGGCGCTGACGGCCTCGGAGAGCCGGTGCGCGGCGTCCTGCCGCCGCTCGGTCATCCGCGCGGCCAGCTCGCTCAGTCCGGCGTGCAGCTGCTCGAGGCGCGCGCGCAGCTCCTGCTCCCGGGCGGGGTCGTCGGTGAGCTCGTCGAGCCGGGTCCGCGAGCGCTGCGCCCACTCGAGGACCTCGTCCACCGTGGCCCCGTACTTGCGGGTGAGCGCCTTCAGCTTGGCCCGGCGGGCCTCGACCTCGGCCAGGCGGGCCGGCCCCTCGTCGTCGAGTCCGGACGCGTAGCCGGAGAGGTCCGCGGCGATGTCGTTGACGAGCACGGCCAGCTCGGCGACCCGGCCCGCGAGCTCCTCCAGGTCGCGGTCCGAGCCCGCCTCCTGGTCCAGGGCCCGGTGCGCGGCGGCGATGAGCGCGGTCGCGTCCGCGCTGTCGCCGTCGGAGAACTCCCCGCCGCTCAGGGCCGCGTGCGCGGTCAGCGCCGCGGCGCGCAGCTGCTCCAGGTTGGTGAGCTTCTGGCTCTCCTGGTCGAGCCGCTCGTCCTCGCCGGGCTCGGGGTCCACCGCGTCGATCTCCTCGAGGGCGCCCTGCAGGGTCTGGGCCTCGAGGGCGCGTTCCCGGCCGTGCTCGGTGACCTCCCGCAGGGTCTGCTGCACGGTGCGGTACTCGGCGAGCAGCTCCCGGTAGCGCCGCAGGTCGGCCGCGAGCTCCTCCCCCGCGTACTGGTCGAGGGCGTGGCGCTGGGCGGCCGCCGACTTCAGCCGCAGCTGGTCGGACTGCCCGTGCACCGCCACCAGGGTCTGCCCCACGGCCGAGAGCGTGCCCACGGGGGCGGAGCGGCCCCCGACGTGGGCCCGGCTGCGGCCCTCCGCCGTCACCGTGCGCGCCACGGTGACCAGGGCCTCGTCCGCGTCGCCGACGGGCTCGACGTCGACGGCTCCGCCGGCGTCCTCGACGAGTGCCGCGGCCGGGTGCCCCGCCGGGACCCGCACCACCGCCTCGGCGACGGCGCGCGGGGCCCCCGAGCGCACGGCCCCGGCATCGGAGCGGTTGCCGAGCAGCATCCCCAGCGCGGTGACCACCATGGTCTTGCCCGCGCCGGTCTCACCCGAGAGGATGCTCAGCCCCGGTCCGAGCGGCAGCACGGCGTCGGTGATGACGCCGAGGTCGTGGATGTGGATCTCCTCGATCATTCAGTCGGCCTCCGTCCTCTCGGGCGCGCTCCCGAGAGTCGCAGGGCCCGGGTCGTGGGGCATCTCGTGGCCCACCGTGGACTTCGGCAGCTCGGCCACCCGGCCCGCGCCGTCGGCGCCGACGGTGGACAGGGCGGCGGTCCGGGCCGCGGTCGTCTCCTGCGGGGGCACCGGTCCGCGCCAGCCCGTCGTGGGGAGCTCGAACTTCCGGACCAGCCGCTCGGAGAAGGGCGTGCGGTGCATCCGGGCGAGGTTGACCGCCTTCGGCGAGCGCACCACCTCGATCCGGGACCCGGGCGGCAGCTCGGTGGTCCGCCGGCCGTCGCACCACAGCACCCCCCGGGCGTCCGTGCGGGTGAGGACCTCCACGGCCATCATCGAGTTCGGGGAGATCACCAGCGGCCGGGCGAACAGGGCGTGGGCGCTCAGCGGGACGAGGAGCAGCGCCTCGACCTCCGGCCACACGACGGGCCCGCCCGCGGAGAACGCGTAGGCGGTGGAGCCGGTGGGGGTGGCCAGCACCACGCCGTCGCACCCGAAGGTGCTCAGGGGCCGCCGGTCCACCTCGACGACCACCTCGATCATCTTCTCGCGGTCGCCCTTCTCCACCGAGGCCTCGTTCAGCGCCCAGGTGTGCAGCACCTTCTTCTGGTCCTGCCACACGGTGACGTCGATGGTCATGCGCTGCTCCACCGTGTAGCGCCCGTCCACGATCGCCTCGACGGACTCGGCGAGGTCCGAGCGCTCACTCTCGGCGAGGAAGCCGACGTGGCCGAGGTTCACGCCCAGCAGCGGGGTGTCCACGCTGCGCACCAGCTCGGCGGCCCGGAGGATGGACCCGTCCCCGCCGAGCACCATGACCAGCTCGATCTCCCGCAGCGAGACGTCCTCCTCGATGACCTCCACGGGCACGAGGGGCACCCCGTCCTCCTGGAGCGCCTCGAGGTCGGTGCGCGAGATCACCGGCACCAGACCGGCGTCGTGGAGCTGGAGGCAGGAGTCGCGCGCGGCGTCCTTGGCCTCCTGCCGGCCCATGTGGGCCATGACCAGGATCTTCCGGCTCACAGGATCCTCCCGTTCTGGGCTGCTCGGTGCACGCGGGCGTCGTCGGAACCGGGACCGGCCCGTGCTGCGCGCCGTGCCCGGGACCGGGCACCGCTCACCACCCTACGCGAGGGCGTGGACAGTCAGGGCGTGGCGCCCTCCACGTTCCGGCGGCACCACAGGAAGAACTCGTGGTTGCCGTCCTGACCGGGCAGCGGGCTGCGCTCCCGGCCCAGGACCGCGAGCCCGTGGGCGCGTGCGGCGGCGGCCACGGCGTCGACAGCCCGGGCCCGTTCCTGCTCGCTGGTGACCACGCCGGTGCGGGCGAGCCGGTCGGCGCCGACCTCGAACTGCGGCTTGACCATGAGCACCAGGTCACCGCCGGGCACGGTGGCGGCGGCCAGGGGGCCGACCACCAGGGTCAGCGAGATGAAGGAGAGGTCGCACACCGTCAGCTGGGCCGGGCCGCCGATGTCCTCGGGGCGCATCCAGCGCACGTTCGTGCCCTCGAACACCCGGACCCGGTCGTCCTGCCGCAGCGCGGGCACGAGCTGGTCGTGGCCGACGTCCACGGCGACCACCTCCCGGGCCCCGGCCCGCAGCAGCACGTCGGTGAAGCCCCCGGTGGAGGCGCCGGCGTCGAGGCACCGCCTGCCCGCCACGGTGATGTCCGGAAAGGCGGTCAGCGCGCCGGCCAGCTTGTGCCCCGCGCGGCTGACGTAGTCGGGGCCGTCCGCGGGCCGCACCTCCAGCCGGTCGCCGGCGCCCACACGGACGGAGGCCTTGGTGGCCGGCTCGCCGTTCACCAGCACCCTGCCCTCGGCGATCCAGCGGGCGGCCACGGTGCGGGAGCGGGCGAGCTCCCGGGTGGTCAGCTCCAGGTCCAGGCGCGCGCTCACCGGGACCCGCTCTGCTCCTGCCCCGCCTGCCGGCCGGGGACCAGTCCGGCCGGGACGGTCCCCGGCTCGGCGTTGAGCTCGGCGACGAGGTCGGCGTGCAGCTCCTCGTAGCGGCCGGGGTGCTCCGCGACGGGCAGCGCGTCCAGCTCCGCGGCCCGCTCGAGCACGGCGTCCACACGGTCGTGACCCGTCGGGGACGTCGTGCCGGCGTCGGAGCTCACGTCGCGGCCTCCCACTCCAGGACCGGGGCCACGGGTGCCTCCGCGTCGGGGTGCGCGGCCCACCAGGCCCCGCACGCGGCTCGCCACGCATCGAGGTCCTCCCGGGACCCTCGGATCCGCACCCGGGCGCCGTCCGTCTCGGCGGTCGCCGCCCCGCAGCGCGCCCGGTGGCCTCCGGGCGAGGCCGTGACCTCGACCTCCGGACAGGGGGCGAAGAGCTCCTCGAGGGTTCCGACGACGTGGTCGGGCCGCTCCGCGCTGCATGCGGCCAGGATGGTCTCGAGCGTGTCGACGCCGGTGAGCACCGCGACCGTGGCGAACCCGGCGGCGTTGCCGCCCCGGATGTCGGTGTCCAGCCGGTCCCCCAGGACCACGGGCCGAGTGCTGCCCGCGCGCTCGGCGGCGGTGCGGAAGATGGGGGCCTCCGGCTTGCCGGCCACCACCGGTGCCCGGTCGGTGGCGGCGGCGACCGCCGCCACCAGGGTCCCGTTGCCCGGGGCCAGGCCCCGCGCCTGCGGGATGGAGAGATCGGTGTTGGTCGCGACCCACAGCACGTCGGGATCGGCGAGGGTGTAGGACGCCTCGGCCAGCTGCGCCCAGCCGATGCCGGGGTCGAAGCCCTGGATGACGGCACGGGGCTCCTCCTCCTGTGTGCGGACCGGCACGAGCCCCGCGTCAGCGACCACGTCCGAGAGAGCCTGCGACCCCGTCACGAGCACCTTCGTGCCGGCAGGCAGACGCTGCGCGAGCACCTCGGCGCCGACCTGGGCCGAGCTCGCCACGCCCTCGGGACCCGTGGGCACGCCCAGGTCCGTGAGGTGGGCCGCGACCGCGGCGACGGAGCGGGAGGCGTTGTTCGTCACGTAGATCACGGGCACGCCCTCCGAGGAGATCCGGCGCAGGACCTCCGGCGCCCCCGGGATCGCGTGCGGACCGGCGTAGACGACGCCGTCCAGGTCGCTCAGGACCGCGTCGTAGCGGTCGAGGAGTCGCTCAGACATCCTCGGCACCGCGTTCCTCGCCGTCGTCGGACCGATCGTCCGGGGCGGCACCGTGGTCCTCGGGATCCAGGAGCTCCTCGTCGTCGTCCGGATCCAGGTCGTGCTCCGAACCGCCCTCGAAGTCGTCGTCGGGATCCAGATCCCCCTCCGCGGCGCCCTCGGACTCCTCGTCGGCACCCTCCTCGGCCCCCTCGTCGAGGACGTCGTCGGACTCGTACTCCGTGCTGTCGATCGTGCTGTCGCCGGTGCCGCCGGCCGGTTCCTCCCGCAGACCGGCTTGGGCGACCTCGGGCACCGCGGCGGCCGCCGTGCCGGCGACGGTCGCGTCCTCCGCGGCGTTCTCCGGCTCGGCCAGGGCGACGCCGTCGGACGGTGCCTGCTCGGTCTCGTTCTCGTCGTCGAAGTCGAGGATCTCCGGCTCGGCGAACTGGCCGAGCCCCAGCGCCGCCTCGGCCACCACGGCCTGCCGGTCCCAGGTGAGCGCCTCGCGTGCCCGGTCGACGCCCCGGAGCGCCTCGGCGTAGGCGCGGAACAGGCGCGGGCTGTAGGAGAAGCCACGGTTCTTGTCGAGCTGCGGGATGCTCAGCGCGTCGACGGCGCCCTGGGCGTCCCCCTGGTCTCGGCGCATGCCGGCGAGCACGATGGCGAGCTCGACCCGCTCGCTGGTCTCGAGGGACGCGGCGGCCTCGGACGTCGCGAGCTCGACCGCCTTGTCGGTGCGGCCCAGCGCGCGTTCGCAGTCGACCATGAGGGGAAGGTGGATCTCGGCGCCGGTCATCCGGCGGAACGTTCGCAGCTCCTTGAGCGCCAGCGCGTAGTCCCCCGCCTCGTAGGCCGCGATGCCCGTGGCCTCCCGGACGGCGGCAATGCGACCGCCGCGGCGGCCTGCGGCCTGCGCGTGCTCGAGGGCCAGCGCGGGGTCGTCGGACAGGTAGCGGCCTGCCATGACCAGGTGCTTGGCGACGGCCTCGGCGTTGCGGGGCTCCAGGGCCCCCAGCTGGGCGCGGGTCGGCTTGTCCAGCTCCCGTCCCGTGATGTCCTCGTCGATCTCGGGGGCCCGGTGACGGTGCGTGGAGACCTCCGTGCGGTCGTCACGGCGACCGCGGTAGCCCTCGCCGCGGTCCGGGTAGCCACCACGCCGATCGTCCCTGCGGTCATCGCGCCGGTCACCACGCGGGGCGTACCCGCCCCGACGCTCACCCTGACCCTCGTCACGGCGCCCGCGGTAACCCTCTCCTTCACGGCGAGGCCCACGCTCACCCTGACGGTCGTCGCGCCGGTCACCACGCGGGGCGTACCCGCCCCGACGCTCACCCTGACTCTCCTCACGGCGACCCCGGTGGCCGTCACCGCGGTCCGGGTAGCCACCACGCCGATCGTCCCTGCGGTCATCGCGCCGGTCATCGCGCCGGTCACCACGCGGGGCGTAGCCACCGCGCCGGTCACCCTGACTGTCGTCACGGCGCCCGCGGTAGCCCTCACCATCACGACGAGGCCCACGCTCACCCCGGCCCTCGTCACGCCTCCCCCGGTAGCCCTCACCGCGGTCGGAAGAGCCACCACGCCGATCGTCACGCCGGTCATCGCGCCGGTCACCACGCGGGGCGTACCCGCCCCGACGCTCACCCTGACCCTCGTCACGCCGACCGCGGTAGCCGTCCGTCCGCCCCTCGCCGTCACGACGGGGCCCCCGCTCTCCGGCTCGGGCGTCACGACGCTCGCCCTGCCCCGGCCACTGGTCACGGTAGCCCCCGCGCTTCTCGCCCCGGTTGTCACCGCGTCGGTCCTCCCGCCGGTCACCGCGCGGGGCGTAGCCACCACGGCTCTCACCCTGGCGGTCGTCGCTCCGGCCCCGGAAGCCCTGCGAACGGCTCTCTCCACCGGGTCGTCCAGCGGAACGCTCGTCGTCGCGGGAGAAGCTGCGGCGGGGTGCGCCGCTCGAGCGGCCGCCGTCGCGTCGGGCGCCTGCGCCGGACCGGCGGTCGCCGGAACCGCTGTTCCGGCGATCGCCCTGGGAACCGTGCTGGGAAGACTCGGACACGTACCGCTCCTCTGTGCCGTCCGGAAAGGGCCGGCGCTCGTGGATGTCGAAGGGGACCGCACGCGGGTCCGCCAATTGATCGTCCTCCATTCTAAGGGAGGCCCACCCGGGCCCTTTGCGGTTCGCCGGGCCTGCTCCGGGACCGATAATTGGCCCATGACCAAGAAACCCCTCACGTCCCACCTGCTGGTGCGCGTGCTCCTCGGCATCGTCCTGGGCATCGCCTGCGGGTTGTTCTTCCCCGAACCGCTCGCACGGGTGTTCCTGACGTTCAACGGCCTGTTCAGCGCCTTCCTCGGCTTCATCGTGCCGCTGCTCATCCTCGGCCTCGTCACCCCTGCCATCGCCGACCTCGGGCGGGGAGCCGGGAAGTGGCTGGGCATCACGGCAGGCATCGCCTATGCGTCCACGGTCTTCTCCGGAGTTCTCGCCTACCTCGTCGCGCGCGGCAGCTACCCCTGGCTGCTGGGCGGGCAGCAGGACGTCAACCCGCTGGCCAACCCGGAGGAGAGCGCGCTCACGGGGTACTTCGTCGTCGAGATGGAGCCCGTCTTCGGTGTCATGACCGCGCTGCTGCTCTCCTTCTGCCTGGGAGTGGGGATCACGCTCATTCCGGGTGACACCCTGCACCGGGCCATGGACGACCTCCGCCGGATCATCATGCGGATCGTGGAGCTCGTCATCATCCCGTTGCTCCCCGTCTACATCTTCGGGATGTTCCTGGGCCTCACCATGAACGGGCAGATCGCCGCCGTCATCTCGACCTTCTTCAAGGTCGTCCTGCTCGCCCTCGTCCTGACGATCGTCCTGCTGCTCGTCCAGTACGGGATCGCCGGCGCCTACGCCCGGCGCAACCCACTGGTGCTCCTCAAGAACATGCTGCCGGCCTATGCGACGGCTCTGGGCACGTCCTCCTCCGCCGCCTCCATCCCGGTGACCCTCAAGTGCGCCGAGGCCAACGGGGTCAGCAAGCCGGTCGCCGGCTTCGCCGTCCCGCTGTGCGCCACCATCCACCTGGCCGGCTCCACCATGAAGATCGTCCTGTTCTCGCTGGCCATCATGACGATCACCGGGATGCCCGTCGACAACCTGACCTACCTGGG
This sequence comes from Kocuria oceani, assembly GCF_029524215.1. Lineage (NCBI taxonomy): Bacteria > Bacillati > Actinomycetota > Actinomycetes > Micrococcales > Micrococcaceae > Kocuria > Kocuria oceani. Next base: position 1,446 of record NZ_JARAMH010000003.1, on the reverse strand, counting down.
CTTCATCCTGATGCTGGGCATCACGATGGTGGCGGCCCCCGGCGTCCCCGGCGGGGCCATCATGGCCGCCGTGGGCATCATGCAGAGCATGCTGGGCTTCGACGAGACCGCGGTCGGTCTCATGATCGCCACCTACATCGCCATCGACTCGTTCGGCACGGCGACCAACGTCACGGGCGACGGCGCGATCGCCGTGGTCGTGGACAAACTCGTCGGCAGGCGCAGCGACGTGGCGGAGATCGACACGGAGCCGGACGACGCGCGGGTACTCGTCCCCGGGCGCTGACACGCGGTCGCCGTCCACGACGAAGGCCCCGACCACGTGGTCGGGGCCTTCGTCGTACCGTGCAGGTGGAGCCGCCGGTCAGGCCTCCACGGCCCAGTAGAGTTCCGTCACCATGTCCTCGGGATCGTCGCCCGGATGCGGCTCCGTCACGTAGACCTCCCACAGCGGCGCGCCGAGGCGCAGGTGCCGCTCCTGCGCCCATGCCCGCAGCTTCTCCCACGACGAGCCCAGCCCGTCGTAGGCGCCGCGGTGCGTGTAGGTCACCGCCCGGGTCGCGGGGATCCGCCCGACGACGACGGACCCCGCCGGCGCCACCTCGTCCTCCAGCGGAAACCCGACCTCGAGCTGGACGACCGGTCCGGGCTCCGAGTGGTAGAGCGACAGAGCCGGACCGGCTGGGCGGAGCTCACCGCGGTCGATCCGCTGACCCAGCTCGTGGAACGCGGCATCGAAGAACTCCCGCAGCTCGGACATCGGCACCTCCCCCGCCACGACTGCGGTCGTCTGCTCACCCACGTCCACGACCCGTGGTTCCTCGGCATTTCGCCGCATGGCTCCCCCTCGAGACCGTCGGATCAGCGTTCTCCGACGATAGGCCGGCGTTCGGGCATGAGGAAAGGCCCCGCACCGGTTCTGGTGGGGGCCTGGGGGTGTCGGCGGCGGCGTGGGGGCCGGTGCTGCGGGTCGGTGGGGGCAGGGGAAGGGCCCCGCACCGGTGGGTGGGGGCCTGGGGGTGTCGTGCCCGGTGGGGGGGTGGGCACGCGAAAGGGGGGGGTGATGTGGGGAGCCCCCGCACCTGCTGGTGCGGGGGCTCGACCCTGGGTGTGGTCCGGCGGTGTCCTACTCTCCCACACCCTGGCGGGTGCAGTACCATCGGCGCTGTGGGTCTTAGCTTCCGGGTTCGGGATGGGACCGGGCGTTTCCCCCACGCTATGACCGCCGTAACTCTGTCTCCCCTGCCTGGCCGGTGGGCCGGGGTGGGGGGAAATCTGGTCACAGTGATGACTGTGGATGCAATTGTGCGGTTGGTGCAACCGTGACCCCGGGCGGGGTTGTTGGTTGGGAGCCGTATAGTGGACGCGGTGTTCTGCGGTGTCCCCGGTGCCCCCGTGTGCCGGTTGCCCGGGGCGGGGGGTGGGGTGTGGGGTAAGTTGTCGGCG
>NZ_JARAMH010000029.1:0-26715 GCF_029524215.1 Kocuria oceani | reverse complement strand
CTGCTGGTGCTCGCGCACCATGCGCACCGCTCGGGCCTTGAACTCGGCGTCGTACTTCTTGGGCATGTCCTCATCCTTCATCGAAAGGAAGCGGCATCAAACCCGTGACGGTTCAAGTTGCGTGTCCTGCGGTACTTCATCGCTGTTGCCGAGGAGCTGCACTTTGGACACGCGGCCGCCCGGCTCCACATCGCCCAACCATCGTTGAGCGTGCAGGTCCGTAATCTGGAACGTTCCGTGGGTACTCCTTTGCTGGTCCGCTCTCCTCGTGGGGTGAGCCTCACCCCGGCCGGAGAGGTGCTCTTGGACCATGCCCGAGCTCTGCTGGCCGCCGCCGAGGTTGCCGCGGAGGCCACCCGGCGCGCAGCTCGGGGTGTGGGTCAGAGGTTGGTGGTGGGCTTCCAAGCCAACGCTGCGGCCGAACTGACCCCGAGGGTCTTGGCTGCCTACCGTCAACAGCATCCTGAGGTCCACCTGCAGATGCGTTCCTACCCCTTCGCCGATCCCACCGCCGGACTGGCCGATGGCAGCGCTGACGTCGCTTTCATTCGCCCCCCGATGCCGGAATGTGAAGGGCTCCGGGCCGAACCACTGTTCACCGAACCGAGAATCCTGGCCATGCCGGATACCTACCGGCTGGCCTCCCGGAAGACGGTCTTCGTCGAAGAGCTGTTGGACGACCCCTTTGTGGCCCGTCACGCCCCTGAGATTTGGCGGGACTTCTGGTTGGCCATCGATGTCCGGGGTGGGCACCCAGCGCGTATCGGCGCCGATGTGAAAACCGTCGATGAGTGCTTCGAAGCCATTCTCAGCCACCAGGGCATCGCCTTCACCCAGTCCTCGACCCAACGTTTCTACAACTGGCCCGGCTTGGCCTTCGTCCCGGTCGAGGATCTGCCGCCCTCGACCGTGAGCATCGCCTGGCGAGAGGACACCATCAGCCCCACCGCACGAGCCTTCATCACCACCGCCCAGACCATCGCTGCCACCACCCTGGTCCCAGAAGCCGTGACGTTCCCCGCTGCGCACCCCACCCACGCCCCTGACACCCCGATGCTGACACCAGCCTCGCCGGCGAAAACCGTTGAGCAGGACCTCTCTCACCCCGCGGCTCCAGCACGCCGGGCAGCTTCGGCCAAGCCAGCCGCATAAGCGGCCGCGAACCGCTCCTTCACCGGGCGACGCACCACCGACGCCCCCGACCTAACGGTCACATCAGCCACTGAAGCCTCCGCCGCCTGCCGTGCGGCGTGCCGGGCCGAGGCCGCTACGGCTTCGGCCCGACGCTGCTCGGCTTCAGCCGCCTGGCGCTGGTCGGGGGAGCGGTGGGGGGTCCCGTCCTGGTGGGTCCAGGCGCGCAACCGGGCGGCGAACCAGGCCCCGGGGTGTTCGATCCCGGTGGCCGCGTCGTGGGGGTAGCGGTGGCCGTTAGGTGCCCAGTCCAGGGCGTGGAGCACATCAGCCACTGTCCAGCCGGCCTGGAAGTGGGCCCTGGCCACCGAGACCACGTAGGCGGTGGTGATCCGCCGCAGCACCAACGCGTGGTGCTGGATCTCCAACCCCGCCAAACGATAAGCCTGCTTCCAATCCGAGCGGGACCCCCGCCCACTCAGAGGCCGAACCGTCGCATGAGCCGGCCACAGCGCAGCTGTCCGCTGGGCAAGCGCGGCTTGGACCTCCCGCCGCTGCGCGGCGGCCTTGGCAGAGGGTCGCGGCGTAGCCGCGTCCCTTCGGGAAAAGCTCTCGCGCGTGTGCGGGGGAGAACATACCCCCTCCGGGGGGACCGGGCCGACATTTATATCCACAACCGCTGCCTCCTCTGAGGTGTTCTCGGCCGGCGTGGGCCCAGAAGCCGGAGGTGCGGGGACGGTGAGGGCGTAGACGGGCGCCTCACCCTGCTTCTTGCCCGTGGCCCGCGGGGTGTAGCGGGCGGAGCGGCCGGTGGCCACCACCGCCAGCAGCCCCCAGTCCTTGAGCCGGCGGATCATCCGCCCCACGGAGTCCTCGTGCACCCCGAGGCGCTCGGCGACCCAGGCCCAGGTGGTGCGCCAGGTCCGCGAGGCCGGGTCCTGTTGCAGGGCAATCACCTCGACCAGGGCGGCCATGTTGGACCGGCCATCGGCGCGCATCAGCTCCAGGGCCGGGTGCTCCAGGACCGCGCGCTTCCAGACGACCACGTGGCGGGCCAACCGGCAGCCCTTGGGCACGGCGCGCAGCACCACGGCCTTGGAGCGTTCGTAGGCCACCCGCACCCGCCGACGGTGCGACGGGAGCTCCCCGGAGGCCTCAAGGGCAGCGTCGGGGGAGGAGTGTGACCGAAAATCGGCGCGTTTGAGTGATGAGGGGTCCATTTGCGGACGCGCCTCAGGTACACTAGGGGACACAACAGTCCCCTGGTATTGGGTTCATGACAGGTTCCGATTCAGTTAGCTGTTGAAACGGCTGTCTAGGTCGCCAAACTTGCGACAGCCGGATGACTTCGACGGCCCGCCCTGCCAAGGCGGGCCGTCAGTCGTTTAAGCAGAGTTAGCCAGCGGTAGGCGCGGCTCCTCCCTGTTGTCGAGCTTGTTGGGTCGTCCCGCATCGCGGTCGATCAAGGCACCGATGTACTCGGCCATGCTGAGTCCCGTTCGATGAGACGCTTCGACGGCCGCGCGATGCTGCTCAGGAGACACACGCGTGGACAACGCCACTTTGTGTCCTTGCAGCTTCGGTTGCTGGTACTCGGTCATGAAGCCATCGTTGCACACCGCAACCGCAACCGGTAGCGGTGTGGGGTGTGTCTCCACGATTTCCTGGCCCCCTTGATTCTGAAACCTAAGGTGGTAAAGACGCGCCGAAGGCTCCCGTCTGGGTGTATCGCATCCACCATACATTCTTTTGAACATGTTCAACATAAACATGTTCAAGTTCCAGGTAGCCTGGAGGGCATGTCTTGGCTAGGGGGAACTGTTTCCCGTTCCGGCTCCGATGTGCTGGCTGAGTTGCCAGGCCATCTCACCTGGGATGGTCTTCATCTGGAGGTGCAGCGTCGGCACGGCAAGCCCATCCACATCAAGCCAGCGCCGGCGGGGTTGGGTCAGGACGTCACGGGGTTGTGGTTGGAGAAGGCTGAGCGGTCCTGGATCTTCCATGCTGCCGGGGAGAGCGAGCTGCTGCGCCGGCACGTGATCCTGCACGAGTACGGACACATCCTCCTCATGCACGGTGGATGCGAGCTCACGCTGGGGAATGCCTTCGCCCACATCGGGGGCTCCCGGCGGATCAAGACCCTTCTCGGGCGTTCTTCGACCTGGACGGCCCAGGAGATCGCGGCAGAGAACGCCGCTACGCGGCTGGCCGCCCGGCTGACCCAGCAGGTGGATCCTCTGCTCGAGGCCTTCTGATGAGCCTCGGAGCGGTGTTAAGTCTGCTCAAAGCTGTGGCGTGCCTCTTCGCCGCCGTGGCAGTGCTCGTTCGTCTGCCACGAGTGGCGCGGCGACGCCGAGTGGACTTCGTCTGGGTGGGCACGGCGTTGGCAGCGCTGGCCTTTTCGGCCAACGGGGTCATGATTCCCGAACGGACCGTGGATGCGTGGCTGGGCGGGGAGAACGTCTTCCACCTGGTGCGCAACCTGCTCGCCCTCAGCGCCGTGTGGTGCCTGCGGGCGGCTCTCGTCCAGTCCCTGCAGCGCAGGCACTGGAGCCGGTCGCGGACACTGCGGGAGGCCGCCATCGGTAGCGCCTTACTGCTGGGACTGACGGCAGCGTTCTTCTCGATCGACCGGGGCCCGACCTCGGGAGCGTTCATCCCGGACCATCTTGCCCAGGGCGGCACACTGGTCTACACGTTGTTCATCATGGTGATGGGGGCGTGGAACGCCGCCGATGTTGCCCGTGTCGCCTTCCGGGAACTCACCCTGCGCCAGCCGGGGCACGACCGCCTGCTGTGGCCGGGGTTGCTCGGCCTGGGTGTGGGAGGTTCTCTGCTCGTGCTCGGCTGCACGCTCGAGGCCGGCTACGCGGTCCTCGGGTATTCCGGCGCGTGGGATGCTGTAGCTGTGGCCCTGCGGGCCTCGTTCGGTCCGGTCTTCCTGCCCGGGGCCGTGCTGGTGTGCTTGGCCGTGGCGTGGCTGGGGCTCTACGCCCAAGGCCGGCGCCTGAAGATGGGTCTGCGCATGGACATCCTGAGGATCGCCCCGGTGTGGGCCCACCTCGGCGCGGACCGGTGGAGCCCTGGTGGGCGCCCTCCGGGCTGGTCCAGCGCTCTGTCGGCTGATCCCCAGAAGGTTCTCTACAGTGCCGTCATTGCCGTCGAAGACGCCCTGCGGGCAGAGAACGTGGGCCTGTCGGACAAGCAACGGTGTGTCCTGCAGGCCGCCGAGAGGAGATTTGAACTCACATCATGAGCACCTCGATCGTCGTCCCCCGCTGGGAGAGAACCGCCACGGAAGCCTTCCAGCCTCCGGTGCTGCTGGCGGCGTTGCTCATCGCGCTGCCCTGGGGGGCGAACCCGTCTGCGGCCTCGTTGTGGTGGGGGGTCAGCGCGGCCCTGATCGTGTGCGGGGTGCCGCTGGTCGTGGTTCTCCTGCTGGTGCGCCGAGGGGTCCTCACCGACCACCACGTGAGCGTGAAGGAGCACCGCCGCCCGGTGATGGCCGGGGTGCTGGTGCTGGTCCTCAGCTACCTCACGGCGGCGATCCTGCTGCAGGGACCGATCGAGATCGTGGCGCTGCTCGTGGCCACGTTCCTGGCAGGGCTGGTGATCGCTGTGGTGAGTCCGTGGTGGAAGATCTCCGGGCACGGCATGATGATGGGCGGAACTATTGTTGCCCTGACAACATCCTGGGGTGTTGTCGGGTTGCTGTTTGTTCCGGTGGGCCTGGCGGTGTGCTGGAGCCGCATCCGGCTCCAGGACCACACCGGGCCGCAGGTGATCTCAGGCTTCATCTACGGGCTGGCCTTCCTGGGCAGCATCTATGCCTGGATCGTGACATGAGGAGAAAAGACGTGGGGGACGCCAACCGGGAACGGTCAGCCCAGATCTTGGCCGACAAGATCAACCTGCTGTTGGACACCCTGCGCACCGAAGCCGGCCAGCCCTACGACTTCACCACGATCCAGCAAGGCCTCAAAGAACGCGGCGTGGCCATCTCGCGCACGAAATGGCACTACCTCAAGACCGCAGACACCCGGGTCCGCCCCGACGAGAAACTGCTCCGAGCCCTCGGAGACGTGTTCGGAGTGGACTCGAGATACCTCGTGCAAGAAGACGGTCCACTCCCTCAGCAGGTCGAGCAAGAACTCCAGACCGTCCGCGCCCTCCGACGAGCCGAAGTCCGCAACTTCGCCGCCCGGGCCCTCGGTCAGATCGACCCCGAAGGCCTCCAGGCGATACTGGACGTCATTGAGAAGGATCAGCACGAGCGATAGACCGCGACGCACAGCATTTGAGCCCTAGACGGACTGCCCGTAGGATCCCAGTTGAACATGTTCAATACGGATCCTACGGGAAGGGCACTGTGGCATGGGAAGACATCAGTGAGGCTCGATGCGCGTCTCCGCACCCGCACTCCGCACATCCGCCAGGACATACTGCGCGAGAGCAGACAGCAGCCTCTCGAGCCGCGCGTGATTCGCGTAGTACAGCATCGGCCGGCCCCGGCTCTGCTGCGCCTCCGCCTTCACGGCATCCATGGCCTCCAGCTCGGTCAGCTGAGCACCGAGAGTCTTGGCCGGGAGCCCCGTTCGTTTCACCAGGTCCGCACGTAGCGCCGGCCCCTGCCGGAGGGCATTGATGATCGACAGCCGGACGGTGTTGCCGAACACCTTGGCGGCTTCGGCAACAAGATCAGGCTGACCTGCAGGGCGAACTACGGACGGCACGGAATTCATTGTGTCGCACCCGCAACACCTCACACGCAACTGACATCGCGCCTCGGGCCCGAGACCCATACCGCAACGAGCCAGACTTGTCTCGACCGTCTTATACAGCCAATACGTGCTACAACTTTTATAGCTGCATAAAACAGCCAAACGGGTTGGCGCTGGAAAGGGAGGTGACGTGTGGAAGAAGAGCAGTCCCACGGCTCATCCACTCTGGTTATCGCCGTCCTGGCGCTGGGCGGGGTGATGGCGATGGGTGTGCCCGTCGTAGGTGTGGCCGGACTTGCACTGGTGGCGGACATGCAGGCGTCAGCCAATAGCGGATGCGTCCCTGCCACGGTCGTCTCCGACGAGGACCCCGAGGACGCGGTGATCAACGTCCCCAACGGCTGGGGTCCGCTGGTGGAGGAGGCCGCCAAGACGGCCGGACTCCCTGCAAGTGTCGCGGCCGCCCAGCTCAATCAGGAGTCCAACTGGAATCCCAACGCCGGCAGCTCCGCCGGGGCCCAGGGCATCGCCCAGTTCATGCCCGAGACCTGGGCTCAGTACGGGAACGGTGGGGAAGTCACTGATCCCGAGGACGCGATATTCGCCTATGGGCGCTACATGGCAGGCCTTAGGAATGAAGTGAAGTCCCTGGCCGGCGACGACGCGGACCAGTTGGTGCGCCTGACCCTGGCTGCCTACAACGCCGGCCCTGGAGCGGTCCTCGAGCACGAGGGTGTGCCGCCGTTCGCGGAGACGCAACGGTATGTGGAAACGATTCTCGACGGCGGTCAGATCGAGTTCTCCGCCGGCTGTGAGGCCCCCACCGGTGGCAAGGCATGGGACGGGGACCTGGGAGAGGGGGAGTGGACCACACCGCTCCCCGGAGGGAAATTCACCTCCGGCTACGGGGGCCGCAACGTGCCCGGGGTGCCCGATTGGGCGCAGAACCACATGGGCCTGGACTTCGCCACCCCCGGTGCCGGCTCCGGTGCCGGCGGGCCGGTGATCGCCCCGACCGATCTGCGGATCACCGGGTTCAACGCTGCGGACGGGTGCGTGATCGCCAAGGTCGACAACGACGACGATCCCGATTTCGGGTTCGCCTTCTGCCACCTGAACTCCTGGGGCGTGCAGAAGGGTCAGAAACTCACCCGCGGTGACGTGATCGGTGTGGAAGGCAACCGGGGCCAGTTCGGCATGGCCACCCACCTGCACTTCGAGATCTACCGCCCCGGGGCCCCCGACGTCGTTTTTCCCTATCAGGGCTACAACATCGACCCCGAGCCGATCCTGCGAGAGAAAGGAGCGTGGCCGACATGAGCCGCCACCCCCACCTGATCACTGCCCTGGTTTTGTGCGCCCTGCCCCTGGCGGCGTGTTCGACCAGCCCGGCTCAGGAGACCTCCGCCTCCTCCAGCGCGGCGGCCCCTGTCCGCTCGGCTACGCCCAGCAGTCTCCCGACGCCGGAGGTGCCCGGGGATGGGACGTTCCCGCGCATTCAAAACGTGGACCGTACCGATGTGGACTCCACCGCCCGCACAGCGGCGATTCTGCTGCACTCCTGGGACACCGCTCTGGATCGCACCGAGACGGCGGCCGCGATCCGCGCCAAGCCGCTCATGTCCGACGAGTGGGCGGCCCACCAGGTGGAGCCCGAACGCAACTCCTCCCAGGGGGCGTGGTTGGACCCCGCCTCGCACCGGGCCTACAGCCGGGCCCAGGCGGTGCCGGCGATCGGGGACGTGACCCGCGACGTCGGGCAGGACATGGCGGTTCGGGCGTACAAGGTGACCTGGCGGTGGGCCAGCCGCGACGGGGAACCGGCCGAGGGCACCGGAACCCGGCACGTGACGATCTATCTCGAGCATCGCTCCGGGGCCTGGGAAGTCGTGGGCCACCAGTCCCACGACCTGCCCGCCGGGGAGGCCGCCTCGTGAGCGTAGCCGTCCACTCCTGGCCGGTGATCACCCTGACCTTCGGGGCGGAGCAGATCGTGGCCGATGCCAACGGGGAGGTGCTGACCTACCCGGTGCTCGATGCCGCCACCGCCCACGAGGTCGCCGCGGACGCGGCCGCCGAAGCTTGCCGGCGGCTGGGCTTGAAGGCCTGCCGGGTGCAGGGCCACACGGAGGACGGGTCCGTGTTCGAAATGGTCGTCGACGCCGGACTCGGCACCCTTCAGGAGTACGAGCCTCCGGCCGCCACCGTGGCAGCACCGCAGCGACGGGGTGTGCGCGGGGACGGCAGCACCAGTGCCGGTCGCTCCCGAGCGGCGCGCAAAGGCAACCGTGGCCGCACCGTGGCGATCTGGGGCAGCGTCGCGGTGCTGGCCCTGACGGCGGGCACCTCAGTGACGATGAACCTGACGGAAGGCCATGGGGAGCCGGTCGCGGTGGTGCACACCCCACCCCCGGCCCAGCTGCCGGTGCCGGCCCCGGCCGGGTGGGACACCTACGGCGCCTGGGCCACGCCCATGTCCGGGTCCCAGGTCAAGGCGGTCCTGGACTGGGAGAGCCGCCCGGTCAGCGTGGACGGGAGCAAGCTCATTGGCCATGACCCGGACACGGGTGTGGAGCAGTGGAGCCGCAGCGCACCGTTCACCGTGACCCAGATGGCGCTGTTCACCGTCGATGGGCAGACCCGGTTGGCGGCCGCCACGGCCAAGGAGCTGGTGCTGTTCACCCCCGACTCTCCCGAGCCGATCCGGGTCGAAGTGCCGCAGGAGGCCACCGTGGTCCTGGACGGGGGCACCGCGCCCCGGCTGGATCTGCCCACCAAAAAGTCCCTGCTGGTGAGAGCGGACGGGTCCACCGTCTCCCGGGTGGTGCCGGCGGCCGCCAACCCCCTAGAAGCCCAGGGGGCGGACTTGATTGCCGCTGATGCCAAGGCGGGGAAGGTGTGGCGGGTCGGCACCGATTCGGCCGCCCTGCCGAAGCCCGCTGTGCTGCCCGTCCCGGCCGAGGGCGCGGAACTGACCGGCGTCCTTGGCAGTGTTCAGGGCCGGGTGGTGGCCGCGTGGAAGGACGGCAAGCAGACCTTTGTCGGCTTCTACGACGTCAATGAGGCCACCGACGTCACCGCGGTGAAGCAGGTCGCGGTGCGCGAACTCGACGGAAGCCAGATCACCACCTCCACCGTCCAGGCCGATCGGGTCCACGGCCTGCTGCTGGCCTCGACGGTGCTGATCGATGTGGAAGCCACCACCGCCCACCGCCTCGATGGCCAAGCCACGCTGGCCGCCGGCTACGCCTGGGTCACCGACAACGGCAAGCAGACCCAGATCACCTGCGACGGGCAGACCGAGGCGACCACCAGAGCTGACCAGGCGGCGGTGCCCGACGTCATCACAGACAACGGAATGGCGATGACCCGGGTGGCCGGGTCCACCGATGGCTCCCTCTACGCCCTGGTCAGAACCGGCCCCACCCCCACAGCCAGCACTTCACCGACTGCGAGCCCTACCCCCACTGCCAAGGAGACCCCCTGATGAGAATGACCGCGACGATCGACTCCACTGGTGCCGTGGACCTGGACACCGCCGGGCAGACCAGCCGTGAGACTTATCCCTCGGTGGCCGATGCCCGTCGGGCGGTGATGGCCACGGCCATGACGCTGGCGGAGCAGACCATCGAGGACACCCAGCTGCACATCGAGGACCCCTCCGGGTCCCGCACGCTCCTCGTCGCCCCCGATGGCACGTCCCGGCAGGAAGCCGTCGCACCCCCGGTGGAGACCGTGGCAACGGTCGAGCCGGCCGAGACTGCCGAGCCTGAGCCGGTGCCCGCCGTAGAACCGGCGACGTCGGTCCCCGTGGAGTCCGCGGCCCCGGTGGCTGCTGCGACCGAGGAGGATCAGGCCCCTGCTGCACTGGCTGCGGCCGTTGCTCCCGCGCCTAATCCGTTCCTCGGCGGCCGTCCGTCCACGGTCCGGGCGGCAGCGGAGCCGGAGACGGCTGGCAGCCGGCGGGAGTCGTTGCCCTCCTTCGTGGACCGCCCCGAGGTGGACGCCCCGGCCCAGCGCGGGTGGCGTGGGGCGCTGAACCAGTTGGGTCTGAGCCTGGTGCCCTCGGCCGCGGAGCTGAGCCAACGGCAGGACGAGGCGGTCGTCTCCGCTCACTGGGCCGGGCCGCGCACGATCGCGGTCCTCAATCCCAAGGGCGGGGCCGGCAAGACCCCCACGGTGATCTGCTTGGCCGCCGTGTTCGCCCGGCTCTCCGGGGGTGGGGTGCTGGCCTGGGACAACAACAACTCCCTCGGTTCCCTGGGCTGGCGCACATTCGATGCCGGGCACGAGGCATGCGTAGTGGACCTGCTCGGGCGCACCGAACACTTCATGACCTCCGACGCCCGGGTGGGGGACCTGTCCGGGTACGTCCACCACCAGCCCGCCGATCGCTACGACGTGCTGCGCTCCGATGACCGCTCCGGGGACCAGGAACGGCACATGGTCACCGGAGACGAGGTGGACCGGCTGCACGCGGTGGCCGCGAAGTACTACCGGGCCATCGTCATGGACTCCGGCAACACCGAACGCGGGGCGAACTGGCAGGCGATGATCCGCCACGCCGATCAGGTGGTGATCCCGGTGAAATCCGTCGACGACGCCGCCGAAGGCGCCTCCCGGGTACTGGCCGCCCTGCACACCGGGGACACCCACGCCCAGGAGCTCGCCCGGAATGCGGTGATGGTGGTGCTGTGCTGCGAACCCGGCCACCAGAAGACCAAGGCCAAGGAACTGGCCACCGAGTTCGCCCCCTACGCCCGGGCCGTGGTCACGGTCCCCTATGACCGGGCGCTGGTGGAGGGTCGGGTGCGGTTCTCCGCGATGACCCCGGCCACCCGCCGGGCCTGGCTGCGCGCCGGGGCGGCAGTGCGGGAGGGACTGTGATCGTGGACAGCCCTCGTAACCCTTTCGTGGCCGCCCCTGAGGTGGTGGAGGAGGAGGACCCGATGGAGGAAGACCCGATCCTCGGGGCCCGGGAATCCATCCGCGGCCCGCAAAACCTCCAGCAGACCCTGGCCGAAGAGCCGGTGGCTGAGGAGGAGCCGGCGGCCCCGGTCGACGTCACCCAGGCCACGCTGTGGCTGGTCGGGGCCTCCGGCGGGGTAGGAACCTCCACGCTGGCCAGGCTGTGCCCCGGATCAATCGTGGACGCGGGCGTGCAAGAACCGGAATGGGCGGGACGGGCGCTGCTGGTGTGCTCCACCAGCGCAGCCTCCCTGGAGTCCGCGGCCCAGCTGGCGCGCAAGTCCGCCACCGGGCAGCTGCCCTATGAGCTGGTCGGTCTGGTCATCGTCCACGACCGGCCCAAGAACCGGATCACCAAGCCCACCTTGACCTTCGCCCGAGGTGTGGCGCGCATGTTTCCGGTAGCCATGACGGTCCCCTATGAGTCTTCGTGGCGCGAGGTCGGCGTCACCCCTGCCCCTTCCAGCACCCGGCTGAAGACCGTGCTGCGGAAGATCGAAAAAATCGCCCAGACCGGGCACTGAGAAAGGAAACCCCCCGATGATTACCAACACCCTCATGACCACCTCCCTGAGCACCCTCAACACGGTGCTGGTCCCGGCCATCAACGCGACACCGACCCAGCCCCCGGGGATGGAGAACGTGACCATGATCCTGGGCTGGATTCTCTGGGCCGCTGGCCTCGTCTTGTTCGTCTACTTCATCTTCGGGCTCGTCACCGCCGGGCGGAACCGCCGCCGCGGTGATGAGGTCGAGGCCCCCGTGTGGCCGCTAGTCGCTGCTGCTCTGCTCGGGGCGGCCGGGGCGATCTGGAACATGATCACCGGCGGCTGAGCCGGGCCCCGATCGCCACGCACACGACAAGAAGGAGAGCCCCACGATGGATACGCACGACAACGACGTAACTCGGACCCGCCCCCGCTGGTTCGGGCCGGCGATGATCGCCCTGGTGCTGCTACTGGTCGCGGTGGCCGGATGGACCATTCGCAACCTCACGGCCCCCGATGAGGTGCGGGCCCCCACGACCTCTGCTGCTTCGACCGCTCCTAGTCAGGAGGCGGCCGAGGCGGCCATTCCCCAGATGGGGGAGGACTTCGCCTGGGACTGCCAAGCGCGGCTGAGCACCGACACGTCCTCGGTGGCCGATGAGGCCCCCGAGGTCCTGGACTGGGTGGCCGCCGGTTACAACGTGGTGCCTTCCTCCCCCGAGTTCGGCGGCTGCGAACGACGCGACTCGGGGCTGCGGGTCGGTTTCGCTCACTCCGAGGCCGGAGCGCTGATGGCTGCGGCGACCTATGCGATGGCCTTGGACCCGTCCGTGAGCGAGGAGGCCGCTAAGAACGTCGAGGTGGGCATTGCTGAGGGGCCCAACCGGGATCGAATCGAGCAGAAGGCTCAGCGCATCCGCGATGGCGTGGAAGAAGGCGATGACGGGTCCGCCTCCGCGTCCACGACGCTGATCGGCTACTCCCAGGACCACTACACCGATGAGGCCGCCTCCTATCAGCTGATCTACTCCCTGCCCTCGGCCAACGGTCTGACGACCAAGGTGGCTGTGCAGGCCGATGTGGTGTGGGAGGACGGGGACTGGAAGCTGGACCCGGCCTCGGGCACCGACCTGATGACCTCAGACCAGTACCAAGGTCAGCCCTACGTGGAGTGGGGGCCCAAGAGCTGATGGACGTCATCAAGGACGTCGCCGGCAGCATTGCCGGGGACACGGTGGAGAAGCTGATCCTGTTCATGGCCGGGTGGCTGATCGAGGTGTTCACCACGATGCTCGATCTGGTGGGCACCTGGTGGCTGAACATCGGTGCCCCAGAAATGGGCACGGGCTCGGCCACTGAGCGGGTGCAGACCGCCACCACGACCTTCGTTGGGGTCGCGGGCATCATCGGCACGGCTTTCGCCGTGCTGCGCATTGCTCGGGACCACAACCGGGAGTCGGCTGAGAACCTGGTGATGGGGCTAATCCGCACCGTGGTGGTCTCCGGGCTGGCGGTGTCCATGGTGGCGCTGTCCCTGGCCGTCACCGATGAGGTGGCCCCGTGGCTGGTGGACACCATTGCCGGCAACGCTGCCCGGGACGGGCTGGGGCAGTCGATGGGCCTGAGCGGGATGGTGGGTGCCGGGATGGCTTTGCCTACCGCTGGGATTTTGCTGTTCCTGACTCCATTCGCGTTGCTGGGGGCGATCCTCAACGCGGCCCTGGTGATTTTCTCTTACGGGGTGGCCGGGGCTCTGTGCGGGCTGCTACCGATCTTTGCTGCGGCTTCCACCACGCAGAAGGGACAGAAGTCCTTCGATAAAGCGGTGGGCTGGTTGCTGGCGATGATCCTCTTCAAACCCGGGGCCGCGGTGATCTACGGCTTCGGCTTGGCCTTGATGAACGGGATCGACGGCACCGGGGGCGATGAGGTCGCCAACAAGATCATCTCCTTGCTCACCGGCACGGTGGTCATTTTCTCGGCCTGCTTCGCTATGCCCGCTCTGGTCCGCGTCCTGGTTCCGGCGGTAAGCGCCGGTCCCCGCGGTATGGGTGCTGGTGGGCTAGCGATGCTCGGTGGTGCGGTGGCGATCGGTGCGTTGACCGCTGGTGTCGGCACGGCCGCCGCCGGGGCGGCCGCCGCGGGTGCTGGAGCTGCCGGCGCTGGAGCCGGTGGCGCTACGGGGGCTGGAGTTGCTGGCGCTACGGGCGCAGGAGCCGGTGGCGCTGCGGGTGCTGGAACTGGTGGCGCTGGAGCCGCCGGGGCCGGTTCGGGTGCCGGCGCCGGGGCTTCGGGTGCTGGTGCCGGCGCTGGGAGCGGTGCCTCCAGTGCGACCGGGGCCCAGGCACCGGGTAGCGGCGGGGCAGCTGGCGGAGGCTCGCCCACGGCTGGTGGCCCGGCCGGTGCGAAGAACGTGGAAAGCGCCACGGCTGATGCAGCTCCTACCTCTGCACCGGGGACCACGACCGATGGGGCATCGGGTGCGGAGAACGTCCAGAGCAGCACGGCTGGTGCGACTCCTACCTCCGCGCCGGGGACCACGACCGGGGGTGCCTCGGGCGCGGAGAACGTCCAGAGCCCCACCAACGGGGCCCCCACGCCAGGTGGCTCCAGCACCTCCACGGGCAGCGGCCCGGCCGGCGCGGAGCAAGTGCAGAGCTCGAGCCCGCCCCCGGCAGCTGCCGGTGGGGCATCCGAGGCGTCCGGGCCAGCCGGTGCCGAGCCGGTGGCTCCGACGAACGGCGCCGGGCCTGCTGGTCACCCGGCCGGGGAAGGATCCTCGGCCACGGGGGCCAAGACATCGTTCATCAACGGCCAGCGGCTCGAATACGGGCTGCGGGAGACCGTCCGGGACAGCGAGCAATCCATTGAGAGTGGTGAGGATCTGTGAGTAACAACCAGGTGATCGTGCGGCAGTACGGCAACATCGCTGAGGACAAGACGGCCGGGCTGTTGGGGTTCTCGATGGCCTCCACCGTCGTCCTCGGTGTGGGGTCGGTGCTGGTGTTCTTGTTCATCATGGCCTCCCAGATTTGGGTAGCTGCCGGCATCGCGGTGGCCGCCTTCGCCGTGGCCACCGTGCTCGGGTCCAAGGACCGCAACGGCCGGTCCAAGCCGGAGCGGTGGATCGCCCGGGGCATGTTCTCCCGGGCGGAGAAGAATAACCGGACCACCTACAAGGCCGGGCCGACCTCGCAGATCCCCGACGGGTCCTTTCGCGCCCCGGGAGTGCTGGCGGCGACCGAGCCGGTGACCTTCACGGACCTGTTCGGCCACCGCGGGGTGATGCTGTGGCACCCGAATTTGAAGACCGGCACGGTGTTCGTCATCGCCAACTCTTCCGGGCTGGGGCTGCTGGATCAGAACCGGCTGGATCGGATGGTGGGCACCTGGGCGGCGTTCCAGCGTGATGCCGGGTCGAACACGGAGTTGGTGCAGGTCTCGGTCACCACCCAGTCCACCACCGATCCGGGGGAGCGGCTGCCCGATGCGGTGGCGGTGGGCCGGGCCCAGGCCGGGTCCCAGTCGGTGCCGGCCTTCGCCCGCGCCACGATGGACGAGGTGGTGGCCAACCTCAACCAGGACGTGCCCAAGCTGGAGCAGTGGATTGCTCTGACATTCAACGCCCGGGCCAACGCGGGTGAGGGGGTGCCCGAGCGCACGGCCGAGGAGCTGGCCACAGACGTGTCCTCGCTGCTGAGCGGATTCCTGGAACAACTCGAGCAGGCCGGGGCCGGGTCGGTCTCCCTGATGCAGGAGCATGACCTGATCGACCAGACCTACCTGGCCTACAACCCCCTGGCAGCCGCCGCGGTGGAGAAGGCCCGCCTGTCGGAGGCCGGCACCGGGCTGCGCTGGGAGGAGGTCGGACCCTCGGCCGCCCGCGTGGTCGGTTCCCCGGGCCGGTATGAGCACGGCGGGGTGGTGTCGAAGTCCTGGCAGATGTGGCGTCCCCCCGCCGGCACCTTCCGGGAGAACGCCCTGGTAGCCCTGCTGGCGCCCAACTCGGAGATGTTGCAGAAGCGGGTGACGGTGTTCTACCGGCCCCAGTCCCCGGACAAGTCGGCCATCCAGGTGCAGCAGGCGCTGACGAACGCGCAGTTCGCGGCGAACCAGAAGAACCGCCGCCCGACCAGCTCTCAGATCATCGCCCTGGAGAAGGCGCGGAAGGCCGAGCGTGAGCAGGCCGAGGGCGCCTCCTTGGTGCGGTTCTCCATCGTGGTCACGGCCACCGTCGAGCGGGTCGAGCAGCTGCCCCGGGTGGCGGCGACGCTGCGGCGCAATGCCTCCCAGGGGGTGCAGCTGGGGTTGCGTGAGTGCGATTACAACGACGACGCGGCCTTCGCGTTCAACCTCGGCCTGGGTGTGGTGCCCGATGCCGTGGCCACCGTTCCGGCTGATGTGCGAAAGGCGCTGTGATGTCTGTCTTCGACCAGCTCACCGACAAGATCCTCAACACGGTCATCGGCCGCTCCGCCGCCGCCGGCACCGCGCAGCTGCGCGAGCTCACCGAGAAGGGCATGGACGTCACCCACGGTGGGATGAACTCCTGGGTGGAGGCACCCCCGGAGTTCACCGCGACCTCCAACCAGACCGCCGGGCTGTGGCCCTTCGCCGTGGGCACCTCCTCACCCCTGGTGGGGGCGGTGCTGGGGCGCAATCAGCTCAACGGCTCGGTGGTGTGCGGGGACCCGATCAACCTGTTTCTGCGCGGGATCATTTCCTCCCCTTCCTGCTTCATCCTCGGGCTCCAGGCCCGGGGGAAGTCCTCGGTGGCGGTGCGCATGGCCCTGGCCCTGGTGGACCAGGGGTTCCTGTTCGTGGGCGCCAGTGATGTCAAGCCCGACCTGGCCGGGCTCACCGTCGAGGTCGGTGGGCAGGTCATCCGGGTCGCCCCCGGGGTGGGGTCGATCAACCCCCTGGACGCCGGGCCGTTGTGGCGCCGGCTGGGGGAGCTGCCCGAGGCGTTGCAGCGACAGATGCGCGCAGAAATCCACAGCCGCCGCCTCAACGCCCTCACCGGGCTGCTGGAGCTGGTGTTCAAGGCCCCGCTGGATGCCCGCCAGCAAGAGCCCACGGTGCTCTCCATGGCGATCACCGAGGCCGCCGAGCACGCCGAGGCCCAAGGCCGGCAACCGATCATCCAAGACGTCGTGGACGTGATCACCGCCGCGCGGCCGGCGATCATGGCCGCGATCCTGGTCGATGACCAGACGGCCTACCGGGGGCAAGTGCGCAACCTGCTGGCCGGGCTCAACGCCCTGGGCGCACATGGGCCGTTCGGGGACGTGTTCTGCCGACAGACCTCCGAGGAGATGCACATCGACCAGTCGGTGGACTTCGACCTCTCGGCCATCGACGAGACCTTGCTGGACCTGCGGGCTGCGGTGCAGATCGTGTGCTGGTCCTACGCCCAAGCCGGGATCTCCGCGGCCAAGACCCTGGCCGAGGCCGGGCTGATGGAAGAGCGCCACCACCTGATGATCATGGACGAGCTGTGGCAAGCCCTGCGGGCCTCCGAGCTGCTGGTCCACCAGATCGACGGCATCACCCGCCTGAACCGCACCAAGGGCCTTGGGCAGCTGCTGATCACCCACTCCATGAAAGACCTCCAGCTTTCCACCGAGGAGCTGACCAAGATCGCCACCGGGTTCATGGAACGCTCTTCCATGAAGGTGCTCGGTGGGTTGGCCCAGAACGAGATGGGAATGCTGGAGACGGTCTTCCCGCTCTCGGAGCAGGAGAAGGCGCTACTGGTGGCGTGGTCGGCCGAGGGCTCGGTGAACCCGAAGACCGGGCGCACCTCGCCCCCGCCTGGGCGGGGCCGGTTCATGCTCAAGACCGGGGAGGCACCGGGGGTGCCGTTCCAGACCAACCTCACCGCCGGGGAGCTGCGGGTCCACGACACCAATGCCGCCTGGGCGGCCGCACAGGCACGGGTGAACGCATGAACACCAACGACCAGAACAAGAGCTTCATCGGCATCCTGATCCTGTTCACCGCCGTCATGGGCGCGGTGGGCCTGGTGCATCTGGGGAACGCGCTGACCCCGGTGACCAGGGACCTGCCCTGGAACCCCTTTACCTTGGTCATCCAGCTGGCCACCGGAGCGGTGGACTGGCCTACGGCCGCCACCTTCCTCGTGAGCCTGGAGGTCGTAGTGGGTGTGGCCGCGCTGATGGTGTGGGGCACCCGGAGCCCGTCCAAGACCCAGGAGGCGGCACGGCGGATGAGCCCCCCGGGGCGGATCAACCCGGCGATGGGCCCCGCCCGCACCACGGAGGCCCACCGGCTCCACCCTGATGCTCCAGAGATTGGTCCGGGGCTGACCATCGGGCTGGTGGGCAAGAACCCGGTCTATCAGGGCTGGCGGGAGTGCTCCGCGCACGTGTGGGGGACCGGACGCGGTAAGACCACCTCCCAGGTGATCCGGCACGCCACCGAGGCGCCGGGGGCGTTCGTGATGACGACGAACAAGGTGGACGGGGTGGCCGAAGTCATGGCTGCCCGCACCACCACGGGCAGCACCGTGTGGCTGTTCGACCCCCAGCGCATCTGGCGCAACAGCACCCGCCCCGCGATGATCTTCAACCTGCTGGCCACCGTCACCGACACGGTGTCCGCCGGGGAAGTCGCCTCCATCTTTGAGACGGCTTCCGCTTCTGGTTCGGCCGGCGGGAAGGGCGATCCGCAGTTCGACTCCCAGGGCCGGGACTACCTCTCCTGGTGCCTGTTGGCGGCGGCCAAGAGCGGCAAAACGTTGGCGGACGTGCTGACTTGGGTGTCCTCGGCGGCCTTCATGGAACCGGCTCAGCTGTTGAAACAGGCCGGGCACACCGGCCCGGCCGCGGCTCTGGAGGGCATGGGGGATCAACCCGAGGACACCCGCGGATCGGTGGCCGCCAGTGCCCAGCGCATGTCCTCCGCCCTGGTGCACGACGAGCTGCTGGCCTGGACCACCCCCACCCCGGGAGTGCCAGTGTTCAACCCGCACCGCTTCGTCACCAGCAAGGACACTCTCATTCTGCTGACTCAGGACGCTGCCGGGTCAGGGGCCGCGTTCGTCTCGACCCTGGTCTACGCGGTAGTCACTGCCGCCCAGCAGGCGGCCCGCCGGGCCGGGGGCCGGCTGCCGGTGCCGCTGGTGGCTGACCTCGATGAGGTCGGCAACGTGGTGAAGCTCAAGCAGCTGCCCGAGTGGTATTCGTTCTTCGGGTCGATGGGCATCGTCGTCTCGGCCTACTTCCAGACCCGCGGCCAAGGTGTGGACATGCTGGCCCGCACCGGGTGGGACACGCTGTGGTCGGCGGCCGCGGTGAAGGTCTACGGCGGTGGCTCCGATGATGCGGAGTTTCTGGAGTCGCTGCGCAAGCTCATCGGCACCTACGACGCGAAGGTGCGCAGCACCTCCACCTCCCGGGGTGTGGCCTCCCGGTCGGTGCAGACACAGCAGCGAGACATCATGCCCGTCTCCAAGCTGGCCGAGCTGCCGGCCGGGCATGCCTGGGTGAAGACCTCCACCGGCGGCGGCACGATCGTGCGCACCGTGCGGTGGTTCGAGGACAAGGCCCTGACAGCCCGCATCAACCCGGTGCTGGAGCGGATCACGGAAGGACATCGCTCATGAGCGAACAGCAGACCGAGACAGACGAGCTTTTCACCCCGGAAGAATTCGTGCAGTGGGTCGAGCAGCTGGTCTCCAGGGTGGAGTCCGTTGACATGAATCAAGCCATGCGCTGGTGCCCACAATGGTGGGCTCACACCGAGGCAGTGGACCGCTTCAAGGCCCTCTATCAGGAATGGCTTCTACGTCAGGCGGAAGGTGGCATGTCCTCGTGGTGGACTGATCACTTCGACCGTCACGCCGCCGTGCTGTTCACCAAGCGCGGTCCCTTCGGGGAGTGCGGCACTTCCCACGTTGAGAAGAGCTTCCGCCGGATCCTCGCCTGCGAACAGCCCCCCGCTGACTGGATATGGTGAGCACCTAGACCAAGGGCAGAGTGCCATGCCTTCCCAGTAGGCACCCTGCCCCTGCCGGAGGACAGGCGTCCGTGCGCTGTCCTAAGTGGCCGAGGCCCTTCCTTTCCAAGGACCCAGGGCACTGCCATGGCCGCCCATAAGTTCTTACGCATTCACTCAGCGCTAGTGGCCCGTAAGCACCTTACCCACAGGCCACTAGGTCAAGTGAAGGGCTGGGGCAGCAGCCTACGGCCGCCACCCAGGCCCTTCACGACTTATTAACGCGGCGGACGCCAGCCGCTCAGGTAACGGTCCGCAAGAGCAAACAAATCCGGCGCGTCCTCCCCAAATTCTTCACGAGCGCTATCGATTCTGAGCTTCAACACGTACTCATGTTCCATCAGCGCAACAAGAGTGTCCCACGCCAGGCGATCCGTAACATCAATTGCTCGATTGCCCACTGTTTGACTACGCGATTGACTATGTGCGGACTGCAAAAGGGTAAAAGTAACCTTAGATTCTGCTGGAAGAATAAAGGTTTGTTCCCCTGGAACCGAATTTCGGGCGTTTACAGCAACTTGGAGCAAGTTATACTCTTTCGCCAGTTCATCCGGGGGCGTAGCCCTAACCTCCGCACGCCATGATTTTTTGAGATCCGTAGCCACAGCTTCTGACACCAATCCGTGTCCACTGTTTAGGTGGTGCCCAACGGTCTCTATCACATCGAGCTTTCCGCTTAACGTCGTTACGCCCGATAAGATAGCTTGCACCATATCGGTGCGTTTTTCTTCATTTTCGACAATTTCTAATAACGCGTACACTACTTGGCCCACAACAATATCCCCGTCAAATGTGAAAAATCCGGAATTGTTATCAGGGATTCTTGAAATCTGATTGACAAGGCCTGTTACACCCGGAATAACGTGACGTTCCTCAAAAAGATCCTCGTATGACTTGAGGGATTCAACTACTTCACCTAGCTGATTCTCGGGCAGTCCGTTCAAATACGACGCAAATGCAGTACTATCCGACATTAGGTTCCAAGCATTTTGGGCACTATTGAAGGCAAGTAAAGTTTCCCCTACCATCTGTTCAAAATAAAGCCGCAAATTACTTTCATGCGCCACCCTACGGGTGCGCAACCATATCCTTTTATAATCGTCGCTATATGTAGGGCCTCCGATATGGCGTGAAGCCGCAGGAAAAAGACGCATGATAGTCGAGCGCACAAGTTTTTCTTGGTCTCCATTGGACTCTAAAAGCTTCTCGATCGACCTAACTAATTCAGGGTCCTCCTGCCCCCTGGTCCAAACGTCAAACGTCGAAGTTAACTCAGGAACGTGCCTTTGTAAGCCTAAGTACAGGTCTGGCAGGAAGGTTCGTATCGCCTCCAATGCCATTATGTCCGAAAGCGCTATTTGGCCACCGAGCGATTCGATAGTCCCTTCCACCGCAGCGGCATACCGCTTCACGTCCCGCATGTTTTTGACCAGCGGGGAGATAATTTCCGAATATACATCTGGCCAGCTTTTGCGGTCAACGTCGTCGATCCACTCAAGGTTACTAAGGGTTTCGACCAGCGAATTTAGTGTCTGCAACTTCAATGACGATTCAGGAACAGCTGGCAAATCAATAGCCAATTGGAGTATTTTTTCCAAATAGTCCCGGCCGGGGATCCCATCCTCCCTTAGTGCGGCTTCTACTCGCGCTCTATCGAACGATAATACATAGACAATATATGGAAAGCTTGCAGTTAGACGGACCAGCTTAAAAACATCCCGTATTTCTGATGTCGACAGACGGTCAATATCATCCAGAACGACGACAATTGGATTCTCTGCAGCCTCAAGCACCTCCTGCAGTTTTTTGCGTCGCTCTACCACACCCTCGCTGCGCAGTTCCATTAGGTCAACGATAAGATCGCCGACTCCCTTACCACGTTCAATCCAGGGCCCGACAAAAGGGAGCCAATCCCACTTTGAAAATGCCTGTCCATACTTAGAAATGTTCTTGCTAATTTCCTCCAATTCCGGCTTTACCTTTAGTTGTGCGGACAGTTCAGCAAAAAACGACTCAACGAGCTGATCGGCCCCGCTGAACATCCAAGGGTTGTAATCCAAAACTGTGGCGCCGTTTCTTTCCATTTCGGGCCGTGCCATGTTTAGGAACGACGTTTTGCCTGACCCCCATGGGCCAAGGACGCCCACCACCAATCCGCGAGATAAATCGAAATCGAGTACCCGTTTGGCAAATTTGACTGCCCCATCTGCCCTCGACAGTAAATCTTCCGAGGTATTTTCAATGGGCTCATCAGCTTTTCGCTTCATTCTCGCCTTCTTTCGAGAGTGGAGTAGCGGTTCATGCGCCGGTGCCCCAAAAAAGCAGGCGCACTTTGGCTACCACCTGAGATAGGACACCCCTCGGTACTAGAGGCTGCGACCGCCTTCTCGGCGGATGATATCGGCGGCACGCCGAGTGGCTGCGGCTCTATCCTCCTGCCGGTGAGATTTCTGCTCCGTACGGTTTGCTGTCTTGAAGCGCTTGATGACCTCGGCCTGACTGCGCTCCAGGTCTGTCTTGAACTGCTTGCGGGTGGAGTCGTTTTGGGCGTTCTCGGACACGGTGGGCTCTTTCTGCTGAGTAGCCGGCGTGGGGGTCGCCGGCTCGTGGGGGGCAGCTGCATCGGTGGTCGGGGTGGCCTGTTGAGTTTGGGCCCGGTGCTGGGCCACGACGTGGGCGATCAGCTCCTCCCTGGTCAGCACCCGCCGGGTCTCCTCGGCTACCGGAGTCGTGGCGGCTTCGGTGACCGCGGCCTCCCTCGCCTGCGGTGCCGGCAGCGGATCGGCGGCCTCGGCGCGGGTGGCGCGCAGCGTCTCCACGGCCTCCTGAGCTGGTGCCGGGGTGGTGCGTACCCGCTCGGCCACGTGCGCCTCATCGACGGTCTGCCGGATCTGCTCCGGGGTCTGCGGGGCGGTGGTGGTGAGCGCGGAGTGCTTGTGCAGCGCGGTGGCCCGTGCCACTAGAGCGGCCGCGGTCGGGTCGTCCCGGTGGGCCTGGGGGATCAGCGCCGTCTCATGGGCGGGGACGTTGTAGCGGTTCCGGTACGCCTCGACCTCGGCGGCGACCTGGTGCCATTCGGCTGCCTTGGTCGGCTTGGCCGGCACCGACCCCAGTGCGGCGGTCCACTCCGGTCGGGTCTCGGCCAGTTCGGCGCCGCGCACCATGACGCGCTCCTCCAGGCGGGTGCGCAGCCGCTCCAGCTGCTCCCGATATTGGGCCGGCACCTGCGCGTCGGTGATTAGCGGGGTGGGGGCCAGGTCCTCGCTTACCCGGCGCCCGTCCGCCACCGGGGCCGGTGCGGGGGGCTTGGCGGCCACGGCCCGCACCTGCTGCTCGGCGGCGATCGCCTCCCCGATCGACACTCCCGTGTCGATGCGGGGGCGCTCTCCCCGGGCGATCTGCTCCACCGCCGCCTGTTCCGGGGACAGCCCCGCCCGGCGCTCCTGCTCAGCACCCATCGTGCGGGCCACCCAGTCCAGGTGCAGTGAAGTGGTGGACTCCCACAGCTCCGGGGGCAGGGCGAGGTTTTCGGCCTCGGCACTGGCCTTCGCCTCGGCCAGCTGGGCGGAGGGCATCCAGGCATAGGGGTGTGAGGCCCATTGTGGGTCCTCGAGCTGGGGCGAATTCTGGGCGGCCGTGGTGCGCTCAGCCAGCCGCTCCAGGTGCTCGTCGGTGAGGTTTCCCAGGGGCCGGCGGTCGGTGTTGTCGATGATCGCCCTCGCGGCCTCGATCTGCTGCTCCAGCCGCCACGCGAGCACCGCGGCCGGGTTCTCCGCCCCACCAAAGCCGCGCTGGTTCACCGCCCTCGACAACAGCTCGGCCGGGTCCATACCGGCCTGCTGGGCGGTGTGCAGGTGGGTGGCCACCGCGCCCCACGCCTCGGTCTCGGTGAAGTCCGCGGCCTTGTCCGCGCCCATGACGTCCACGGCCATCGCACGGGTCTTGGCCGTCCACGCCGCGTCGGCGGTCTCGCGGTAGACCTCACCCAGTGTGGCGACGTCACCGTTGCGCAAGGCCTCGGCGGCCACCGTCTCGTGGGCCGAGAGGTTCCGGTCGTAGGCCCCGGCGATGCTCTCCAGCACCTCGTCCCGGGACTGCCCCTCGCTCAGGGCGACATAGAGCTGGTTGCTCTCCCGCCCTCGGGTGGCAGCAACATAGGCGGCGGCCCGGTCGGTGGCGTCGTCCACGATGGCGTGGGCGGTGTCCACGGTCGCGCCCTGGGCCCGGTGCACCGTGGCCGCATAGCCGAGGTTCTGTAAACGCACCTACCTCTCGATGAGAGCTAGGAAGGCGGTGGCTGAGAT
This sequence comes from Kocuria oceani, assembly GCF_029524215.1. NCBI lineage: Bacteria > Bacillati > Actinomycetota > Actinomycetes > Micrococcales > Micrococcaceae > Kocuria > Kocuria oceani. Next base: position 3,084 of record NZ_JARAMH010000029.1, on the reverse strand, counting down.
GAGCCACGATCAGCAGGAACGAACCGCAGGCAATGAGCCGAACGACCAGGCGACGGCGCAGGCGTCGCCGTCGTTGCGGGCGGTGGTGTATGTGCGGATCAGTGATGATCCCGAGGGCACCGAGCGCGGTGTTGACCGGCAGGAAGCTGACTGCCGGGCGTATGCGGCAGCGCACGGGTGGGAAGTCGCCCAGGTGTACCGGGAGAACGACACGTCGGCGTTCAAGCAGCGCACGATCACACTCCCGACGGGTGAGCGGGTGCGGCGCGTGGTGCGCCCGGAGTTCCGCGCGATGTTGAAGCACCTCAGCGAGCAGCGCGCCGGGGTGATGATCGCCTACGACCTGGATCGGGCGGTGCGCGACCCGAGAGACTTGGAAGACCTGATCGACGCCAAGGTACTCAACGGCTTCAGCGTCCGCTCCGTGACCGGCTCGCTGAGGTTGGATACGGATTCTGATGTGGCGATGGCGCGGGTGCTGGTCGCGATGGCGAACAAGTCCTCAGCCGACACCGCCCGCCGTGTCGCTCGGGCGGCGAAGCAGCAGGCCATCGAGGGCACTTGGCATGGTGGGCAGGTGCCGTTCGGCTACCGCGCCGAGAACCACACGCTCGTGATCGACCCCGAGGCTGCCGAGTTGGTGCGGGAAGCCGCGCGGCGGGTGCTGGCCGGAGAGACGTTGTACCGGATTCTCACCGACTGGAACCGGCGGGGTATCCGTACGACGCACGGGTGCCGGTGGTCGGATCGGACACTCAAACTGGTGCTGCGCAACCCCTCGATCAAGGGGGTACGGGAGTATCGACCGTTGTTGCCGGACGGCACCCGGTCGAAAACCTCCCTGATGCAGACGACCGCCGCGTGGCCCGCGATCTTGGACGAGGACACCTGGCAGCAGGTCTCCGATGTGCTCGATGCCCGCAAGCAGGCCCGAAACTTCCATCAGCCCGGCAGTGGGGCGGCGAAACGGCTGTATCCGTTCTCGGGTCTGATCCGCTGCTCGACCTGCGGACGCGCCATGCTGCATCGCGGCCAGGTGTATCAGTGTGTGCAACAGGTGCCGGGCGGGTGCAACCGCTCGATCCGTTCCGGCGACCTCACCAAACTCGTGGAGGAAGCCGTGCTCGCGACGTTCGAGCAGATCACCCTCAACCCCGCCAAGCGCCAGTCTCCGGGCGCGGATCAGGCCGCACGAGTGGGGCTTGCCGCGACGCTCGATGCCGACCGGGAACGCCTCGCCCGGCTCGATGATGACTACTACGACGGGTTGATCGACAAGTCGATGTGGGTGCGGCAACGCTCACGGATCGCCGAACGCATCGAACGCACCCGCCGCGAGTACGCCGCCACGGTGCCGGAGCACACTGGCCCGTCGATTGATATGACGACCGTCGCACAGGAGTGGGCCGACCGTACCCCGATGTGGCAGCACCAGGCCGCCAGTCTCGTCCTTGAAGCCGTCCTCGTTCACGCCCTGCCCAGGGGGATGAACGGCGCGACACCGGCGAGGCGGCGCAATGAGACCGTCGAAGCGTTTCATGCCCGCCGTGAGGTGTACCGGGCGGGGATTCTCGCACATCGGGTCGAGTTCGTCTGGCGCGCCTAACGCCCCCGCGCCTTCGGCAGGCCGCAGAGGGCTTGCAGTTGCTCACGCACCCGTGGGTCAGCGATGACCGGAGGCAGGCCCTGCGCTGCGCGGCTCTCCCGCGCGAGGCGTGCGCCGAGTGGTTCGGGGGCATCGGTCGAGGCTGGTTCGGGCGTGGTTGTGGTGGTCTGCGTCGAGGTATCCATGTAGACAGGTACGACAGGCAAACCACAACATCTAGTTGTACGGGGTCAGGACGTTGGTTGCAGTCGGCTGATCGGGGGGTTGCCTCCGAGGGCTGAGTGGCGTCGTCCAGTGTTGTAGTGCTCGAGCCAGGGGTCAAGTGCTGCGGTGCGGTCGTCGTTCGAGGTGAACGGTTGCCGGTAGGCCCATTCGGTTTGCAGGGTCCGGTTGAACCTCTCCACCTTGCCGTTCTGCCACGGGCAGTGCGGTTTGATGAACTTCTGCCGGATGCCGTGCGCGCCGCAGACGCCGCGCAGCGACCATCGGTAGGCCCAGGCGTTGTCGGTGATCAGCCGCTCGATGCGGGGGATGCCGTGCGCGGCGAAGTAGCCGATGGCGCGTTCGAGGAACGCGGCGCAGGTCGGGCCCTTCTCGTCGGGGAGGACCTCGGAGTATGCGAGCCGGGAGTGGTCGTCGACGACGGAGTGCACGTAGTCGTAGCCGACGACGGTCTGTTTCCGGGCGGCTGTGGAGCCCATCGCTCTGCCGTGCGCCTTCCACCCGCCGCCGTCGGGGATGCGACCGAGCTTCTTCACGTCCATGTGCACCAGCTCGCCGGGCTGCTCGCGTTCATAGCGGACCGCTGTGGTCTTCGACGCGCGGATCCGCTCCCCGGTCATCGGGTCCAGATCGACCAGACGAGGCAGCCCGGACCGGGCGATGATGCGCGACACCGTCCGCGCCGGCACCCCGGTGCGGGCCGCGACCTCGTCACGGCCGACTCGTTCCTTCTTCCGGATCGCGACCACCGCCGCGGCCCTGGCATCGGGGGTGCGGTTGGCGACGTGGTGAGGCCGCGAGGAGCGATCGTAGAGACCGGCTTCACCCTCGGCGCGGTAGCGGTCCAGCCACCGCTTCACGCAGCGTCGGGACACGCCCATTGCCGCGGCGATATGCGCCTGCTTCCACCCGGCACCGGCACGATGGACGATGAGCAGCCTGCCGTGCACGGTCAAGCGGGCATTACGGTGGGACACGAGAACCTCCGAGTTCGTGAAGACGTCAGACATCTCCACTAAGCCCGGAGGTTCTCCCCTTTCACAAGACCGGAAACGCCACCAACCTCATGGCCGGGTACATCTAGTACCTGGCATCGAGTTGAGGTACTATATGCAGACTTATCCACAGGGAGCTACCTGCGACCGACCCCAAACGGGGTATGTCACGGGGGTGCCGATTCGGTACCCTCGTGAACCGGCTCAACGGTGCCGCAAATTTTGCGGCACCGTTCGCGCCCGTGACGGCCAGCCGAGCGG
>NZ_JARAMH010000028.1:0-33609 GCF_029524215.1 Kocuria oceani | reverse complement strand
ACGGGCTCTCTTGCTGCGGACGGACGGTGTAGGAACTTCCATCCTGTGGCGAGGAGCCCGTTCCTCATCTCATCGGCACACCCGTGGCAACAACCTCATGCCCCACAACACCTAGTGGGGGGCAAGGGGCCGCGCCATTCGCAGCCGCACATGGCCATCGTCCCGCGCTTGTCATCGACTGCTGGGGATCAGGCGTGACCCCACTACAGCCCACATATCATTCACCTCTGATAGACCTGTGCCCGTGTGGAAGGACCTGGACTATGTGGACGAGGACACGAACGCCAGTTGCCGGAAGGTGGCCGGCTCCCACTGCCACCCCGGCGGCTCGGGGCTCACCGAGGAGATGGCCGCGGTAGTCCGCGGGGTATCCGCCCCACGCATGACTCCTGGCGCGGGAGTCCGCCACTTCCCCGACAGGCGCGAGCCATACGGCCGGGCCCGGATCCCCACCGATCTCGGTGAGCTCATCATCGACGGCAAGGTGCTCGTCACCGAGGACCACGGCCCACTGTTGAACCTCTGGCGGCTCTACGCGAACGGCCCCGTGCTGAGCATTTTCATCCCGAAAGCGTGGGTGCACCCTATCGACCGGGACGAGTCCGCGTGGATCGACGTCTACGACATCTTGGACTAATGACGGCGCCCCACCCTCCGAGCGGAGGGCGGGGCGCGGCGAGACGGGATTAGAGGTAGGGGAGGTTGCCATCGCAGGAGGCGGTGGCTGCGGTCCCGGTTCCCTTCTGCTCCGCGACGACTTCGCCATCGAGGACGATCTGGCAGGTGACCTCCGCGGCCCCATCCTCATAATCGTTGTTGGAGACGATCATGGTCACGAAGTCGCCCGGGTCTGCTGTGATCTCCTCACTCCACTCCGTTGTGAAGGACGCGCTGGAGCTCCCGTTGAGGCCGCCATAGGTGACCATGGCATTGCCCGTCGCAGTAGCTCGCAAGGTAACTTGGCGACCCTCGGAAGAGTTTTCGGTCTCCTGGCCCCCCGCGCTTTGCGAATTGTTGGGCTGGGGCTCAAGGGTGCCCGGAGCATCGGCAGTGGCGAGAAGCGCAGCGCATCCGGCGAACAGGGCAATGATCGCCAGTACGAGTAGCACACCGCAGCCGATGAACCACTTCTTCTTGCTCTTCTTCTGCGGGGGCTGCTGGCCATAGCCGGGATGGTATTGGCCGGGCTGGCCCTGGTAGGGGCCGGGCTGCTGTCCGTAGTCGGGGCCTTGGGGGCCGGGGCCGCTGGGAGGCTGCGTCACGGGGGTGCTCCTTGGGATCGTTGGTGCGTTCACTGTAGTGACGGATATGCGTTCATCTGGAACGTGTTGCGGTAGCAGGACTTTCTTCCCGGGTGGACTGTCTTGCCCCAAGGACATTTATCGTCGAAATGTCCCGCCCCCCAGGGACACGTACCCGCTCCCCGGCCGGGTATGGCGACGCCCCCAACCTGCGGCTCCGGGCTGTACGTTGGGGGCGCTCTCGCATGTCTGCGGCCTGCGCCTCCGGGTCAGCTGTCCGGATTGGTGCGCTCGAGGATGGCGTACACCCTCGACCGGACCAGGCGGGTGCGTGCGCGGATCTGCGCCACGCTCTTTCCCGCGGCCACTGTCCGCACCATGAGGTGGTCCCGTACCTGGCTGGCCAGCCTGAGGCATGCTGTCAGGTGCGCGACGACGGCCTGGGCGCGAGCGAGCTCCTCGAGCAGGCGGTCCTCCTCGCTGGCCATCTCACCCGTCCAGACCGTCCAGAGTGTCCGCGGCCAGCCGGTCGGCGTCGTCGGTGAGATGCCCGTACGTGTCCGAGGTAACGGTGATGGATTCGTGCCCCAGCCGCCGCTGGATCACGGGCAGCGGCACCCCTGCCTGGATGAGCCACGACGCGTGCGTGTGCCGTAGGTCGTGAACTCGCGGCCGCGCCGGGAGCTCGTCGGCGAGGTCCTTCAGCGTGGGGTTCCACACGTGGGCGAAGAACCAGTAGTTGGTCAGCTGCCCGCCGCCCGGGCGCTGGAACAGCAGCTCCCCCGGTGTCCGCCCGTCGATGTGCTGGCGCACCTTCTCGGTCAGCGCCGGGCCAATGGTCACCGAGCGCCGTCCGCGCTTCATCTTCGGCGCGCCCAGGACGTCCTGCCCGCGGTCTCGTTTCCAGGCCTTGGTGATGGACACGACGCCGCGCTCGCCGGTGAGGTCGACGTCGCGGACGTCGAGGGCGGTGACTTCGCCCCAGCGGGCTCCGGTGCCGGCGAGGAAGTGCACGAGCGTGGAGTAGTCGTCCGGGACGGTGTCCGCGATGGTCTCGAGCTCGGCGCGGGTGAGGAAGACGGGCTCGCGTCGGGTCTCTCCGGAGGGCATCCGTATCCCCTTGGCCACGTTGCCCGGGATGATGCCGGCTTTCTCGGCTTCGGTGAGCGCGGCGGAGAGGATCGAGTGCACGTTGCGCTTGGTCTTGCCGGAGATCTCCAGCCCATTCACCCAGCGGGAAACGTCAGCCCGTTCGAGGGTGTCCACGGGATAGGCCCCTAGAGAGGGCGTGATGTGCTTGGCGGCCATCCGTTGGTACTTAGGATCGGGTGCCGGGCAGAACGCCCGTCAGGCCCTCGATGTGGCCTTCCACGATGGCCACCACGGTCGGCGCCTGGGACCGCATCCGGGAGACGGCCTTGGCGGCCAAGGCGAAGGATTTGCCGTTAGCGTCCAGGAAGTCCTTGAGCAGCTGCGCTTCGCGCTGGTCCTCGAAGGTGCGGGAGGGTTGATTTGCCGTCGCTGGCGTCGCGCCACAGCACGGCCCAGGTGGTGCTCCCGTCCTTGCGGGGGCACTCTCGAATGCTTGCCATGAGCAAACAGTAATCCCCGGCTGTCAACAGGTTTGGCGCTCCTGTCAACGGCGGGGGTGCTGTAGCCCGTCTGACTAGGCTGTTTAGTGTGCCCCAGGAGGGAGTCGAACCCCCGACCAAGAGATTAGAAGGCTCCTGCTCTATCCACTGAGCTACTGAGGCGGGCCGCCCGGGTCCGTGCCGTGGGCGCCGCGAACGAGTTTACCAATTCGCGGCGCCCCGCACGGCACCCTCAGATGACGGCGCTCCGCACCGGGGACTCGGAGCGGCCGCGAAGCAGGCGTTTGGTGGCGGGGTCGAGGAACCACAGGTAGACCCCGTAGGACAGCGCCACGACCGCCGCGATCAGCCGGCCGGAGCTCAGGTCGAGGTCCAGGTACGGGAAGACGTCGAGCTGGTCCGAGACCGCGTAGATCATGAAGAAGGCGGTGAGGAAGAACAGGACGTCCACCTGCCAGTCGCTGCGGATGCCCGTGACCGCGAAGAGCGGGATGAGCCAGACCACGTACCAGGCCTGGATCATCGGGGAGAACAGCACGATGGCCGCGAACGCCCAGGCCAGCCGTCGGATGATCCGCTCGTCGCGGCCCGTGAACATCAGCCACAGGATGACCGGCACGGCCAGGGCCTGCCCGATCGAGTGGACCGTGCCGCGCCACTGCCCGGCGTCGGCCCCCACCGCGGCGGCCAGGGCCGACGCCAGCCCGCCCAGGAAGCCCACCGGGGCGTACCAGATGGACACCGAGCCGGGGGTGGACATCGCGGCGACCCAGCCGAAGCCGAACCCGTTGACCAGGCCCATCAGCCCCAGCAGGGCCAGTGCCCACAGGAGGGTGAGGAACCACACCACGAAGCGGCGCGGCCACGAGGCGTTCTTCCCGGCCCAGAGCAGGCCGATGAAGGGCAGGAAGACGAGCGTGATGGGTTTGACGGCCACGGAGAGGGTGACGAGCGCCGTGCCGGCCAGCCCGCCCTTCCAGTTCCGGTGCACCGCGGCCACGTAGGTGCCGGCCAGGGCCAGGGCGATCATGATCGCGTCGTTGTGCACCGAGACGATGAAGTTGGTCAGGAACAGGGGGTTGGCCACGCTGAGCCACAGGGCCCGGGCGGGGTTGATCCCGTGCAGCCGCGCCAGCCGCGGGATCAGCCACATGCAGGCGATCACGGCCAGAACGCACATCGCCCGGAACCACAGCACGGCCGCGTCCGGGTTCGCCCCGGTCACGGCCACCACGAGCTGCTCCAGCCACAGGAACAGGGGCCCGTAGGGAGGCGGGGACTCGGACCACATCTGGTCGGCGCCGAGCTGGAAGAAGTTGTCGATCGTGGAGACCCCGTGCTCGTAGGGATTGAGCCCGTTGGCCATCACCCGGCCCTGGCCGATGTAGGAGTACACGTCCCGGCTGAACAGGGGGATCGTCACCAGCATGGGCGCCGACCAGGCGGCGATGGCGATGAGCACCCACCGCCCGCTGCCGGGACCCCACCGGTTGAGCTTCTGGCCCAGCCGCAGCCACTCCCGGATCAGCAGCATCCCGCCCACCGCGAGCAGGAGGATCGACACGATCGCGCCCGCGGTGGTGAAGCGCATGGCGATGATGACCGGCGTCTGGCGCAGCGGGGAGACCGAGGCGAGCCAGCCGACGCCGAGGGAGCCGACGAAGAGCATGAGCGAGCCGAGGGCGCCCATGAGCACGGTGCGCAGCAGGGAGCCGGAGACGAGGCGGGAGCCGTCGGGGCCCGCCAGCGGCTCGGCGCCCTCTCCCGGCGCCGGCGTCCTCGATGTGGTCTGCACTGCTCTCCCGATGCGCCCGTCCGGTGGCTGCGGGCGGCCGCGGCTGGGCGCAGCGCGGACCCGTGGTCGCCCCGATCCTATCGTCGCCGCCGGGGAGAGCACCCGGCAGGGCCGTGCGCGCGGGACACGGCGTCGGGGCCGCACGGTAGATTGTCGGGGTGGCTACTTCCAACGGACGCATTGTGTGGATCGACTGCGAGATGACGGGGCTGTCCCTCGAGGAGGACGCCCTCATCGAGGTCGCGGCCCTCGTGACCGACGACGAGCTCAACGTCCTCGGCGAGGGCGTCGACGTGGTGATCCGCCCCACTGACGAGGCCCTGGCACAGATGGGCGACTTCGTGCGGAACATGCACACGGCATCCAAGCTGCTCGACGAGCTGCCCTCCGGCCTGACGATGGAGCAGGCCCAGGAGCAGGTCCTCGCCTACATCCGGCGGTGGGTGCCCGAACCGGGCAAGGCCCCGCTGGGCGGCAACTCCGTGGGCACGGACCGCACCTTCCTGGTCCGGGACATGCCGCAGGTGGTGGAGCACCTGCACTACCGCGTGATCGACGTCTCCACCATCAAGGAGCTCTCCCGCCGCTGGTTCCCGCGCGCCTACTTCCAGGCGCCGCCGAAGACCGGCAACCACCGGGCGCTTGGGGACATCCGGGACTCGATCGACGAGCTGCGCTACTACCGCCGGGCCGTCTTCGCCCCCGAGCCGGGGCCCGACTCCGAGACCGCGCGGGCCATCGCCGCGGAGATCGCCGGATCCCGCACCGGCGCCTGAGCGACCGGGACGTCGCCCGCCCCGGCGAGGCCGTTGCGGGCGTGGTCGGGCGCGGTCCGGGAATGCGGTACACTCGTATGCGTTGCCCAGCGGAAGCACGGTCTTCCGGCGGGCGTTCATGGTGGGCGTAGCTCAGTTCGGCAGAGCGCCTGGTTGTGGTCCAGGAGGTCGCGGGTTCAACCCCCGTCGCTCACCCGCTGTGAAAGGCCGTCCCGAGGACTCGGGACGGCCTTTCGTCGTTCCCGCCCCGGCCCGTGCAGGGGCGAGGCCCCCGGCAAGTCGAAGGAAGTGCGTCATGGCCATCCGCCCCGTGGTGATCACCGGCAACCCCGTCCTGCACCGCCCCGCCGCCAAGGTGACGGCGTTCGACGACGAGCTGCGCGCCCTCGTCGAGGACATGTACGAGACCATGGACGCCGCCCACGGCGTGGGGCTGGCCGCCCCGCAGATCGGCGTGGGCCTGCGGATCTTCACCTACGCGTTCCAGAACGACGACGGGGTCCCGCCGCGCGGGGTGCTCGTGAACCCCGTGCTGACCCTCGGCAAAATCTCCCAGGACGCCCCGGACCCGGACGAGGAGTCGGAGGGCTGCCTCTCCGTGCCGGGCTACAGCTGGCCGCTCAGACGGGCGGACTGGGTGCGGGTGGCCGGGGTCGACGCCGCGGGAGCACCGGTGGCCTTCGAGGCCAACGGCTGGTTCGCCCGGGTGATGCAGCACGAGTACGACCACCTGGACGGCAAGCTCTACCTGGACCGGCTCAACGACAAGTGGGCCCGCAAGGCCCGCAGGGCGGTCAAGGCGGAGGGCTGGGGCCGGGACGGCCACAGCTGGACCCCGGGGGTCGACGAGGACCCGTTCGGGCACTGAGCCGCCGGGGTCGCCTCAGTCCCCGGGCAGCACCAGCACGAGCTCCCCGGCCGAGCGGGCCGTGGGCTCCCGGAGCTCCGCCCGCCAGCGCTCCCCCGCCGCCGCGAGCAGCTCCTGCGGCGTCCCGACGCGCTCGCCGCCGGCGGCACGCTGCACCAGGTGCCGGGCGAGCAGCCCGCGGGTGTGCTTGGCCATGTGCGAGACGACCGTGCGCGTCCCGCCCCGCTCCCGGACGACCTTGACCCCGACCGTCCGCTCCCGGGGGGCACGCCATGCGGCCGCGTAGGCGGCCGAGCGGCAGTCGACCACGAGGCGGTCCTCCGCGGCGGGTCCGAGCGCGGCGGGCAGGTGGCGCTTCCAGTGGGCCGCGAGCTTGCCCAGACGGGGCAGTTCCGTCCCCATGGACAGCCGGTAGGCCGGGATCCGGTCCGTGGGCCGCACCGCGCCCCACAGGGCGGACACGACGACGAGGGAGGCCGCCGCCGCCTCCCGCTCCGCGGCCGTGAGCCCGGCCGCGTCCAGGGCGTCGTACAGCACCCCGGTGTAGACGTGCAGCGCCGGCGCCGCGGGCTCGGCGCCCAGACGGGTGTTGCGCTCGACCTCCTCTCGCAGCCGCTGCCCCACGCCCAGCACGTCCAGGGCGTCCGCGCGGCCGCTCGCGCTCGCCAGCTCGGCGAGGACCTGCTCACGGGCGGGCGTGAGCTCGGGAAAGGCGAGGGTCCCGGTGTCGACGGGCTCGCCGGAGACGGGGGCGGTCTTGGTCTCGGAGGGGGGCAGCAGAATGAGCACCCGCAGAAGTCTAGTGACCCGTGCGGGCGTGGACGGCCCGGCGGCAGGTCCCGCCGGATCCTGCCTCCGGGACCCTGCCGTGGGGCCGGGCAGCAGAGCCGGGCACCGGCGCCGGACAGAAGGTCCAGGCAGCGGGGCCGGGCGGCGAGTCCCGACAGCGGGGCCGGGCAGCGGGGCCGGGCAGCGGGGCCGGACAGGATCCCGGGCGGGTAGGATGGACGGCGGACAGGCCGGCCGGGTGACCGCGGGCCGCGACCTCCGGGTCGGCGGCGCGAGGAAAGTCCGGGCTCCGCAGAGCAGGATGGTGGGCAACGCCCACTCGGGGGAACCCGCAGGAAAGTGCCACAGAAAACAGACCGCCCGCCCCGGTCCGTCCGGGCAGCGGGTGAGGGTGAAAAGGTGGTGTAAGAGACCACCAGCGCGCCGGGTGACCGGCGCGGCTCGGTAAACCCCATCCGGAGCAAGGCCAGACAGGGTGCGCCCGAGGGCTGCTCGCCCGAGCACCCGGGTAGGCCGCTGGAGCCCGTCGGCAACGACGGGCCTAGATGGATGGTCACCAGCACGGCCCGGGCGACCGGCCGTGTGCACAGAACCCGGCTTACAGGCCGGCCTGTCCCCCGTTCCTCCCCGCCCGCCGGCGCTCAGCCGCGGACCAGGATCACCCCGCACTCCGGGCAGGTGAGCACCTCGTCCGGGTTCGCCGCCCGGAAGGTCGCCGCGTCGGTGGGGCTCAGCGCCGTCCCGCAGGACCCGCACACGCTGCCCCGCAGCTCCGCGGCCGCTGGGCGCTCCGTGCTGCGGCCGGTGCGGATCCGCTCGTACCGGGCGACCAGCGCGGGGGCGCCCACGGCCTGCGCCGCGGCCTCGCGCGCGGCCGCCAGCTCCTCGCGCTCCGCCGTCAGGGCCTGCCCCTCCTCGTCCCGGGCGGCCACGCGCCCCCGGGCGTCGGCATCCGCCGCCCTGAGCCGGGGCGTGATGCGGGCGCGGTGCTCGGCGGCGTCGTCGAGCTCCTGCATGAGCTCCAGCTCCGCCTCCTCCGCCGCGGCCAGCTGCCGGGTGCGGGTGTCGATCTCGTGCTGCAGCCCCATGAGGTCCTTGGCGGTCCCGCCCTGCTCCAGGCGACGGCGGTCCTTCTCGATGGAGGCCTGGACGCGGGCGACCTTCTCCTCCGCCGCGGCCAGCCGCTGCCGGATGTCCTGCTCCCCGGCGTCGAGCTCCTTGGCCGCGGCGATCGCCCGGGCCCGCAGCTGCAGCGCGGCGGCGACCTCGGGGTCGGTCCTCAGCTCCCCGATCCGGGCCGCGATGCGGCGCAGCCGGGCGTCGACGCGCTCGAGCTCCAGGAGCGCTCGTTGCTGCTCGGGCGTGGCGGTGCTCATGCTGGTCCTCCTGGGGTCGGGCCGGGGCGGTCGTGGCCGGGGCGGCCGGCCGGCCGGTGGTCGTGGCCGGAGTGATGGTGGCCGGACTGGTCATGGCGAGACTTGTCGTGGCGAGACTTGTCGTGGCGAGACTTGTCGTGGCCAGACTCGTCCTGGACAGATTCGTCCTGGACAGATTCGTCGTGGCCAAATGCGCCCTGGACAGGGTGGTCGAGACCAGCGTGGCCGTGGGCCGGGCGGTCGGCGTTCCCGTGGTCGTGGGCGGGGTGGTCGACGCGGAAGTCCCACGGGTCGGAGCGGCGCACCGAGACCTCGACCGCCACGTCGTGGCCGCGCTCGGCGAGCGCCGCGCGCAGTGCCGCCGCGCCCACGGGCAGCCACAGCCACTCGCTGGCGAAGTGGGAGAGGTCCACGAGGCAGGGGGTGCCGTCCGCACCCGGGCCGAGGGCCGCCTCGCGGGCCTCGGAGGCGGGGTGGTGGCGCAGGTCCGCGGTGACGTAGACGTCGGCGCCGCTGGCCCGCACCTCGTCGAAGAGGGAGTCCCCCGCCCCGCCGCACACCGCGACGCGGCGCACCGGGGTGTCCGGATCCCCCGCCACACGCACCCCGTGGGCGGTGGCCGGGACGGCGGCGGCCAGGCGCCGTGCCAGCTGCGCCAGGGACACCGGTTCGGGCAGCTCGCCCACCCGGCCGATGCCCACCGTGGGATCGGCCGGGTGCGGGGCGAGCGGCGTCGTCGTCGTGAGCCCTGCCGCGCGGGCCACGGCGTCCGAGACGCCGTCCGGGGCGGAGTCCGCGTTGGTGTGGCAGGCGAGCAGGGCGCACCGGTGCTCGATGAGCTCGTGCACGGCCGCGCCCTTGAAGCCGTCCGCGGCCACTGAGGTGACGCCGCGCAGCAGCAGCGGGTGGTGGGTGAGGAGCAGGTCGGTGCCGGTGGACACGGCCTCGTCCACCACGTCGGCCACGGGGTCCACGGCGAACAGGATCCGGCGCACGGGCTGCTCCGGGCGCCCGGTGACGAGTCCGCTGGCGTCCCAGGGCTCCTGCAGGTGCAGCGGCCAGAGCGCCTCGACGACCTCGAGCACCTCCGACAGCGTGGGGGCGGGTCCGGGCGGGGCCGTGCTCTGCTGGCTCATGGGCCCAGTCTAGGAGTCCGCCCGACGGAGGCCCCGGCGGGTCCGGGCGCGGCCTCGGGAATGTTGCGCGCGGCGCGGTGTTGTACGGGGCATGGCCTTTCCCGAGCACGCCGACGCACGCCCCGTCCCCGAGGACCGACCCTCCCCCGACGACCGCTCCGCCCCCGACGACCGTCCTGCCTCCGTGACCTTCGTGCTCGCGGGCGGATGCTTCTGGTGCCTCGACGCGGTGTACCGGATCACGCGGGGCGTCACCTCCGTGGTCTCCGGCTACACCGGCGGCGCCACGGACCGTCCCGGCTACTACGAGGTCTGCGCCGGCAGCACCGGGCACGCCGAGGCGGTCGCCGTGACCTTCGACCCCTCCGTCGTGCCGGCGGACGTGATCCTCGACCTCTTCTTCACCGGTCACGACCCCACCACCCTCAACCGGCAGGGCTACGACGTCGGCACCCAGTACCGCTCGGCGATGTTCTGGGCCGACGACGCCCAGCGGGAGCTCTTCGCGGCCGCCATCGAGCGCACGCAGCCGCTGTGGGACCGGCCGATCGTCACCACCCTCGAGCCGCTGGGCACCTTCTGGGAGGCCGAGCCCGAGCACCAGGACTTCTACGCCGAGCAGCCCTGGAACGGGTACTGCCAGGTGATCATCAATCCCAAGCTGGCCAAGGTCCGGCAACGTTACTCCGCGTGGCTTACCGCGTAGTAGCAGTTGCGGCGCCTGGCTAGGCTGAGCTAGGACCGCGCCGCCGCGGGCACCCCCAGGGCCCGGCGGCGCAGGAGCACGTTCCCACCCCATCGAGAACCGACCACGCAGAAACCGAGGTACGCACATGGCGAAGATCTACAACGACGTCACCGAGATCGTGGGCCGCACCCCGCTCGTCCACCTGAACCGGCTCGACGAGGGCCTGCCCGGCAACGTCGCCGTGAAGCTGGAGTTCTACAACCCGGCCAACTCGGTCAAGGACCGGATCGGCGTGGCCATCATCGACGCCGCGGAGAAGTCCGGCAAGCTCAAGCCGGGCGGCACGATCGTGGAGGGCACCTCCGGCAACACCGGCATCGCGCTGGCCATGGTCGGCGCGGCCCGCGGGTACAAGGTCATCCTGACCATGCCCGAGACCATGTCCACGGAGCGCCGCGTCATGCTCCGCGCCTACGGCGCCCAGATCGTGCTCACCCCCGGCGCCGAGGGCATGCGCGGGGCGGTCGACAAGGCCCGCGAGATCGTCGACGGCACCGAGAACGCCGTCCTGGCCAGCCAGTTCGCCAACGAGGCGAACCCCGCGGTGCACTACGCCACCACCGGTCCCGAGATCTGGGAGGACACCGACGGCGAGGTCGACATCTTCATCTCGGGCGTGGGCACCGGCGGCACCATCACCGGCGCGGGGCGGTACCTGCGCGAGCAGAAGCCGGACATCCGCCTGCTCGTCGTCGAGCCGGCAGACTCGCCGCTGCTGACCCAGGGCAAGGCCGGCCCCCACAAGATCCAGGGCCTGGGCGCGAACTTCGTCCCGGACATCCTCGACCGCGAGATCTACGACGACGTCTACGACGTGACCGTCGAGGACTCCGTGCGCGTGGCCCGGGAGCTGGGCACCAAGGAGGGCATCCTCGGCGGGATCTCCTCGGGCGCCATCGTGTGGGCCGCCCTGCAGGAGGCCGCCAAGGAGGAGAACCGGGACAAGCTGATCGTGGCGATCGTGTGCGACTACGGGGAGCGCTACATCTCGACCCTGCTCTACGAGGACATCCGCGGCTGATCCGCCCCGGACGCTCCGCGCCGACGACCCGCCCCTTCCGGGAATAGCGCCGCCTCCCGGCGACGTTGCCCCGGAGGTGGGCGGGTCGTTCCGGTTCGCACCCCGCAGCCGGCCCGCGTCGATCCCCGCCGCGGACCGGGCCGCCGCCCCCGGAAGAACCGACCCCCGGAAGAACAGAGGAAGACCTTGAGTTTCTGGAGCAGACTCGCCGAGGACCTGCAGACGGCCCGCACGCACGACCCCGCCGCCCGCTCCCGGCTGGAGATCGCCCTCAACTACTCGGGTCTGCACGCCATCTGGATCCACCGCCTCTCGCACCTGCTGTGGCAGCACCCGGACCGCCGGCTGCTCGCCCGGACGGTCTCCCAGCTCGGCCGGTTCCTCACCGGCGTCGAGATCCATCCCGGCGCCGTCATCGGCCGGCGTTTCTTCATCGACCACGGCATGGGCGTGGTCATCGGGGAGACCGCCGAGATCGGCGAGGACGTGATGATCTACCACGGGGTGACCCTCGGCGGCCGCTCCCTGGAGAAGGTCAAGCGCCACCCCACCGTGGGCGACCGCGTGGTGATCGGCGCCGGGGCGAAGATCCTCGGTCCCGTGGAGATCGGGGCGGACTCGGCGGTCGGCGCCAACGCCGTGGTGGTCAAGGACGTGCCCGAGGACGCGATCGTGACCGGGATCCCCGGCAAGGTCCGCCCGCGCACCCCGGAGAAGCAGCAGCCGCTGGTGGACCCCTCCACCTACATCGACCCCGCGATGTGGATCTAGGCGGCGCCGATCCGGGAAGGACCGCACCGCGGCACGCGGGAGGGCCACGCACCCGGCGGTGCGTGGCCCTCCTGCGTGCCGGGGTGCCGGCTCGTGGCTAGGCGATGACCTCGGAGCGGTCCCCGGACCACAGCGTGTGGTAGACGCCCTCGGCGTCGTCGGTGCGCCGGTAGGTGTGCGCCCCGAAGTAGTCGCGCAGCCCCTGGGTCAGGGCCGCGTTGAGGCGGGGGCGGCGCAGGGAGTCGTAGTAGTTCAGGGTGGAGGCGAACACCGGGGCGGGGATCCCGCGCTCCACCGCCCGGGCCACCACTCGGCGCCAGGACGGCAGGGCGTCCTCGATGGCGGCGACGAACTGCGGGGCGAAGAGCAGGTTCGCCGGGGCCGCGTCCCCCTGGTAGGCCTCCATGATGACCTCCAGCAGCTGGGCGCGGATGATGCAGCCCTCCCGCCACAGGCTGGCGATGGTGGCCAGGTCCAGGTCCCAGCCGTACTCGGCCCCGGCCATGGTGAGCATGTCCAGGCCCTGGGCGTAGGAGACGAGCTTGGAGGCGTAGAGGGCCTTGCGCACGTCCTCGACGAACTCGGGGTCGTGCACCACGTCCTCGGTGGTCCCCCCGATCCCGGCCGGCAGCACCCGCTGGGCCTCCAGGCGCATCTCGGGCTCGGCGGAGGACAGGGCGCGGGCGAAGACGGACTCGGCGATCGCGGTGACCGGGGAGCCCAGCTCCAGCGCCTCCTGGACGGTCCAGCGGCCGGTGCCCTTCTGCCCGGCCGCGTCCACGATGACGTCGATCAGGGGCTCACCCGTGCGGGCGTCCACCTGCCGGAGCACGTGGGCGGTGATCTCGATCAGGTAGGAGCCCAGCTCCGTGGTGTTCCACTGCTCGAAGACCTCGGCCTGCTCGGCCGGCTCGATGCCGGCGACCGCGCGCAGCAGCTCGTGCGCCTCGCCGATGACCTGCATGTCGGCGTACTCGATCCCGTTGTGCACCATCTTCACGAAGTGCCCCGCGCCGTCGGTGTCGATCCAGGCGCAGCACGGCTTGCCGTCCTCGGCCTTGGCGGCGATGTCCTCCAGCAGCGGCCCCAGCGCGTCGTAGGACTTGGCCGGGCCGCCGGGCATGATGGAGGGCCCCAGCAGGGCGCCCTCCTCCCCGCCCGAGACCCCGACACCGACGAAGTCGATGCCCTGCGCGGCCAGCTCCCGCTCCCGGCGCCGGGTGTCCTGGAAGTAGGAGTTGCCGCCGTCGATGATGATGTCGTCCTTCTCCAGCAGCGGCACGAGCTGCTCGATCACCGCGTCCACCGGTGCCCCGGCCTTGACCATCACCAGGATGCGGCGCGGGGTCTCGAGGGAGTCGACGAGCTCCTGGAGAGTCTCGGTGCGGATGAAGTTCCCCTCGGACCCGTGGGCCTCGAGGAGGGCGTCGGTCTTGCCGACCGAACGGTTGTGGAGGGCGACGGTGTACCCGTGCCGGGCGAAGTTGCGGGCGAGGTTGGCGCCCATGACCGCGAGGCCGGTCACGCCGATCTGAGCTTTCTGTTCTGCTGCCATGCCCCCAGCCTACAAACCCTGGCGGGCGGCTCGGTCCGTTCCCCGCTCGGCGCCCCGCTCACGGGACCCACGGAGGCGCCCGGTGGCGGAGGCACCCTGCCGACGGACCCGGCGGACAGCTCGCCGGACACCCTCTGTCACAAACTCCCTGCACCGGGTCGGCGGCCCTACCGTGGTGCCATCGCACACAGAGTCCAGGGGGTAGGGATGCAGGCGTGGAGGAGAACGGTGATCGGGGCCGTGGCGTGTGCCGCACTGTGGTCGGGTCCCGGGTTCGCACCGGCCGCCGCCGCCAACGGCAAGGTCGACGTGGTCGTGGGCGGCAATGAGGTGCTCAACGAGGCCACGATCACGCGCGCCAGCGAGAAGGCCGCGGCACTGTGCGGGGGCAAGGCCTCCGCCTACGTGAAGAAGGCCCAGAAGGCGGACCGTGAGGGGAGCATCGTGGTCGTCTGCCGGCGGGCCGGGGGGAAGCAGGTGTACTTCCGCTAGCCGGGGCCGGCACGTGGGTCCTACCGGGATCGAACCGATGACATCCACGGTGTAAACGTGGCGCTCTACCAGCTGAGCTAAGGACCCTGACAACCGGGTGGACGATTTTCGCAACCGCCAGCACCCGGTTCCGGAACAGGCTACCCGGTGCTACCGACCGGTAACCAGATCGGGCACCCCTCACGGCTGTGGTGTTCGCCACATCCGTGCCCCATTCTACGGGCGGGCGAGTCGCTGTTCGAGCCGGACCAGGAACTCGGTGGCCGGGGCGTCGACCTTCACCCGGGCGGCGGCGTCCCCGCGGGTCCGGCCGTGGTTGACGATCAGCACGGGCACGCCGGCGCGCACGGCGTGCCGGACGAACCGGCGGCCCGAATTCACGGTGAGGGAGGAGCCCACCACCAGGAGGGCGTCGGCGGTGTCCACCATCCGCAGCGCCCGCAGCACCCGGGGCCGCGGGGCGTTCTCGCCGAAGAAGACGACGTCGGGCTTGAGGATCCCGGAGCAGACGGGGCAGTCGGGCACGCGGAATCCCGCCGTGCGCGGCACCACCGCGTCGGCGTCCGGGGCGAACTCGATGTTCTCCGGCGAGCCGATCGAGTCGTAGAAGCCGGGGTTGAGCTCGTCGAAGAGGTCGGAGAGCACCGCCCGCGGGATCCGCGTGCCGCACCGCATGCACAGCACGCGGGTGAAGCGCCCGTGCAGGTCCACGACGTTGAGGGAGCCCGCCGCCTGGTGCAGGCGGTCGATGTTCTGCGTGACGACGCCGGCGACCGCTCCGGCGCCCTCCAGCCGGGCGAGGACCCCGTGGCCGGGGTTGGGGTCGGCCTGCTCGAGGTGCCGCCAGCCGTACTGGTTGCGCGCCCAGTAGTGGCTGCGCTTCGCGGAGCTGCCCATGAACTCCTGGAACGTCATGGGGGTGCGCGGGACCGAGCCGGGTCCGCGGTAGTCCGGGATCCCGGAGTCGGTGCTGATCCCCGCTCCCGTCAGCACCGCGGTCCGGCGCCCGGACAGCAGCGGCACCGCCGCGTCGAGGCCCTCGTCCAGGCTCGCGGCGTCGGGATCGGGGAACTGGTCGGGACTGACGGGGGCGCCGTAGCCGGCGCGTACGGTGGGCATCGCTGGTCGCTCGGACGGCGCCGGGGCCTCAGGCCGGCAGCTTTGCCAGGGCGGCGCGGTAGGCCTCGAGCTCCCGCGGCGTCCCGGGCTCGGCCCGGAAGACGTCCACGACGACGCCCTGGGAGTCGAGCACGAACGTGGCCCGCTCCGCCTGCCCCGCCACGGGGTCGAAGACGCCGTAGCGCTCGGCCACGGCCCCGTGCGGCCAGAAGTCGGAGAGCAGGTCGAACTCGAAGGACTCCTCCCGCGCGAACGCCCGCAGCGCGTACTTGGAGTCCACGGACACCGCCAGCAGCTTCACGCCGGCGTCGTCGAACACCGCCAGGTTGTCCTGCAGCCGGCACAGCTCCCCGGTGCAGGTCCCGGAGAAGGCGAACGGGTAGAAGACGATGCTCACGGGCTTTCCCCGCAGCCCGCTCAGGGTGACCGGCTCGCCGAACTGGTTCGGCAGCGTGAAGTCCGGGGCGGTGTCGCCGATCTCGGGCATGGGTGGTCTCCTGTGGTGTGGACGCCGGGGCGCGTGCTCAGACGTTGCGCTTGGGCATCAGACGGGTCGCGGCCCAGTCCGCGCTGACCCGCGCGGTCGTGGTCACGTGCAGCCCCGCCGTGGGAGCCGCTTCCTGGACCTCGGCGGGTGGCACGTAGCCGTCGCGCCCGGCCTTGGGGGTCAGCACCCACACCACGCCGCCGTCGTCCAGGGTGGTCTGCACGTCCACCAGGGTGTCCACGAGGTCGCCGTCGCCCTCGCGGAACCACAGCAGCACGGCGTCGACGACCTCCTGGTCCTCCTCGTCGAGCAGGTCGGAACCGATCAGGTCCTCGATGCCCTCCCTCAGGTCGAGGTCGACGTCCTCGTCGTATCCGAACTCCTGGATGTAGTCGCCATCCTTGAAACCGAGCTGGACTACCGCGTCGCCCGCGGTGGTCTTGGCCTCGCTCACTGTTCTTGCTCCTTCTGGGATCGGGCCGACGAGCGACCGCGCACTGCGTACCGGTGCGGGGCTCCGCCTGCCCGTCGGCGGACCGCGGGGGCACGGTGGCGGGCCGGATACCGGCTTCATCTCCCAGACAACACCGGATCAGGGTGTCTTTCAAGCTCCCGCACGGTGACGTCCCCCCGAATCGTGGGCCGCGCCCGCGTGTGACGGTCGGTCCCGGGTGTGGAAACATGGTGCCAACAGACACCCCGTACGCCTGGAACACCCTGCCGGCGCGATCCGCACGGCGGGCCGGTCCCCGGACGCCCCACCCCCGCGGGTGGCGCCCGGGAAGCGGAGCGGTCGGCGGGTATTTTGAGACTGTCGGAACGGCCCGGCCGCGCTCGCGCGTGCGCTCGCCCGGGTTCCGCCCGGCAACTCGACGAAGAGAGGTTCAACGTGCCTTCATCCAGCAACCACCACATCCTCAGTGGCTTGACCAACAACTTCAAGGACTCCGACACCGAGGAGACCCGGGAGTGGATCGAGTCCTTCGAGGGCCTGATCGAGACGCAGGGCACGGAACGGGCGCAGTACATCATGCGCGCCCTGCTCCAGCACGCCGGCGCCAAGAGCGTGGGCGTGCCGATGGTGACCACCACGGACTACGTCAACTCGATCCCCGTGGACCAGGAGCCGGACTTCCCCGGTGACGAGGAGGTCGAGCGGCGCTACCGCGCGTACCTCCGCTGGAACGCGGCCGTGATGGTGCACCGCGCCCAGCGCCCCGAGATCGGGGTGGGCGGGCACATCTCCTCCTACGCCGGTGTGGCGACCCTCTACGAGGTGGGGCTCAACCACTTCTTCCGCGGCCCCGAGCACCCCGGCGGCGGCGACCAGGTGTTCTGGCAGGGCCACTCGGCCCCGGGCAACTACGCGCGCGCCTACCTGGAGGGGCGGCTCACCGAGGAGCAGCTGGACGCGTTCCGCCAGGAGAAGACCAAGGCGCCCCACGGCCTGTCGTCCTACCCCCACCCGCGGTCCATGCCGGACTTCTGGCAGTTCCCCACCGTGTCCATGGGCATCGGCCCGCTCAACGCGATCTACCAGGCCCAGTTCAACCGCTACCTGGACAACCGCGGGATCAAGGACACCTCCGACCAGCACGTCTGGGCGTTCCTGGGCGACGGCGAGATGGACGAGGTGGAGAGCCGCGGCGCGCTGCAGCTGGCCGCCAACGACAAGCTGGACAACCTCACCTTCGTGGTCAACTGCAACCTGCAGCGCCTGGACGGGCCGGTGCGCGGCAACGGCAAGATCGTCCAGGAGCTGGAGGCCTTCTTCCGCGGCGCCGGCTGGAACGTCATCAAGGTCCTGTGGGGCCGGGAGTGGGACCAGCTGCTCGCCAAGGACCAGGACGGTGAGCTGGTCCGGATCATGAACGAGACCCTGGACGGCGACTACCAGACCTACAAGGCCGAGTCCGGCGGGTTCATCCGCGACCACTTCTTCGGCAAGTCCCCGGCCACCAAGGAGCTCGTCGCGGACATGAGCGACGACGAGATCTGGGAGCTCAAGCGCGGCGCGCACGACTACCACAAGGTCTACGCCGCCTACAAGGCCGCCATGGAGCACAAGGGCCAGCCGACCGTCATCCTGGCCCAGGGCGTCAAGGGCTACGGGCTGGGCAGCCACTTCGAGGCGCGCAACGCCACCCACCAGATGAAGAAGCTGACGCTGGAGGACCTCAAGGCCTTCCGCGACCACCTGCGCATCCCGGTCTCCGACGAGCAGATCGAGGAGGACCTCTACAACGCCCCGTACTACCACCCGGGCAAGGACTCCCCGGAGATCAAGTACCTGCTCGAGCGGCGCAAGGAGCTGGGCGGGTTCGTCCCCGACCGCCCGCACCAGCAGCAGGAGATCACGCTGCCCACCGACGCCGCCTACAAGTCGGCCAAGAAGGGCTCGGGCAAGCAGATGGCCGCCACGACCATGGCCTTCGTGCGCATCCTCAAGGACCTGCTGCGGGAGAAGGACTTCGGCCACCGGATCGTGCCGATCATCCCGGACGAGGCCCGCACCTTCGGGATGGACTCGTTCTTCCCCACGGCGAAGATCTACAACCCCAACGGGCAGAACTACCTCTCCGTGGACCGCGAGCTCATGCTCGCCTACAAGGAGTCCGTGCAGGGCGTCATCCTCCACCCGGGGATCAACGAGGCCGGGGCGAGCGCGGCGTTCACCGCCGCCGGAACCTCCTACGCCACCCACGGCGAGCCGATGATCCCGGTCTACATCTACTACTCGATGTTCGGCTTCCAGCGCACGGCCGACGAGTTCTGGGCGGCCGCCGACCAGCTGACCCGCGGCTTCCTCATCGGCGCGACCGCCGGGCGGACCACGCTCACGGGCGAGGGGCTCCAGCACGCGGACGGGCACTCCCCGATCCTGGCCTCGACCAACCCCGCGGTGGTCCACTACGACCCGGCCTACGGCTACGAGATCGCCCACATCGTCCGGCGCGGGATCGAGCACATGTACGGGAGCCGTGACGAGGACCACGACGTCATGTACTACCTGACGGTCTACAACGAGCCCTACCAGCAGCCGGCCGAGCCGGAGGACGTGGACGTCGAGGGGATCCTCAAGGGCATCTACCTGCTCAAGCCCGCCGAGAAGGACGGGCCCCGCACCCAGCTGCTCGCCTCCGGCGTGGCTGTGCCGTGGGCCCTGGACGCCCAGCGGATCCTCGCCGAGGACTGGGGCGTCTCCGCCGACGTGTGGTCGGTCACCTCGTGGGTCGAGCTGCGCCGTGACGGGCTCGCCGCGGAGAAGGAGTCGTTCCTCAACCCGGGCGAGGGGACCCGGACGCCGTTCGTGGCCCAGCAGCTCGCCGGGGCGACCGGGCCGATCGTCGCGTCCTCGGACTTCAGCTCGGACCTGCCGGACATGATCCGCCAGTTCGTGCCCAACGAGTTCGCGTCCCTCGGCACCGACGGGTTCGGCTTCGCCGACACGCGCCAGGGCGCCCGCCGCTTCTTCCACGTGGACTCGCACTCCATGGTGGTGCGCGCGCTCGAGATGCTCGCCAAGCGGGGCGAGGTCGACTGGCGCACCCCGGGCGAGGCGATCGAGAAGTACCGCCTGCACGACGTCAACGCCGGGACCTCGGGCAACGCCGGCGGCGACGCCTGAGCCGAGCCCACCGGCGCTCGACGGCGCCCCGGCCACCCGCTCGGGTGGCCGGGGCGCCGTCGTCGTCACGGTCGGGCGGGGGCGGGAGCGTGCTCTAAGCTCGGGGCATGGCAGGACAGGACGGGAACCCGACGGCGCGCTGGCTGCGCCCCTCGCGCAAGCGGCCCACCGACAAGTCCCGTCCCGTCACCCCGCCGCACCCCAAGACGCTCGAGAACCTCAAGGCGAACCTGGGGGCGATCTCCACGGTCGCCACCCGCCGTCTCGAGACGGACCTCGGCTGGTTCGAGGAGCTGCGCGCCGACGAGCGCTCCGAGCTGGGCCTGGTGGCCCAGCGCGGCATCTCCTCGTTCGTGCGCTGGTACGAGGACCCGGAGGAGCCCCTGTGGGTGCTCACCCAGGTCTTCCGCAGCGCCCCGACCGAGCTGACCCGCTCCATCTCGCTGCAGCACGCGCTGCAGCTGCTGCGGATCGTGGTCGACGTGGTCGAGGAGAAGGTTCCCGAGCTCGCCAAGCACCACGACGAGGCCGCGCTGCGCGAGGCCGTGCTGCGGTACTCGAGGGAGATCGCCTTCGCCGCCGCCGACGTCTACGCGCGGGCCGCCGAGAACCGGGGGTCCTGGGACGCCCGGCTGGAGTCCCTGGTCGTGGACGGGATCCTGCGGGGCGAGCACTCCGACTCCCTGCGCTCCCGTGTCGCGGCCCTGGGCTGGGCCTCGACCGGCCCGGTCACCGTGCTCACCGGCTCCGCACCGGAGGCCACCGGCCCCGCCACGGTCGCCCGGCTGCGGCGGCTCGCGGCCCGCCACGCGCAGGACTCCCTCGTCTCCATCCAGGGCGACCGGCTGGTGCTCATCCTCGGCGGTCTGGTGGACCGGGAGACCGCCCTGGAGAAGCTCACCGCCGCGTTCGGTCCCGGACCGGTCGCCTACGGCCCGGAGTCCCCCACCATCTTCGAGGCGGGCCGGTCCGCCCGGCTCGCCCACGCGGCCCTGTCCGTGGCGCCGGCCTGGCCGGCCGCGCCGCGCCCGGTGCACTCCGAGGACCTGTGGCCCGAGCGGGCCATGGCCGGGGACGAGGCGGCGCGCGCGGCGATGGTCGAGTCGGTCTACCGGCCGCTGACCCGATCGGCCACCGGGCTGGCGGAGACCCTCTCGGCCTACGTCTCCGTGGGCCACTCCCTGGAGGCCACCGCCCGGGAGCTGTTCGTGCACGCGAACACGGTCCGCTACCGGCTGCGCCGGATCTGCGACCTCACCGGCTGGGACCCCCTCGTCCCGCGGGACGCGTTCGTGCTGCACTGCGCCCTGCTCGCCGGGCGGCTGGCCGACTCCTGCGCGCCGCTCGACACCTCCGCCCCCGCCCCGGCACCGGTCTTGTAGCTTCCCTACAAACACCGCCGCGCGGGTTGGTGGCCTCCGCGCCCGCGCCGCGCGGCGCTTCCTTGCCAAGCTGTCAGGGTGATCGCGATCGTCTGCCCAGGACAGGGCTCCCAGAAACCCGGCTTCCTCACCGAGTGGCTCGCCCTCGACGGCGTGCGCCCCCACCTCGAGCGGCTGGGCGAGGCCGCCGGGCTGGACCTCGTGCACTACGGGACCGAGGCGGACGAGGAGACCATCAAGGACACCGCCGTGGCCCAGCCGCTCATCGTGGCCGCCGGGCTCGTGGCCGGCCGCCTGCTGGCCGACCGCATCGGCGCCGGGCGGGAGGACCTGGTCCTCGCTGGGCACTCCGTCGGGGAGATCACCGCCGCCGCCTTGGCCGGGGTCCTCACCGAGGAGGACGCCATGGCGTTCGTCCGGACCCGCGCCAACGCCATGGCGGAGGCCGCCGCGGCCCTGCCCACCGGCATGAGCGCCGTCCTGGGCGGGAAGGAGGACGAGGTCCGCGACGCGATCCGGGCGGCCGGGCTCACCGCCGCCAA
This sequence comes from Kocuria oceani, assembly GCF_029524215.1. Lineage (NCBI taxonomy): Bacteria > Bacillati > Actinomycetota > Actinomycetes > Micrococcales > Micrococcaceae > Kocuria > Kocuria oceani. Next base: position 12,291 of record NZ_JARAMH010000028.1, on the reverse strand, counting down.
CGCCAACGGCGGCGGGCAGACCGTCGCCGCCGGCACCCTCGAGCAGCTCGCCGCCCTCGCCGAGCACCCGCCCGCCCGGGCCCGTGTCGTGCCCCTGAAGGTCGCCGGGGCGTTCCACACCGAGCACATGGCCCCCGCCCTCGGGCCCCTCCGCGAGCTCGTGGCGGACCTCTCCCCCGCCGACCCCGTGCACCCGCTGCTCTCCAACGCCGACGGCGCCCCCGTGGCCTCCGGCGCGGCGGCCCTCGACGCGCTCGTGGCCCAGGTATGCCGCCCGGTCCGCTGGGACCTGTGCACGCAGACGCTGCTGGAGCGCGGCGTCGAGCAGCTGATCGAGCTGCCGCCGGCAGGGACCCTGGTCGGCCTGGCCAAGCGCGCCATGAAGGGCGTGCCGGCCCTGGCCGTGAACTCCGCCGAGGACCTGGCGCAGGCCCGGAGTATCCTTGTCTGACGTCCGCCTGCGCACCCGGTGCGCAGCACGTCCCGAGGCCGGAGCAGCCGCCCCGCCCCGCCCAGCAGGCCCGACCGTCGCGCCCGGCCGCACGAAGGAGCAACGACCCCTGTGGTGACCCTGAAGCAGCAGCAGAACAACGCGCACTCCCGCATCCTCGGCCTCGGGGTCTACCGCCCGGACGTGGTCGTGACCAACGACGACGTGTGCCAGTGGATCGAGTCCTCCGACGAGTGGATCCAGCAGCGCACCGGCATCAGGACCCGGCACCGCGCCGCCGAGGAGGTGAGCGTGCTGGACATGTCCGAGCACGCCGCCCGCGAGGCGCTGGCCGCCGCCGGGATCGAGGCCTCGCAGCTGGGCGGGGTGATCGTCTCCACGATCTCCTTCCCCTACCTCACCCCCTCCGCGGCCGCGGCCCTCGCGGAGCGGCTGGGAGCCACTCCGGCGCCCGCCTTCGACATCTCCGCGGCCTGCGCCGGCTACTGCTACGGCATCGCCCAGGCCGACGCCCTGGTGCGCTCCGGGGCGGCGGACTACGTGCTGGTCATCGGTGTGGAGAAGCTCTCCGACGTCATCGACAACAGCGAGCGCTCCATCTCGTTCCTGCTCGGCGACGGCGCCGGCGCGGCGGTGGTCGGCCGTTCCGAGACCCCCGGCATCGGCCCGTCCGTGTGGGGCTCGGACGGCTCCAAGTGGGACGCCATCCGGATGACCCACCCGCTCACGGACGTCCGCGCCGTGGAGCAGGGCCGGGAGCGCACGCCCTCCCCCGACCTCCTCGATCCGGAGACCGGTGAGGTGCGCGGGGACGCGACCCTGTGGCCCACCCTGCGCCAGGACGGGCAGACGGTCTTCCGCTGGGCCTCGTGGGAGGTCGCCAAGCGGGCCCAGGAGGCCATGGACGTCGCCGGCGTGGGGCCCGAGGACCTCGGGGCCTTCATCCCGCACCAGGCGAACATGCGGATCATCGACCAGATGGCCAAGACGCTGAAGCTGCCGGACTCCGTGGTCATCGCCCGCGACATCGCCGACGCCGGCAACACCTCCGCCGCCTCCGTCCCGCTGGCCACGCACCGGCTGCTCGCCGAGCACCCGGAGCTGTCCGGCAAGCTGGCCCTGCAGATCGGCTTCGGCGCCGGCCTGGTCTACGGGGCGCAGGTCGTCGTCCTCCCCTGATCCCCGGCGGCACGTGCCCGGATCCCGGTCCGGGCACGTGTCGGATCCGGCGCGGGGCCTCTGCGACTCGTCGTAGGGTTGAACCGCACACCCGTTGTCCCCCGGCCCGGCCGCACGGCCTGACCGGGACAGATGCGCCCGGCACCCGACCGGGAGCGCCCGTCACCACCGGCTGCCCCGGCAGCCGCACAGAAAGGAAGCCACACTATGGCGAGCAAAGAGGAAATCCTGACCGGCCTGGCGGAGATCGTCAACGAGGAGACCGGTCTGGAGACCGAGGCGGTCCAGCTCGACAAGTCCTTCACCGAGGACCTGGACATCGACTCCATCTCGATGATGACCATCGTGGTCAACGCCGAGGAGAAGTTCGACGTGACCATCCCCGACGAGGAGGTCAAGAACCTCAAGACCGTCGAGGACGCCGTCAACTTCATCGACAACGCCCAGGCCTGACTCGGCCGGTCGTCAGCGGGACGCGGCGGGGCGCAGGAACCGCCGCGTCCCGCCGACCCGCCCCCGGGCGGGCCGCCCACCGCTTCATCCCAGGACACGAGGAAGTGCAGTCATGACCCGCAAAGTAGTCGTCACCGGTCTCGGTGCCACCACCCCGATCGGTGGCACCGTCCCCGAGCTGTGGCGCAGCGCCACCACCGGCGTCTCCGGTGTCCGCGCCATCGAGCACGACTGGGTGGACACCTACGATCTCGGCGTGCGGATCGCCGCGCCGGTCTCGACCCCCGCCGGCGAGGTGCTCTCCCGCGTCGAGGCCAAGCGCCTGGACCCCTCGGGGCAGCTGTCGGTCATCGCCGCCCGCGAGGCCTGGGCGGACGCCGGGTTCTCCGGCCCCAACGCCGAGGACTCCGCGGAGGTCGACCCCGACCGTTTCGCCGTCGCCTTCGGCACCGGCATCGGCGGGGTCTGGACCCTGCTCGACGCCTACGACACCCTGCAGAAGCGCGGGGCCCGCCGCGTCATGCCGCTGACCGTGCCGATGCTCATGCCCAACGGCAACGCCGCTGCCGTCGGCATGGACCTCAAGGCCCGCGCCGCCTCGATCACCCCCGTCTCGGCCTGCGCCTCCGGCACGGAGGCCTTCTACCAGGGCATGAACCTCATCCGCTCCGGGAAGGCCGACCTCGTGGTGGTCGGCGGGGCCGAGTCCGCGATCCACCCCGTGACCATCGCCGCGTTCTCCTCGATGCAGGCGCTGTCCAAGCGCAACGACGAGCCCGAGCGCGCGTCCCGGCCCTACGACACGGCCCGCGACGGCTTCGTGATGGGCGAGGGAGCCGGCGCCGTGGTGCTCGAGTCGGAGGAGCACGCCAAGGCCCGCGGCGCCCGCGTCTACGCGGAGCTGGCCGGAGCCGGGCTGACCTCCGACGCCTACCACATCACCGCGCCCGACGACGAGGGCCGCGGCGCGGCCCGCGCCCTCGACGAGGCCATGCAGACCGGCGGGTTCGCGCCGGGCGACGTCAAGCACGTCAACGCCCACGCCACCTCCACTCCCCGGGGCGACGCCCCCGAGGCCGGTGCCCTGCGGCGCGCCTTCGGCTCGGCCGTGGACGACATGTGCGTCTCCGCCACCAAGTCCATGACCGGGCACCTCCTGGGCGGCTCCGGTGCCGTGGAGGCCGTGCTGACCGTCCTCGCCGTGCACCACCGCACCGCCCCGTGCACCATCAACCTGGAGAACCAGGACCCGGAGATCGACCTCGACGTCGTCACGGACGCCCGGGACCTGCCGGGCGGGGACTTCGTCGCCGTGTCGAACTCCTTCGGCTTCGGCGGGCACAACGCCGTCGCCGCGTTCCGCACCGTCTGACCGGTCCGCCCGGCACACGCCACGAGGGTCGCCCCGCATCGCGGGGCGACCCTCGTGGCGTGTGCCGGCCCCTCGGAGGCGGAGCGGGACCTAGTGCGCTCAGCCGACCCGGTGCAGCCAGCGCACCGGAGCGCCCTCCGCGGCGTGCCGGAACGGCTCCAGCTCCTCGTCCCAGGCCTCGCCGAGGGCGAGCGAGAGCTCGTTGATCACGAGCAGCGGATTGCCGGCCGCGGTCTCGTAGGCGTAGCGGATCCGGTCCTCGGAGACCATGATGTTGCCGGCGGCGTCGGTGGTGGCGTGGAAGATCCCCAGGTCCGGGGTGAAGGACCAGCGCGCGCCGTCGTGGCCGCGGGAGGGGTTCTCCGTCACCTCGAACCGGAGCCGGCCCATCGTGCGCAGGGCGGAGGCCAGCAGCGCGCCGGTGCCGGCGGGGCCCGACCACTCCAGCTCGGCGCGCACGGTGCCCGGCTCGGCGTTCTGCTGGGTCCACTCCAGCTCCGTGCGCTGGCGCGCGACCGACTCCAGCGCCCACTGGATGTGCGGGCACAGCGCCTGTGGCGCGGAGTGCACGTAGAGCACTCCGCGCGTGGTGGGTGAAGACATGACCTGCTCCTCCGTCGTGTAGGTACGTCTTCCCCGACGCCCTGCACGGCAACGGCCCCACCCGCCGGGTCGCGGTGTGCGGGCCGCTCCCGGGCGATGCGATTGTGCGGCCGGCCCGTGCACCGCAGGGATTCGAGGCCCGCACGGCGTCCGGTCGGCCCGGTGCCGTACCCGCCGCCCCGGTCCGCGACCTGCCGGCCGGTCCGGAGCGGTGGATACACTACGCATCTCATTCAACTGCACGGTTTCCGGGGCCGTCAACCTGTGCGACGTCGCGCGGCCGTCGGCGCCGGCTCGCCCCGGACGCAGGCGCGGCCTCAGGCGCGCGGGTGGGCCTGGCGGTACACCGCTCCGAGCCGGTCCACGGAGACGTGCGTGTAGATCTGCGTGGTGGCCACGGAGGCGTGGCCCAGCAGCTCCTGCACGGTGCGCAGGTCAGCACCGCCGTCCACGAGGTGGGTGGCGGCGGAGTGGCGCAGCGCGTGGGGCCCGCGCGCCGCGGTGTCCGGGACCGTGCCGAGCTCGCGCTCCACGACCCGGCGGACCTGGCGGACGTCGATCCGCCCGCCCCGGGACCCGAGGAAGAGCGCCGGCCCGCTCCCGGCCGTGGCCAGCAGCGGCCTCCGGGCCAGCCAGATCTGCAGCGCCTCGTCGGCGGGGCGCCCGAAGGGCACGGTGCGCTGCTTGTCGCCCTTGCCGATCACGGTGAGCACCCGCCGGTTGCGGTCGAGGTCGTCGACGTCGGCGCCCGCGAGCTCGCTCACCCGGGCGCCCGTGGCGTAGAGCAGCTCCAGGAGCGCCCGGTCCCGCGCGCGCAGGGCGCCCTCGGGCCCGGCGGCGCCCGGGTCCGCGGCGCGCCCGGCGAGGTCGTCGAGCAGCGCCCGCATCCCGTCGGCGGGCACGACGTCCGGGAGGTGGCGCTGCCGCCGGGGGGCCACGAGCCGCAGGCTCGGGTCGGCGCCCACGAGACCGGTGGCGGCGGCCCAGCCGAAGAAGCCGCGGACCGAGGCCGTCCAGCGCGCCATCGAGGAGCGACCCGCGCCGCCTGCGTGCCGGGTGGCCAGCCACGCCCGCAGCATGTCCAGGTCCACGGCCGCGGGCGTGGCCACGGCGTAGCGCTGGTGCAGCCAGGCGAACAGCGCCCGCAGGTCCGAGGTGTAGGCGCCGACGGTGCGGGGACTGCGCGCCTTCTCGTGCCGCAGATGCTCCGCGTACCGCTCCAGGGCGCGGGTCACGGCCGTCGGCAGCGGGGCGGGAGCGGTGCTCATGGGGCGAGTCTAGCGACGGCGGCGCCAGCCCTCCTCCGACCCCTCGGCCAGCCCGCGCTCCTCGAGCCGGTGCAGTCCGCCGAGGACCTCGCGCGCGGACAGACCGGCGACCCGCACGAGGCGCTCCGGGCGGCTGCGGGCCGACAGCGGCAGGGCGTCCAGCAGCACGCGGTCGGGCTGGGAGAGCCCGTCGACCACCGCGGCCGGTCCCTCCGCGGCGTCGGCGGGGTCGGTGGCCGCCGCGGCGGCGCCCAGCGGCTGGAGCAGCTCGAGCACGTCGTCGACGTCGGTGACCAGCACGGCGCTGCCCTCCCGGACCAGGCGGTGGCACCCGGCGGAGGTCCCCGCGAGGACGCTGCCGGGGACGGCGCCCACGGGGCGGCTGAGGCCGTCCGCGTGGTGGGCGGTGTTCTGGGCGCCCGAGCGCCACCGCGCCTCGACGACCACGGTCCCCGCCGAGAGGGCGGCGATGATCCGGTTGCGTTGCAGAAAGCGGTAGCGGCTGGGCGTGCACCCCGGCGACGCCTCGCTCAGCAGCAGCCCAAAGGCCTCGACGCCGCGGAGCAGCTCGTCGTTGCCGGGCGGATAGAGCCTGTCGATGCCGCAGGCCATGACCGAGACCGTGGGCGGGGCGCCCGTGCCGGTGGCCAGGGCGGCGGTGTGGGCGGCCTGGTCGATGCCGTAGGCGCCGCCGGAGACCACGGTCCAGCCGCGCGAGGCCAGCGCACCGGCGAGGTCCAGGGCGATCCCGCGGCCGTAGCCGGAGCAGTCGCGGGAGCCGACCACGGCCACCGCACGGCGGGCGGGGAACCGGAGGAGCCCGCGCCGGCCCCGGCCCCACAGCCCGATCGGCTGGAACAGCCCCAGGTCCGCCAGCGCCTCCGGCCAGTCCGGGTCCTCCGGCACCGCGTACCACGCCCCGGCCCGGGCGGCCGTGGCGAGGTCCGCGGCGGGGTCCAGGCCGGCGGCGCGGCCGGCCCAGCGCTCCAGTGCGCGGCGCAGGTCGACCTGCCGGGGACCGTACCCGGCCTCCGCCGCGGCCCGGACGAGGGCGACGTGCTCGGCCGCGCGGATCGGGCGCCGGCCGGCGGCGATCTCCAGGGCCGCGACCGGTCCGAGGGTGGCCAGCAGCAGCATGGCGGTGGGGTCCGTGGGCTCCACGAGGCGGCAGAGCCCGGCGCGGGCCAGCCGCACGCCCTCACCGGCGGCGCGGGGAGCGGTCGGGGCGGGATGCATGGGCGGTCCTCTTCAGTGCGGTCGGGTCGGTGCCGCGGTCAGGCGGGCACGAGCGAGCGGAAGTACAGGGCGGTGTCCACGTCCTCCACCGCCGGCGCGCCGCGGCCGTCGAGGTCCGCGAGCGTCCAGGCGACGCGCAGCACCCGCTGGTGCCCCCGGGCCGTCAGCGCCCCCCGGTCCATCGCCCGCTCCAGCGGCGCGGTGACGGCCCGCGGCGGCCGCAGGGGCCCGTGCAGGAGAGCGGTGCCGAGCTCGGCGTTGGTGCGCAGGCCCAGCCGGCGGAGGCGTTCGGCCTGCGCGCCGCGGGCGGCGGCGACCCGGGCGGCCACGGCGGCCGTCGGCTCCGCACGGCCCGCCCCGGAGGCGAGCTCTCCGTAGGAGACCTTGGGCACGGTGATCTGCAGGTCCACGCGGTCCAGCAGCGGGCCGCTGAGCTTGCCGAAGTACGACCGGCGCACCCGGGGGGTGCAGGTGCAGTCCGCCCCGCGGCCTCCGGACTGTCCGCACGGGCAGGGTTTCGCGGCGAGCACCAGCTGGAACCGGGCCGGGTACACCGCCGAGGCCACCGCCCGGTCGATCGTCACCCGCCCGCTCTCCAGGGGCTGGCGCAGGGCGTCGATCACGCCGCGGTCGAACTCCGGCGCCTCGTCGAGGAACAGCACCCCGCGGTGGGCGCGAGAGGCGGCACCGGGCCGCGGGATCCCCGTCCCGCCCCCGCACAGGGCCGCCGAGGACACCGTGTGGTGCGGCGCCTCGAAGGGCGGGCGCCGGATCAGCGCGGTCCGCCGCTGCGCAGGGCCGCCGAGGGAGTGGATCGCGGTCACCTCCATGGCGGCGTCGTCCTCGAGGTCGGGCAGCAGCCCGGGCAGGCGCTCGGCCAGCATCGTCTTGCCGGAACCGGGCGGGCCGACCATGAGCAGGTGGTGCCCGCCCGCGGCGGCGATCTCCAGGGCCAGCCGGCCGTCCTCCTGACCGGCGACGTCGACCAGGTCGGGGCTCGTGGCCGCCCCGTCCGGTACCGCTCCGCCGGGTCCCGGGTCCCCCTGCTCGGTCGTGGACGGGGCGACGGCGGAGGGGGCGGCCGGTGCGGGGCGGTGCAGCCCTCGCGGATCGGCGCCGGCGGCGGCGAGCACCTCGGCGAGGCAACCGTAGCCCGCCACCCGGGCACCGGGGACCAGGGCGGCCTCGGCGGCGTTGGCCTCGCAGACGACGATCCGCTCGTGCCCGGCCCGCACCGCCGCCATGACCGCCGGCAGGATCCCGCGCACCGGTCGCAGCGCCCCGTCGAGGCCGAGCTCGGCCAGGAAGACGGTGCGGCCGGTCGCCGGCACGGATCCGGCGGCCTGCAGGGCGCTCAGCACGATGGCGAGGTCGAACCGTGGATACTGACAGCTATGGAAGAGACACGCCCGCGGGCCGCAATTTACGTCCGCATCAGCAACGACAAGGCTGGCGCCGGCCTCGGCGTCCAACGGCAGGAAGCCGACTGCCGCGCCGTCGCCGCCCGCCTCGGGTGGGCCGTCGCCGAGGTCATCGACGACAACGACCTGTCCGCCTACGACCGCCGCAAGGGCCGCCCCGGGTACAAACGCCTCCTCGCCGGGTTGCGGTCCGGCGAGTTCACCGCCGTGATTGCATGGCACGCCGACCGCCTACACCGCCGCACCGCCGAGCTCGAGCAGTTCCTAGACCTGATTGAGTCCACCGGCGCCAAGGTCGCCACCGTGCAGGGCGGCGACCTCGACCTATCCAGCCCCGACGGCCGCATGACCGCGAAGCTGCTGGCCACCATCGCCCAACGCGAGATCGAGCACGGCCGGGAACGCATGATCCGCGCCAAGGCCCAAGCCGCCGCCTCCGGGCAGTGGCGCGGTGGCCGCCGCCCGTACGGGTACGAGGACGACGGGGTCACGATCCGCGAGGAGGAGGCCGCGACGATCCGCTACGCCGCCGCCCAGGTCCTCGCGGGGCGATCCATGCGCGCGCTGACGGCCGAGGTCAACGCCGCCGGGGCGCGCACCACGACCGGCAAGCCGTTCACCGGCACCACGCTCCGCGTCGTCCTCCTCCGCGCCCGCAACGCCGCGATGATCGAGCACAAGGGCGAAGTCATCGGCGCCGCCGCGTGGCCACCGATCCTTGACGAGGACACCTGGCGTGCCGTCGTCGGCATCCTCACCGACCCCGCCCGGATCACGAACACCGGCGACGGGTCCCCGAACCTCCTGACCGGCGTGGCGACGTGCGGCGTCTGCGGGTTGGCGTGCCAGGCCGGAAAGTCCCGGGAGCTGACCGTCTACCGGTGCCCCCAGGACGGCCGCCACGTCGCCCGCAGCCGCGACCTCACCGACGAGCTCGTCCGGGACGTCATCGTCGAGTTGCTACGGAGGCCAGAGGCCCTGCGCCGCGCCCTATCCCCCGCCGACGGCGTGGACCTCGACGGCACCCGGGCCGAGGTCGCCGCGCTGACCGCCCGCCTAGACCAGCTAGGCCTCGACTACGCCGACGGCATGTTGACCGCCGCCCAGGTCCGCACCGCGACCGAGCGCCTACAGTCCCGCCTCGACGACGCCCGCGACCGGCTGGCCACCGCCGCCGCGTCCACCGGGTTCGAGGACCTCGCCGCAGCCCCGGACCCCGGCCAGATGTTCCTCGACGCCCCCGTCGACCGTCAGCGCGCTATCGTCCGCGCCCTGGCCGACGTCGTGATCCTCCCCAGCCCCCGCGGCCGCCCGGCCGGGTGGAAGCCGGGACAGCCCTACTTCCGCCCCGAGACGATCCGCATCACCCCGAAGGCGTAGCCGCCGCTGTCACCCCGCCACACCCTGTGTTAATCTGACGCCACGAGTAGCCGCCGGGTCCATCGTGAGGGACACCAACCGGCGGGGAACGTAGATCCACCAAGAGTCCAGAGGCACACAAGCGCATCGCCGTCCGCCCCAGAGGAATTCACGACCGAGGGCACATGTGACGGGAGCCGCGCAGGTATCAACACACCTGCGAGGTATCCACCATGCGCGACACCGCGCCCGAAGAATTCTGGACCATCCGGCAAGCCGCCGAGCACCTGTCATGCCACCGCCGCACCATCGAACGGCGCGTCCTTGACGGCACCCTGACCCGCTACGGCCTCGGGCGGAACATCCGTCTCGACGCCGAAGAGGTCCGCGCCCTCCTCACCCCCACCGGGGGTGCCCGATGACCGCCACCGGCACGAGCACCACACCCACCACGCCGCGGGGCCGGTTCGCCGACCACGCCGCCACCGTCGCCGCCGCGTGGCCCCCGATGACCGACGAGCAGCTGCAGCGCGTCGCCGCCCTCCTCGCCCCCAGCACCCCGGCGGGAGGCGACCACCGATGACGAGCACGAGCAACGCCCCCCAGGCCGAGAACCTGGAGGGCGTCGAGATCAATCACGCGGGCCGCAACGATCACCACCAGGATACGACGCAGCACGCGTTCGGGTCCGCCCCCGTCGAGGAGTTCCTCGACGCCCTGACCGCCGCCGGCCACCCCGTCCTCACGTTCGGCGACCGGTTCCCCGCGTGGAAGGGCGTCACCGGCACCGACGGGAACCGGGCAGCGATCACCCACCACCGCGAGGCCCCCGGCGCGCACCTGGCCGCCGTCATGGCCCCGGGCGCGTTCGCCGTCCTCGACGTCGACCCCCGCAACGGCGGAGACGCCCCAGCCCTACGCGACGCGCTCGCCGCCGCCGGCGTCCCCATCTACGCCGAGGTCCACACCGGAGGAGCCGGGACGCACTACTACGTCCCCTCCCCCGCCCGGCCGACCGGCGACAAGATCGACGGCCTCACCGAACACCCCGGCGTCGACGTCAAGACGACCGGCCTCGTGTTCCTGCCCGGCACCATGCGGACCAAGGCCGAGCACCGCGACGAGGTCACCGGCCGCCCCCGCCCCTACCGGCTCGCGTGGTCCCGGCTGGTCGAGGGCACTGGAGACGCCGACGGCGCCGAGCGGTTCGCCGACTGGCTCGACACCCACCGCCCGCAGCGCGCCGCCCCGGCGGCCACCACCGCAGCCACGCCCACGCTCCCCACCCCCGGCGCGCAGCCGGAGGAGGACGGCACGCGCAGACGCCTACGCGGGTCCCTGGCCGCCACCGCTACCCGGCTCGCCCGCGAGACCACCGGCGGCCGGAACCAGGCCCTCAACGACGCCGCCCTGTGGTTCGGACACGCAGCCGACCACGGCCTCACCCGCGCAGAGGTCCACGACGCCCTGCGCGCCGCGTGCCAACAGAACGGCGTCCTCGACGACGACGGCCCGGCCACGTTCGAAGCGACGTTCGCGAGCGGGTGGGACACCGGCACCGCCGACCCGTGGCCGCTCGAGCGGATCCTGCCCGACCGCGGCGGCCAGCCCAGCGCCGGCGACCTCCGGGACGTGTTCACCCCCGGGACCACCGCGAGCGCCACGACGGCCGCGAGCTCCATCACGGCCCCGGCCGGCACACCCGCGACGGCCGATCTGCACGAGGGCGAGACCCGCATGGCCTACCGGCTGGCCACCGCCTACCAGGACCGCCTCATGCACGTCCACGGGTTCGGCTGGTTCGCGTGGGACGGCCGCCGATGGGAGGAAGACAAGGTCGGCCACGCCCGCCGCGCGTTGATCGACGTCCTCGCCCAGGACCTACGCGCCGCCCTCGAGGACCGCGACCGCGACCGCGTGAACGCCCTCCGCAAGATCGAGAGGGACGCAGCACAACGCGGCGTCCTGAAGATCGCCGAGGACCTACCCGCGTTCGCCCGCACGATCGACGACCTCGACGCCGACCCGTGGCTGTTGAACACCGCCAACGGCACCCTCGACCTCCGCACCATGGCCCTACGGCCACACGACCCCGCCGACCGGATCACGAAGGTCACCCGCGGCGCCTACCGACCCGAGGACCTCGACGGGTCCCGGTGGGCCAGGTTCCTGAGCAGCACCCTCCCCGACAGCGACGTCCGCGCATTCCTAGCCCGATACGTCGGCCAGGCCCTCACCGGCCGCGTCCTCGAGCACAAGCTAGCGATCCTGACCGGCACCGGCCGCAACGGCAAGGGCACGTTCTACGGCGCCCTCGGGTTCGCCCTAGGCGAGTACGCGACCGTCGTCGAGCCGGACCTCCTGTTGCACCGCGACGGCGCCCACCCGACCGGCGAAATGGACCTCCGCGGCGTCCGGTGGGCAGTCGTGTCCGAGACCGACGAGGGCCGCAAGCTGGCCATGTCCACCGTCAAGCGCCTCACCGGCGGCGACCGGATCCGCGCCCGCCGCATGCGACAGGACTTCGTCGAGTTCAACGCGTCGCACACGTTGGCGCTGATCACCAACCACCTGCCCCGCGTCGACGGAGACGACCCCGCGATCTGGGCGCGACTGCGCGTGATCCCGTTCGACCAGAAGTTCGACACCGGCGGCCGCCGCCCCGTGAAGGACCTCCCCGAGCAGCTAGAGGCCGACGCCGACGCCGTCCTGTCGTGGACCGTCGCCGGGTGGGAGGACTACCGGCACCGGGACGGCCTCGACGAGCCCGCCGCCATCGTCGCCGCGACCGAGAACTACCACGCCGGCGCCGACCACGTCGGCCGGTTCCTAGATGTAAGAGGGCATGACGTTACTAGCACGGGCCGGGACGCGTGAGGCCGGGGGCTGATCGCCACAGGCGGTATGGGGCCGATGGTAATTGAAGTGGTTCACCCATACCCCTATCGC